>JAFUIW010000005.1 GCA_017473945.1 Methanobrevibacter sp. | reverse complement strand
TGATTTTTAAGCGATTTTTTAAAGTATCTGGTTTAAAACTCAACTAATTAAATTTGTATTGTATTGTAGCAATTTTATTTAATTTAATTAAAATCATTTTTGATATTTTTAAAAATTTTAATATACTGATTAATTTTAATTTAATTTCTATATAAATTGTATAATATTTTCATTTTAAAAATCAAATATGTCTTTTTAAATTCTCCTTGGAAAATGCTCAGATATATAAAATTTGTTCTAATTATATTAGGATTCAATATGATACTTGGAGCATATGATTTTATTTGAAATAAGTGAAATTTATGAGTTTATATGAATAAAATGTAGTTTATAAGTCCTAAATTATGTAATATGTCCTAAATAAGCTTTGATTCATAAATTTTAAGTCAAATATTATATATGATATCTTCTAAAAATGTGGTTTATAATGATAAAACATGAACATAACGTTATATTAATATTAATATCTAATGAATGTATATTTATTTAGATTATTGAATTTATTTTAGATATTTTTTTAAGTAATTTCTAAATCTAAAATTTGTTATCTATTGTATTTGTGATTATTTTGAACAAAAAAATTTAAAAAAAATCATGATAGGATACCAATTTCTTTGCTCTGGTAATCTCTTCATTAATATTAACATTAGTTCTGTCTAAAGCTAAATGATGGTGAAACAGAAATAATAATTGTGTAAAATTAACAAAAAGTGAGGCAATGGATTGTTTTAAAAATAAGTAAGGAAAATTATTGAAAATTAAATTTCAACATTTCCTTTTAAAGTAATTATTCTTTTGCTTTAATGTTTAAGGTTTCTTTTTCAATATCAATTCTTTCATCTAAAAGAGTTGATACTTCATCCATTTCATCTTTAAGAACTGTAAGATCTTCTTCAATGGTTACTAATTCGGATATTTTTTCAATATCTTTTTCCATATTTTTAATTAACTCATTTTTAGCTTTTTGCATTTTTAATTCAGTATTTAATACGATTTCTGCAAGCTTGTTTTCTGCTTTGAATAAAATGAGTTCAATAGGTTTTTCTTCGTTTTCAAGTTCTGCATCAACAGCATCTAATAATTTGATAATGTCTTTGTCGGCGTCATCTTCTGCTTTATAGACTTTTTTAATAGCTTTTTCAAGATGTGCTTCTATTTTTTTATCAGTATATTTTGCTTTTAATGCTAGTTTTCTTTCTTCGTGATTTACTTTAGCTTGTGCTTTCCTTTCTTCATGTTTTACTTTTTTTTCATCGATTTTAACTGAAAGTTTTTCTTTTGTTTCTTCTAAACTCATAATTTCACCAGATATTATTTCTTTTTAGTTATCCCTTTTAAATATTTTTATTTAATGTATAATTAATAAGACATTAATGTGTGTCTTTAAAGAAAATTTGTTTCTATTGGTATTGTGTCATTAATAGCTCAAATCAGGGTAAGTAATCAGTCATCACCATAAATGCATCCTCTAATATTGCCTATGAATTCTTTTTCATCGTCTGTCAATTCAATGTCTTCTAGTTCATCCTTTGAAGAACGCCTTATACGAATTACAAATCTTAGAATTAGAATTAGTAAAAAAGACAATAAGCTTAATAGTGGGGATACGAAAGCCAAAACGAGGGATATCAATGAACTGATGACTGGTACAAGTAATATGTAGAATAATGTTAGAGCAGCACCTTTGATATATAATTTTAAATTGTCTAATTCCACTCCATCGCTATAATCGTGTATTGCAGTTTTTATTTCATCTTTTTTATCAAAATGCTCTTTAAAATTATATCTGATTAGCAATATGAACATTAATATGTATAATAAGCTGATTATCAATACTAATATTGAAAAGAAAACGTTTACATCAGTGTAGGTGTAGAATTTAAAAAGAAACCCTGTTGCAAATGGTATTAAACAAACGGTTGCCATTGTAAGCATGTTCAAGGTCAATATGGTATTGTTTATTTTTTTAAAATTAAAAAGAATAACTGTGTTTTCCCAGAAATTATACACGATATAAAAACTTATGAAATATATTAAAATTGACGGTGCCAAATAACTTAAGAAATATTCGTTTAAAGCAACGCCTGATGATATGTCCGCCATTGTTGGTACTGCAATTTCCAAAACAAGAATTGTCATTGCGATTGCAAAAACTCCGTCGGTAATTGCAATATGTCTGTCCTTTAATTTATTTATAAACTCATTTTTTGCCATCAATATAAATAATGTTGTTTATTTTATTTAAGATTATCAAGTAAAACAGTATTTTGTATACTTTTTTCATACGAATTAGAATATGAAATGAAAGAATTTTAATAAAAAATAAGTATTGAGGAAGATTAATTCCCCATATGTTTAAATCTATTTTAAAACAAATTTTCTAATGCCGATAATACTTAGGATTATAGCGATTATATAACCTATTAATGAAATTACTGGCATGTCAAATACTCTTGGTCCGAATGAAACAACTGAAGAACCAATAATGAGTGCTGAGACTAATGCGATTATTGAAACCTTGTCGGTAATGTCGACTTCAAATCTTAATTGCAACTCTTCATTTTCAATCTTGTGGATAGTTCTTGTAAGAAGTTTTGGTATTGTTTGTAGCATGTGTCCATAAAGGATTGCATTGCTTTTCTTGCCTTTCAAAAGGTTTTTAGGATTAAGTTTTTGTCTGGCAATTTGAGCAGCAACTGGTTTTAGTGCTGCGAAAACATCAATTTCAGGATCAAGATTGTGTGCAACGGCTTCAATCATGGATAATCCTCTTGCCATAGTAACAATTTCATTTGGAAGAATGACTCCATACTCTTGCATAAGGCTAAGAAGTGCTTCTAAAACTCCATCGAAACGATTGAGTTGCACTCCAAAGTATCTTCCGAACAAATCATTCAAGTCTCTTCTTAATGATGTTGTGTCAATGTCATAGTCCAATATGTCCATGTACATCAATTGATTGATCAGTCCGTCAACATCCTGGTCCATGAACAGCAACATTACTTCTGAAAGGTCACGTTTGAATTTTTCATCAAAGAATCCCATCATACCTAAATCAAGGTAACAGACAACATTATCCTCTAAAATTAATATGTTACCTGGGTGAGGGTCTCCATGGAAAAATCCGTCAATGAACAGTTGCTGGAGGTATGAATCGAGGACATTTTGTGCCAAAGCCTTTTTGTCGAATTCATCGCCTGTACTTGCATAGACATCGTTTAACTTTGTACCTTCAATGAACTCCATTGTTAAAACTTTTGATGTACAATACTCTGGATATGTAGCAGGAATGTGAATGTTTGGATTGTCAACAAAATTCATTTCAATGCGTTGCATGTTCATGAATTCGTTATTGTAATCGATTTCCTTGTGAATGGAACGGTCAAACTCTTCCATGATTCCCGGCAAGTTGATTTTCCTAAGATTTGAGTTCCATTTGTCGGCACGATTAGCAATATATTTTAAAATTCTTATATCAAGGTCAATTTTATCTGTAATGCCTTCTTTTTGGATTTTAATTGCAACTCTTTCTCCAGTTATTAATCTAGCTTCGTGAACCTGGCCTATGGATGCGGTAGCCAACTCTTCATGTGTAAAGTCTTCGAATAAATCTTCAATTTTACCATGAAGTTCTCTTTCGACAATTGTTTTGACCTGTTCGTAGCTAATTGCAGGATTGTCATCCTGAAGGTTAGCCAATTCATTAGCTATTCTTTCTCCAACGATATCTGGTCTTGTACTTAATAGTTGACCTAACTTAATGAATGTTGTTCCTAAATCCTGAAGCATCAATCTTAACTTTACAGGTATTTCATCGTCCAATAAAAGTTCATTTGCTTCATCGTCATCTTTTGAACGTATTTTGTTTTTTGCGGTTTGGCCTAAAATCTTGTCGAAGCCATATTTCTTTATGGCTTGCCTAATTTCACCCAAACGCTGCTTAGTTTCTTTATCCATCTTTCTCACGTTTTTATTTAACTTTCAATAATGCTGGATACAAAGAAGATTATTCCGTACATGATTAGACAGATTCCGACAATAATTGCTGTGTATAATGGTTGAGCTATTGCAAATGCAGCTAAGAATGTAGTTATTATGCCTAATATGATAATTAATACTGCAGCAAGCTTTGATTTTGCGTCAGGAACTGTAAATAATCCCATTATCCCAATAAGTATTAGTACAATTGCAATTAAATAAAAGTGGAATCCAACAATAAATGATAATGCATCAATTTCATAAATAAACAATACTCCGAATAGTATTGCCAGTATTCCTAAAAGTATTTTAATTCCTGAAATATGTGTCATCACACTAAATACGGAAAATCCATCAATGATGGAAGCTAATCCGATAGCTATTAGAGATATTCCTGCAATTAAAGATACAGCACTTGCACTGTATACTGGATAAACTGCGAAAAGTATACCTAATATTATAAATAGGATTCCTAAAATTTTTTTGTAATCCATAGTTTCACCTATGTTAATTACTTTTGAGTAAAGTAATATAATAATTTTAAGATATGGCGTAAAATTTCAAATCAAACTTAAAATCATAATATGTTATGATTATTTTCCATTAATTATTAAATAATAAATTTGATAAATTAATGATTATTATTACAAAAAGGTGAACAAAATGTCAAAAATGTCTAACATTATGGAATCCACATTAAAACACAAAGACTATAAAAAACCTCCAGTGATAAAAATCAAGCAGATGAACTCATGAAAAAACGTTCTACTGAGGAAGATGGAACACATGAAATCCCTAAATGACCATATCTTACTAAAATTAAAAGTAAAGAAATGTTTGGATGTCAGGTGGTAATTTTTAATGAAAGTACAACTACAGAACGTATAATTTTGTATCTTCATGGCGGTGCATATGTTAATGAGTTTACTAATCTTCATATTGTCTTTTGCGATAATCTTGCTAAAAAAGTTAATGCAACAGTTTTTGCTCCGATATATCCTCTTGCACCTAACCATACCTATGAAGAGACTTATCTGATTGTCAGAAATCTGTATGATTTGATATTGAAATTCAAAAAACCTATTATAATTATGGGAGATTCAGCTGGCGGAGGATTATCAGCTTCATTCTGTGAATATTTGGCCGGCAATGATATGGCGCAACCTGAACACTTGATTTTAATTTCTCCTTGGGTTGACGTGTCAATGTCTGGAGATTATGAGAAATATGATGAACTTGATCCAATGCTTGGAGTAGATGGATTGCGCGAAATGGGTGAAGTCTGGGCCGGTGATTTGGATTCAAAGGATTATAAAGTAAGTCCTCTCTTTGGTGATATGGAAAATCTTCCACGGACTACAATATTTGTGGGAACCCATGAAATATTCTATCCTGATATCGTTAAATTTTTCAACAAACTAAATGATAACGGGGTTGATGTGGAATTGAACATTGGTGAAGGCATGTCTCACGTGTATCCTCTTTATCCTATGGTTCCAGAGTTAAAAGAAGCATTCAAGCATATTGTTGAAATAATAATTGATTAAATTGACAATATCATTAGTCAGTTTAGTTCAAAACAAAAAAAATAATCGTTAACATGTATTGGGGAATTAATTCATCATTTAAAGAAAATAAAGTAATAAAGTTATGGGAAAAGAGTTATTCCCATAGCTTCAATCATAGATTGGACACCTAAAATAATAATGGCCACTCCACCGAATATTTCAATGTAATCGGCATATTTGATAGCCACTTTTGTTCCGTATGTTCCAATCAATAGCCATGCGACCACAGCTATTAAACTCAATACGCCTAAAATGATTGGATCCACATGTGCAACAGCACCCTGTGAAGCTAATATTAGGTTTTCTATGTTTCCGAAGATAAGCAAACCGGTAAATGGAGCATAATCTTTTAAATTAACCATATTATGCACCTCCTTTCTTGTTTGCATTAATATTTTTGACAGCACCATGTATTGCCTGAATACCTAAAATGACAATTGCCAATCCTCCAATAAATGTAATGTAGTTTGAATATTGGATTGCAACTTCTGTTGCTACAGTTCCTATAACTAACCATAGGATTACAACAATTATGCTTAATCCACCTAATATTTTTGGATTTACGCCCTGAACAACACCTTGTGATGCTAAAATTAAATTTTCAATATTTCCAAATATAATTAACCCAATAAAAGGTACATATGCTTCTAACATTTTATCACCATTTAAGTTTATATTTTTAATAGAGCATATAAGTTTTGTTTGTCAACAATCATGATTTAATATTAAGAGTTTGATTATTTCTTTAGTTTATTCATTATTTCCAATGCTGATTGAACAATAGGATTAACGACCATCGCTAATGAGGGAGTATATGAAAATTCTTTTTGGATAATTTCTTCACATTTCATGTTATCCGTGATGATGAATGATAATGCATCTATTCTTGATGAAAGATCCCCTTTAGACAGCATTTGACATCCTACAACAGTACCGTCAAATTTACAAATCATTTTGATGTATAATTTATTGTTTTGCGGATAATATCTTGCCTTCTGGCATGTTTCAATGCATGCTGAGACAACAGGCATTTCTATCATTTTTGCAAATGACTCGGTTATGCCCGAAGATGCGTAATTATAATCTCCAACTTTGGAAACTACGGTATTTACAACCGGTTTAAAAGTGAGTATATTTCCGGTCAGGTTATTTGCAAGAATCATTGCCTGGCGAACTGCGGTGGTTCCTGCAGGAGATACTGTTGGAGTACCGGTTATGTGGCTTTTTACTTCAACACAGTCTCCGATAGCATAAATGTCTTCAACACTTGTTTCAAGGAATTCATTTATTTTAACGGCTCCGAAATCCCCTATTTCACATCCTGCCTGTTTTGCTAAAGCAATGGAAGGTACTTTATTGCTTGGCAGAATTACTACATCAGCAGTTATGGTTTTATCGTTATAATGAATCTCTTTTTTAGATCCATTGGTGGTTATGCTTGTTACATTGGTGTTTGTTTCAAAATTAACACCTTCATTTAATTCCACTAGCTTGCCTGACATATCTCCATCAAGGAACAGTGGCAATATTCCAAATGACTGTTCTAGAAATGTCACGTCATATCCTTTTTTAGTCAGTTCATAAGCGCTTTCAATACCTATGAACATGTTTGAAATGAATACTATCTCTTTTTTGCCTTCAACGGACTGTTTGATGACTCTTCCATCTTGAATATTTGTTAAAGAGTAGATATTATCCATATTGTCTATGTCAAAGTCAGGAGCAATAAGTTCATTTCCTGTTGCAAGCACTAATTTATCATATGTTATTGTTTCAAATTTAGCGTCTTTTTCAAAGGTAATTGTCTTATCGGATGAATCAACAGCAGTGACTGCAGTGGACAAATGCAATTGTATATTTTTATCCAGATTTGGAGATGCTCTAGGTATTGGAACTAATTCAGTAATTTCAAGGGAAATAGGTGAAAATGATTTAATAGGGTCAAATAATTCAATTTTACATGGTATTATAACATGCATTATAGTTGGAGTAATCTTGGAGTTGCTTACATTCTTTTTAAAAGATATTTTGAGTTTAATGAATATTACTAATTCTATTGATTTAGTTATAGATTATTTAACTCCAATGTTCATATTTTCATTTTTAACACTTCTTTCAAGTTTATTTATCAATACTCTTCAGGCAGAAGGAAATTCAAAAACTCCTACAATCATAATTATTTTAACTAATATTTTAAATCTGATTTTAGTTCCGATTTTTATTTTTGTATTTTACTTGGGAATAAAAGGAGTGGCTTATGCATCTGTATTGTCTACATTAGTTACAGTCATTATTTTCTTATATCTCTATTTAAGTGGAAAAACTCAAGTTGTTTTGAATTTTAAATATTTTAAACCAGGCATTGTTTATAAAATATTCGTAGTGTCCATTCCAAATTTTATTATTGACATATTATGGAGTGTTAATATGATGTTCATCAATAGTGTTTTAATCGCACAGCTTGGTCAAATTGGTGTATTGCTATATTCAACAGCATCACAAATTGAACAATTTATCTCATCACCTCAATCTTCATTCTCTGGATCAATGGTAACTATTTGCGGACAGTTGTTTGGTGCAAATAAAATCCAAAAATTAAATGAAATTTATAATTATTCCCTTAAAATTTCCTTGTCATTTTCTATAATTTTCACTGTAATATTCTTCTTTATAAGAGATTATGGATTTGCATTATTTTCTGTTACGGGTGTTGAAACATCAGTATTTTATATTGCATTATTCGGTATTTTTATTGTATCCGCTGCAAATGTATCAAAATTGTCAAACAAAATATTGGATGGATTGGGAAAAAGTTACCATTCATTAATATTGACAATTGGTTTGATACTTTTTGAAATAATATCAATTACATTATTGGCACCTATTTTAACTTCAGGAGTATGTGTTTTAATTGGAATTTTCCTGGGTGAAGTAATATTTGCTATTATAGTGTTTATCATAATTAAATCCATATTATAGTATTTCTCTTAAAGTTTTTATCTTTTTTTTACATTATGGCTTGATGAGAATAGTCGTCAAATGCTCTTGGATAAGTTATATTTTTTATGTGTATTATATATTTGTATTGTATTATATAATTTGGAAAGTATTGTATTTTGTAGGTTTAATGGTTATGAAGTATAATGTTGTTTCTATGGGTTTGAAGTTGCGTATTTTACCTGATGAGGATATGATTGGTGTTTTAGAGCAAAATATTGGTAATGCTCGCTTTGTTTGGAATCATATTCTTTCAGAATACAATGAATTGTATAATTTATTTCAGGCACATGGTTATCCTTTGAAAACTAATCTTAGGAATTTTAATGCGATTTTGAACTTGTTGAAAGATGAGTTTACCTTTTTGCGTGATGGGGAGTCCACTAGCCAGCAACAGGTTTATAGAGATTTAAATAAAGCTTTCTCTCGTTTTTTTAAAAAAATTAGTGGATATCCTAATTTTAAATCCAAAAGAAAAGCCACACCCTCTTTTAGAATTCAAAAAAATGGTAATAACATTAAAGTAACTAACAAGCGCATTAGATTAGCTAAATTAGGCTATGTACGTTATCAAACAAGTCCTAAGTACAGGAAATTATTGAAAACCAGTGAAATTAATAATGTAACTGTTAAAAGGGAAAATGGTAAATATTATGCAATTGTAAATGTATACACAGTCGTTGATAAATTAAAACCCAAGGGTACCTCTGTAGGTATTGATTTAGGATTAAAAGATCTTGCAACACTCTCCAATGGTCTTGAGATAGCCAATCTTGACCTTAAAAGAGAAGATGAAATGATCCGAAAATATCAAAAGAAATTATCACGACAAAAATACATGAGCAAAAATTACCAAAAAACCCTTAAAAAGTACCACAAATGGCTTGACAAAAAAATAATAAAATAAACAATGCATACCACCATTTAAGCAAATATATCGTGAAAACATTTGATTTAATAAGTATGGAAACATTAAACATCAAAGAATGGTTTCAAAACAAAAAATGGTCACCAAAACTACAAAGAATAGCATTATACAAACTAATACATATGATAAAATACAAAGCAGAATGGTACGGAAAAGACTTCATACAAATAGGTCGATTTTATCCATCAACAAAAAAATGCCACAACTGCCAACACACACAACAAGAAAGCATGCCACCAGAAATACGAGAATGGACATGTCCAAAATGTGGAAAACACCACCACAGAGACCTCAATGCAGCCATAAACATAAAAAACGAAGGAATAGAAATAAAATACATACACCAAAAACCAAACACAACAAAAAAAATCATGAACCCATAAGTCAATGGGGGATAGCTTGGATAAATTCTTATGTTCCCAAAAAAAACATAACAGCCCAAGAACAAATTACAAAAATGGTAAAAACATTAAGTAATAGACTATAAATGGAGAAAATAAACTTGAAGAAAAAATTCAACATAAAAAATGTTAAAATTTAATTATTTGGATAGAAATATTCAAATTCCACAATAGTTGTAAAAACATAACCTAAATGATATGACAATGTTAATAGGCCAGTTTAATCCCACCACTAGTTTGAATAACAACTATTTTTAACATCATTTTTTTATATTTGTAGTTACAAATGTAAATGCGATGTATAGTTTTTTCATTTGTTTTATATTATTGATTGCATCATATTTTGTTTATGGTAAATTTATTGAAAGAATATCTGGTGTTGATGAAACACGCCAAACTCCGGCATTTAGACTGCAGGATGGTGTTGACTATATTCCAATGTCTACAGTCAAGAATTTTTTAGTTCATTTTTTAAATATTGCAGGATTGGGGCCTATTTTTGGAGCAATACAGGGTGCATTGTTCGGACCAGTGGCATTTATTTGGATTACATTGGGTACAATTTTCATTGGAGGAGTCCATGACTTTTTTTCAGGATTCATGTCTATGAGAAATGATGGATACACAATGCCAAACATTATTTCTAAATATATGGGAACCAAAATCCAAAAGATTATGGCGGTTCTTATTGTTATTACTGGAATTCTTGTTTCAGCCACTTTTGCAAAAGGAGCCGCAGATTTGCTCACAACTCTAACAGATATTCCAGTACTTATATGGATAACAGTTATATTCATCTACTTTTTGATTGCAACCGTATTTCCTGTTGATAAAATCATTGGAAAAATATATCCGATTTTTGGAGCATTACTGTTACTTATGGCGGCGCTCATGACCGGCGCATTGATTTTAAATCCTGCATACGCCATTCCTGAATTTACAACACAAGGTTTGTATTTAACTGACAAAAGCATTTTCCCATATCTGTTTGTCACTATTGCATGTGGTGCTATTTCAGGTTTTCATGCGTCACAGTCTCCGATTGTTGCAAGATGTGTTGAAAATGAACGTGATGCAAGACCAGTATTTTATGGGGCTATGGTCCTGGAAGGTTTGGTTGCTTTGTGCTGGGCAGCTATTGCAATGGCATTTTTCCATGGACAGCCTCAACTTGCAGTAATCTATGGTGCAACACCATCAGTGGGAGTTTATGAAATGGCAAAAACATTGGTGGGACCAATAGGGTTGGTTTTAACAATTATTGGAGTTGTCATCTGCCCGATTACATCAGGGGATACTGCGCTTAGAAGTTCAAGAATAACAATTGCCGATGAACTTAATCTCAATCATGAAAAAATAATTTCAAGGCTAAAAATAGCTGTTCCATTGTTTTTAGTGGCATTTGGATTAACTTTTGTTGATTTCAGTTTAATCTGGAGATATTTCGCATGGTCCCAATTGATAGTGGCCACAGTAGTGTTATATGCTGCAAGCGCTTATCTGAAAAAAATAGGGAAACATTATTTCATTGCATTGCTTCCAGCTATTTTGTGTACTTTTATTGCATTTGGATATATTCTGCAGGCTCCTGAAGGTTTGAGATTGCCTTCAATGATTGCAAATATAATTTCAATCATTGCAACTGCAATTGCAACAGTGATATTTCTTAAAAAACACAATTAGATTGTTAAAAAAGCAATAATGTGGTAAAATTGATTTTCCTATTTTCACTAATTTGTGTCAATAGAATTTTCAAACAGTTTACATGTATGTGGATGTTACTATTAACTTAATTTAGAATAATGTTGCAGTTAATGTCAAGGACATGTCATTAGATTGAAACTAATATTTCAGGTATAATTTTAAAACAAGAAAAAATTAAAATAATGGAAATAATTGAATCTTCAAAAATTCATTAAAAAAAATAAGAGTAGTAAATGCTTATGCATCTACTGTTTAACTTTTGCAGTTTTTTTAGCAGAAAAACTACTGTATTTCGCTAGATAGGTAATTGTTTTGCCCACTTTAAGCTTTTTCAATACACTTTGTTTAATGGTAACTTTAGCAATACCTTTTGAATTGGTTGTTGCTTTGTAGGTTTTACCATTAAATTTGAAAGTTACCTGTTTGCTTTTAAGCGCTGCTGAACCTTTTTTGAGTGTTGCCTGCAATGTCAGTTTTTTAGCTGATTTTTTAACAGTTACGGCTTTTAAGGTAATTTTTGTATTTTTATAAATACAGTTTTTAACGGTTCCGCCATAGATATCTTTACCTTTAGGTGATTTGTTATCGCTGAAAGTACATTTTACAGCTTTAGCGCAGTGAACCTTATCGGAACTGGAAGTTCTAAATCCATAAATTGCTCCACCTCTTTCACTTGCAACATTGTCTGCGAAAGTTGAGCTTTCAATTAAATTGGTGTAATATTTGAGGCTTGAAACCCATGTGTCGTTCTCATAATGTCCTGATTGTTCATGACATTTGAAATAAACAGCTCCGCCGTACATGGACACTTTGTTTTTATTGAATTTAGAATTTTTAATAAAGAGATCTTTACATCCGAATACTGCACCACCTTTTTCACCTGCCTTATTTGAATTGAATGTGGAAGAACTGATATCTATATGTGAATATGCATAAACTGCTCCACCTCCACGACCATTGGCGACATTGTTGGTAAATACACAGTTGGTTATGGTATCCTTACCATGTTCAAGTAGTGCCTGCATTGCAATGCTTAAAAGAAGGTTTACATCTTCAGTTGCATTTTGTCCAGCAAAATAATTTTTATAGAAATCTGCACCTTTTTTAAGTGTTAATGAGAATACTGCTCCCGCATCTCCTCCTGCAGAATTCTTGTTAAATTTGGAATTTTTTAAAGTCAATGATCCTAAAGAGTTTATAGCTCCACCTGCAGTGCCAGCGTTATTGCTTGTAAAATAACAGTTATCAACAGTTAAATCTGCAAAGTTCAATATTGCACCACCGTAGATTTTGGCGTTACCGTTTTTAAATGTGATATTTTTCAATATTACTTTGTGAAATGATAATCCATCACCATAGTTGATGTTGAAAATTCTGGATTTGCCCATTCCGTCAATGCTGTGACCATTACCGTTGATGGTTATGTCCTTATTGATGAAAACTCCTGTTGTGAGTTTAAAATCATCATTGTACTTGTAATCTTGGGTTAAATTTATAGTACTTCCGCTTTCAGCAAGACTAATCTTCAATTGCAATGCAGTGAATGTTCCATCTTCACTGGCATCTTCTAATTTCTGATCTTCAGTGTTACTTACTTTTACATCGTCAATTTCACTTTTGAGAGTTAAATCATCTGCGTCACTGGCAACTGTAGTTTCATTGATGTCGCCAGCAAAAACACCTGAAACACTGAAAAGTATGCAAGCAGTTAATAAAATAAACATTAATGTTTTTTTCATGTTACTTGTCTCCTGTTTTTCTTAAAAAAATTTAGAAGTTAATGTAATAACTTCTAGAATAATCCACTTTCCTCCAATTTTTCTTCAAAGTATTTTGAAGGTTTATCTGCTTTCTCTTTAATGGCAACTGCAACAATCACTGTTATGATTCCTATTGCTAATAGGATTGCCAATGCCGGCCAGTAATTTGACCAGACAACACCAAGTTGTGCTTCCCGAATTAATTTGATTGCATAAGTCATAGGCATATATGGGTATAATGTTTGGAAGAACGGGTGCATAATCTGAATCGGATATATTCCTCCAGTTGCAGATATCTGAAGTACCAAAAGAATTACCGCAATTCCTTTTCCTACAGTCTGAAGTGCCGAAATCAGAGAGTATATTAAAATCATGAACACTACAGATACCAGTATGGCTGAAAATATAAACAGAGGATAATTATCAACATAAACTCCCAGCAAATGGGCTCCGGTTAATGTTACACAGGCCTGTAATATGCTCATAATTATATATAACAATAATTTTCCTGAATACATTTCAAAGGGGGAATATTTTGTTCCGACACTTGATTTAGGTTCTATCATCACACATGTAATCAAAGCACCTACCCACATGGATAAAACCAAATAAAATGGAGCTACGTTAGAACCGTAGTCAGGCACTGAAAATACTTCATGTCTGTCTAGTTTAATAGGTGAGAAGAAATAGTCTCCAAGAATTGTTTCATTGATTCCTGTGATTGCTGAAAGCTGGTCTGCTGATGCTCCAAGTGAACTTGCAGCGGTAAATAATGCTCCTGCTGCTGCATTTCCAAGTAATTCTGCACCTGCCGCAAGACTTAAGGATCCTTCGGCCAGTTGTACTGAACCGTCTGCAAGGGTGCTGGCTCCTCCTGCGACTTCACTTGATCCTTCGGCCAGTTGTACTGAACCGTCTGCAAGATCGCTGGCACCTTGTGCAACTTGACTAGATCCTTCAGCCACCTGTCCACTTCCTTTTGCAAGTTCTGATGAACTTTCTACATACTCTTTTACAGGTCCGTCAGGGATTAATGATGGATCTACTGCTGAGTCCAGTTCTTCTGAACCTTGTTGTACTTGGCTTGCACCTTGTTGAACCGCACTTGAGCCTTGTTGTACTTGACTTGCACCACTTTTCA
Organism: Methanobrevibacter sp.; assembly: GCA_017473945.1. Taxonomy (GTDB): domain Archaea; phylum Methanobacteriota; class Methanobacteria; order Methanobacteriales; family Methanobacteriaceae; genus Methanocatella. Next base: position 13,982 of record JAFUIW010000005.1, on the reverse strand, counting down.
CACTACTAGCACCGCTTTGTACTTGACTGGCACCGCTTTGTACTTGACTGGCTCCGTCTTCAACCTGACCGACACCAGATGAGACCTGACTTGCGCCTGAAGAAACCTGTGCTGCACCTGATTGAAGCTGGCTTCCACCACTTGCCAGTTGACTGGCTCCTGCTGCAAGACCTTCCTGCAATTCTCCAAGCTTTCCATAAGCCGCAAGATTAATGATTTGTATAATCTTTGCATTGAGTGTAGTATAAACAGTGTTTGCACCGGTATCAGTTAATTTAGTGGCCACCGGATTGGATTTAACGTTCACAACATATTCCAATTCTGCCTGTTTAGGGTCATCTCCCGTAATCGAAAGGACATTTTCCGTCAGATTTTTGGGTATTACCATACCTGCATAATACTTTCCACTATAGACTCCGTCCCGCAGTTCATCTTCAGTGACGAATGTCCATTTGAATTTATCATTTTTCTTTAAATCCTTAACAAGTTCATTTCCAACGTTAATGTGTGTACCTTCAAATGTTGAACCATTATCCAGATTGGCAATTGCAAACTCTACATTTCCTGTGTTTCCATAAGGGTCCCAACATGCCTGTATATTTAAAAGAGCATAAAGGGAAGGAAGAATTATGATTGCAATTAGTATTATTGTCACAATTGGATTTGAAAATGCTGATTTAAAGTCATTTTTCATTATCTCGACAATATTGCCTATTTTTTTACTACCCATATTCTCACTTTTTAGTATAATTTAATAATAAAAGAAAAATTTTTATCTTAAATAATCTTTACATTTTTAATTTAAGTAAAAAATTTTATAAAAAAGTTTCTATACTTTGTTTGAGTGTAAAAAATATTGTTAAAAAATCAAATAAAATGATTGATAGGTATATTTTTAAATTATACTTAGTGAATATTTATTTGTTGTATGAAAAATATTTCAAAAAGTTTGGATTGATATAATTTTGATTTAATTAGGAACTGTTTTTTTTTTTTAGATTTTTTGAATTTTAAAATAATATTTATACTTTGAAGTAATAATATAATTTATATTAATGATTATTTTGAGGAAAATATAATGAATTTAAAAGAATTAGTCACAGGAGTGTCTGGTGATAAACAATTTTTACTAGGTAATGAAGCTGCTGTAAGAGGTGTTATAGAAGCAGGCGTTTCTATTGCAGCTACATATCCCGGAACTCCTTCTTCAGAAATTGGAAATGTATTATCAGTATTGGCAAAAGACGCCAATATCTACTTTGAATTTTCTACTAATGAAAAGGTAGCGATGGAGGTTGCAGCAACTGCTGCCGCTTCAGGTCTCAGGTCATTCACATTCATGAAGCATGTAGGTATGAATGTGGCGGCAGATTCATTCATGACCACTGCATATTCCGGTGTCAATGGTGGAATGGTTATTTTATCCGCTGATGATCCGTCATTGTTTTCATCTCAAAATGAACAGGACACCCGTAACTATGCAAGATTGGCCAATGTGCCTATTTTGGAACCTTCAAACTGTCAGGAAGTAAAGGACATGGTAAAATATGCATTTGACCTGTCAGAGCAAATCAATTTGCCGGTAATTGTCAGAACAACAACCCGTGTATCCCACATGAGGGGAGTTGTTGAATTTGGAGATGTAAAAGACAACTCATCAAACGGTGAAGACCACTGGAAGAGAGGTCATTTTAAAAAGGACCCTTCAAAATACGTTCCGGTTCCGGCCTTTGCAGGAGACATGCACGTAAGACTGTGGGACAAGATTCATAAGCTTGAAGGTGAAACCAACAAAAGTGAATTCAACAGGCAAATCGACTTTGCAAGTGATAAAAAATATGGTCTGATTTCTTCAAGCAGTGCCTACAATTATGCTCACGATGTTGTAAAATTCAATGATTTGGATGTTGACATCTTAAAATTAGGATTTTCATATCCCTTCCCACAAGAAATGGTCGCTGAATTCTTAAAAGATTTGGATGAAGTGTTCATTGTCGAGGAAGTTGATCCAATTATAGAAAGGGATGTTTTAGCTACAATCGGTGCTGAAAAATTAAACGTTACAGTTCATGGAAAACTGGATGGAACATTTCCTCTTTATCATGAATTCAACTCTGATGTTGTTGCAGATGGTTTGAATAAAGTATTGAACTTTAAAAATGATGAAGATGTCAAATTCTCTCAAAGCCTTGAAAAATTATCCGAAGACATTCCATCAAGAGCGCCGGTATTATGTGCCGGATGTCCTCACAGGGCAATGTATTATGGAATAAACAAGGCTATCGAAGAGCTGGGATTGAAAACATCAGATGTTGTGTTCGCTTCAGATATCGGATGCTACACATTAGGTATCAATCCACCTTACAATGCTGCAGATTACCTCTTGTCAATGGGTTCAAGCGTAGGGGACGGCTGCGGATTTTCAGTATCCACAGACCAAAAGGTAGCAAGTTTCATTGGGGACTCAACATTTTTCCACAGCGGTATTTCCCCACTGATAAATGCTGTGCACAACAAGCACAACTTTGTCCTGACTGTTTTGGACAACAGAATCACTGCAATGACTGGCGGTCAGCCAAATCCAGGTATTCCAATCGACGGTATGGGAGATGAGGCTCCTGAAGTGTCAATCCGTAAACTGGCTGCGGCATGTGGCTGTGATTATGTGCGTGTAATCAATCCTTTCAACTTGGAGCAGGTTGTTAAAACTTATGTGGAAGCTTTCCAAAGGGATGATACTGCAGTCATCGTTTCAAAAGCTCCATGTACATTAATCAAAGGTTTAACCAAAAAACCTCCAGTTAATTTGGTTGAAAAGAATTGTAATAACTGTGATAAATGTGTAAGTGAATTGGCCTGTCCGGCAATTTCAAAAATCAATGGAAAAATCACAATAGATAAAGCTCAATGTGACGGATGTAACGTATGTATTCAGGTATGTAAGTATGGAGCACTAGAGGCAGGTAGGTGAGAAAATGGATAATCATTATAGTATTTATATTTGTGGCGTAGGAGGTCAGGGAATTATCAAAACCTCCACAATTATCGGTGAGGCTGCAATGAACCAAGGTCTGGAAGTGGTAATGAGTGAAATTCACGGAATGTCTCAAAGGGGAGGATCAGTATCCACAGAATTGAAAATTGGAGGATACAATTCATCAATCATTCCGAATAAGGGCGCAGATATGCTGCTTGCATTTGAACCGATTGAAACAATAAGAGGTCTTGATAAGGTAAACTCCGAGACTAAGATAGTCTACAATACTCATCCGATTATTCCGTCTTCAACTGACAAGCCTTATCCTAGCGTTGACAGCATTACCAAAGTATTGAAAGAGAACTTCAAACATGTTTTACCCATCAATGGTACTGAACTGGCTATTGAAGCAGGAAGCGTTTTGGCTTTGAACATGGTTCTTTTAGGCGCAGTGACTGCTGATGATAAGTTTCCATTAACTAAAGAATCAGTAATTGATGCCATGAAGAATAATCTAAAACCTAAATTCCATGACATGAACTTAAAAGCTATTGAAAGTGGATATAAATCTATCAAAGGTTAACTTATAAATAGTATTTTAAATATATTTTATAATAGATAAAAAAGTAGTGGTTATTATGGCTTACAAAATCGACAATGCAATCGTAAAAAAAGATGTGGCAGGTAATTTAACATTGATTGATCCGGATAATGTTTTTGAGGATGAGGATGCATTCATTGCTGTTAAAAGTGATGATTTAATTACTATTCAACTTTTAATCAATGGTATTTTGAAAAATGATTTTAAAAGTTGGAGAGAATTGGGCGTAGTTCCTGATAATGATCCTTTAAAAAGTCTTTTTGTACGTCTAGGATATTCAAAAGAAGATATAGCTAACATGTTAAAAGATTTATAGCTATTTTTCTTTTTACTCTTTTTTGTTATTTTTCTTTTTACTCTTTTTTGTTATTTTTTGTTACTCATTTTTATATTTTTTTTGAATATTATACTTATTTTAGAAAATTGTTTTCATTTGATAATATTGCTTTGATTTGTTATTATTGTCTTAATTTCATATTATTGATTTAATTAAGTAAAATTTACCTATAAAAACCATTTTATTTAAGTTAATATCCTTTAATTTTGATATAAAACTTTTTAAATCTTGTTTTCCATAGTATATTCAGTAATATTGGAGGTGTCTTACAATGGCTGAATTTCAGGAAGATATGTTGTTTAAAAATGTGTCTGATGAAGATGCTAGTATTCTTTTAGAGATTTTAGGTAAAAAATCAAAAAGAACTAAAGTTTGGACTAAAGAATTACGGCATATTGACCCAACCAACTACAAACCAGATTTAATTTTGGATTTGGATGATGAGAATCTAATTGTTGAGTTTCAAAGTACGGAAGTTGGGAATGATTTTTCAAGAAGGGCTCACAGTTATGTTGCATTAACTGATCAGCATAAGAAAAATGATAAGGAAGTTAATCTATCTGTTTTGAGCACTGCTGAAGATTCTAAAATCGTTGAGTATAAATATAATAGATTAAATGTATTCAAATATGAGGTTCATGGATTGAATAATTTAGATAGCGAAGAAATTATAAATAATGTTAAAACTAAACTTAAATATAATGAACCATTAGATGGTAGAGATATTATATTATTGTCTTTAGTTCCATTAAGTAAAAAAGGTAAAAACATTGTTGAATACATTTATAGAGTTATAAAAATTTTGTTCAATTTGAAAAATTTGACTTCATCTCAAAAAGATTTGTCTTTTGGGATTATGTGGTTAACAACTGACAAATTTGTTGTTGATTCACTTGAAAGGAATATTATTTGTGATTTGTTGGGTGGTAGAATGAGTCTAATACATGAATATGGTGAAAACAAGTATCAGGATGGAAAAGATGATGGTATTGAGCAAGGTATTGAGCAAGGTATTGAGCAAATCATCGTGAATCTTTTAAAATCTGGTGAAGATGCTAGTGTCATCGCAAATAATGCGGATGTTTCTTTAGAAAAAGTATTGGAAATAAAAAATAAAAATAATTTGTAGAAAAGAATTAAATCTTTTCTATAAATCTTTAATGTCGTTTTCATCTAAGATTTTAACATTGCTTTCGCCTAAAGCTTCAATAGCTTTTTCCATGTTTTCCAATCTCATAACGACAATTGCTTCATCGGTTTTGTTGCTTACGAAAGCATAAAGGTATTCTAAGTTAATGCCTTTTTCGTCGAAAACTTCTAAAGTTGAGTTCAATCCGTTAGGTTCATCAGGAACTGCTAGGATGATAACTTCATTTTCTTTTACAATAAAACCGTCTTTTTCAAGAGCTTCTATTGCCTTTTCATTGTCTGAAACGATTAATCTTAAGATTCCGTATTTGGTTGTATCCGCTATTGAAAGTGCACGAATGTTAATGTTTTCTTTTGCCAATGTGTCAATAGCTTTTTTAATTCTTCCTTCTTTGTTTTCTACGAAAATTGAAATTTGTTTTACTGCCATTTTATCACCTAGTCAAAATTCCTTTCATCTATTACACGAACAGCTTTACCTTCACTTCTTGGAAGTGTTTCAGGTTCAACGATACTTACATCAACTCTTAAACCGGTTTCTGATCTGATTGATGCTTGAATTTGTTTTTCTACTCTTTCCATTTCTTTCATTTCATCTGAGAACAATTCTTTAGTAGCTTCGACTTTAACTTCAACTTCATCCAAAATGTCAGGTCTTGTTACATGAATCATGTAGTTAGGGCTGATTCTGCTAACTTTAAGCAATGCTTTTTCAATTTGTGATGGGAATACCATAACACCTTTGATTTTAAGCATGTCGTCGCTTCTTCCGGTAATTCTTGTCATTCTGACGGTTGTTCTTCCGCATTCACATTTTTCACCGATAAGTGAAGTCAGGTCTTTTGTTCTAAATCTTAAAATAGGCATTCCAGTTTTGGTAAGGGAAGTTAGGACAAGTTCTCCTTTTTCACCGTATCCTAATGTTTCTCCTGTATCGGAATTGATGATTTCAGGATAGAAATGGTCATCTTGTATGTGCATTCCATTTTGGAAGTCACATTCCTGAGCAACACCTGGTCCCATAACTTCGGTTAAACCGTAAATGTTGTGTGTTTTTATTCCGAGGGATGCTTCAATTCTTTTTCTCATTTCGTCTGTCCACATTTCAGCCCCATGGATTCCTGCTTTTAGGTTGATATCTTCAAGGGGTATTCCTGCTTTTTCTCTTGATTCTCCAAGATACATTGCATAGGAAGGGGTACAGGTTAGGATGTCACTTTGGAAATCGACCATTGTGTCCAGTTGCCTTTGGGTATTTCCAGCTGAAATTGGGATTGTGATTGCACCCATTCTGTTTCCACCGTGGTGAATACCGAATCCTCCGGTAAATAAACCGTATCCGTAAGCGTTTTGGATGATGTAGTCTTTTTCAGCACCTGCCATTTTCAATCCACGTGCAATGCATTCTCCCCAAATGTCCAAATCGTTTTGGGTATATGCAGTTACGGTTGGCTTTCCGGTAGTTCCTGAAGATGCATGAACCTCTACAATCTCTTCACGTGGAACTGCAAGCAATCCTAATGGATAAGCTTCTCTCAAATCGCTTTTGGTTGTAAATGGAATTTTTTCAATGTCTTTTAGTGTTTTGATGTCTTCCGGTTTCAATCCGATTTTATCGAATCGTTTTTTGTAAAACTCAACATTTTCATATGCAAGTTTCACAGTTTCCTGTAGTCTTTCGAGTTGTATTTTTTCCTTTTCTTCTTTTTCCATACATTCTGCTTTTTCATTCCAAAACATTATATCCCTATTTTAAAGTTTTTTTTAACAGGTTTAATTATGATGTTTATTTAATATAAAACTTTGTTGTACTGTTTAGTTTTTAGGTTCAATTTTACTTCATTTTTAACATTTTCAATGCAATATTGTTTTCCACTTGTTTTTTTACAAATTAACATCAATAATTACTTTATTTTTTCAATAAACTATTTATAATCGTTTGTTTATAATTTTACTTGGTGAATAACATGAATTCTAAAATTACAAAAGGTAGAACTGAGTTTAATGATGAAAATTATGAAGAGGCATTGAAATATTTTGATGAAGTTCGTGAAGATGATGAGGATTATATGTATGTTCTGATGTTTAAGATTACTTGCTTGATGGAATTGGAGAGATATGACAAGGCACTATTTTTAATCGAATCGTTGCTTGCTGAAGATCCTGAAGATGAATTTCTTCTTTATGAAAAAATCAGGTGTCATATTGCTTTAAAGGAAAATGAAAATGCTTTAAATACTTTAAAAATCTTTGAAAAATATGTTTCATCAGATAACAAAAGGATGGTTTTGGCGATTTCTAAATTTTATAGGATTTTGGGTGATTTGGACAGCGCATTGAAATATTGCAATTATGCATTGGAAATTGATGATGCCTTTGTGGATGCAATTCATGAAAAATCATTGATTGCTGTTGATTTGGGTGACAAGGATGTGGTTGATTCATGTGCTGATGATCTTTTGGATGTTTGTGAAAATGATGGTTTACGTATTATTTCAGTCTTTCTTTTGAAATTGTATGTGGGTAAATTTGACGACTGTCTGAAGGTCATCAACCGTTTTGGTGATGAATTTGATGATGAATTTCGTAATTCTCTTAAATTTGTTGTGTATAGTGAACTCAGTGAAAATTTAGGTGTTGAAATTCGTCTAAATGATGAGGCTGAAATTCCTATTGATGAGGCGATATCATTGCTTAAGGATTACAAGGAACATGGCGTTAGCATGGGTGTTATCAGGGGTGTTGAATTCAAGATAATGTAATGTACAAAAATGTACATCAATGTATACAATAGTAATATTTAAATATTTTCTCTATTAAAGTATTATTGTAAATATTAATAGTATTTAATATTTTTTTAGAGGTAATTTTTTATGGACGTTATGATTTTAGCAATTGTGTTTATAATCTACATATTTGCACTTGTTTTTGTAGGTTACTACGCATACAAAAAAACTAATTCCTCTGAAGACTTTATGATTGCTGGTAAAGATACACACCCATTCATTATGGCAATGAGTTATGGGGCTACCTTTATTTCGACAGCAGCTATTGTCGGTTTTGGAGGAGTTGCTAGTGAATATGGTATGAGTGTTTTATGGTTAGCATTCTTAAACATTATCATTGGTGTATTTATCGCATTTGTATTCTTAGGAAAAAGAACCCGTAGGATGGGGCATGCATTGGACTCATTAACATTTCCTGAATTTTTAGGAAAACGTTTCGACTCTAAATTCATCCATTATTTCTCAGGATTGGTTATTTTCTGTGCAATGCCACTTTATGCAGCTGTAGTATTGATTGGAGCTGCAAGATTTTTAGAATCATCCTTATTAATAGATTTTAGTATAGCATTATTAATTTTATCAATTATCATTACATTTTATGTGCTGTTCGGTGGAATCCGTGGTGTAATGTATACCGATGCGCTGCAAGGAACAATTATGGTTATAGCAATGGTGTTCCTGCTAGTCTTTGTATATTGGTTGCTTGGAGGAGTCAACACTGCAAACACTGCACTGACAAATATGGTCAATCTGTATCCTGCTGATGCACTGGCAACCGGGGGTACGGGCTGGACGGCCTTCCCAGAGTTTGGAACACCATTCTGGTGGTCACTTGTATCATCCACATTAATCGGTGTAGGTATTGGAGTGCTTGCACAGCCTTCATTGATTGTAAGGTTCATGACAGTTAAATCAGATAAGGAATTAAATAGATCTGTTTTAATTGGAGGTATTTTCATTGCAATCATGCCAACAACCGCATATATCGTAGGATCCCTTTCAAATGTATATTTCTATGATAAATTAGGAAAAATTGCAGTTGATGTGGTTGGAGGAAACATCGATAAGGTTATTCCGACATTCATTACAATGGCACTGCCTGAATGGTTCGTATACATCTTCCTGTTGTCACTCATTGCAGCAGCAATGTCAACAATATCCTCACAATTGCACACACAGGGAACCGCATTCGGTGTGGATATCTATGGAACAATAAGGGAAAAATCCAAACAGAAACTGGATCAGGTAAGCATTTCAAGAGTAGGTATCTTAATAGCTATCATTTTAGCATTGGTAATGGCATTCTCACTTCCGGGAAGTGTGGTTGCACTCGGAACAAGTCTGTTCTTTGAAATCTGTGCAGCAGCATTCCTGCCAGTATTTTTAGGAGCACTCTACTGGAAAGGCATCACAAGACTCGGTGCTATTGCAGGAATTGTATCCGGAACTTTCGTAAGCTTGTTCTGGTTAATGTTCGTATTCAAGAAAACAGCAGTGGGACTTGGAATCTGTAAATTCATTTTAGGAGTTGAAACAATCCTGCCTGCAGCACCTTGGCCATTCATTGACGTAATGTTGATTGCAGTGCCAGTTTCAGCAATATTTACAATTGTAGTTAGTTTACTTACCAAACCTCCTGCAGATGAGGTCATTGACAAGGCATTTTCACAAATTGATACAAAAGGAAGTGATGCATAATGATGATTTTCGGAATTGAAGACCCATGGATTTGGGGAGTTTATGTTGGAATTATCTTATCAACTCTTTTATGTATCGGTTACGGTATTGTAAACTGGAATAAAGGAGATTAACTTCTCCCACTTTTTTTTATTTTTTTACAAAATTTTATATATAAATAAAACGTATATTTGGATACAAAATATACGAAACTAAATATTTTTTGGTACATTTTTTTAAATAAATTGTGGTTAACTTTTTTTATTTTTTAGTAATTAAGCTTAAATTTTTTTTACATTGAATAATGCTTCTTTTTAATAAAGAAAAATTGCTATCAAAAAGTATATATTAGTTAAAATGAAGAAATATGATAGATATAGAATTATTAAATATATCAGTAGTTATTAATAATTAGTTAAATGGAGGGAAATTTATGGCAAATCCAATTCTTGCAGCAATATTATCTTTTATAATACCTGGTTTAGGTCAAGCTTATGCTGGAGATATTAAAAAAGGTCTTATATTCTTAGTAGTGGCAATTGTTTTAGGTATAATTGCTTTCTTTACTGGTTTTTTAACAAGTATTATAAGTTTAATATTCGCTATTTACGCTGCTTATGATGCTTATAAATTATCACAATAAGTATTGAAGTTTTAATTTACTTATTTTTTTTATTTTTTTTAAAAATTCATTAAATCACTGATTTTTAATTTTCACAGGTTTTTATATCTTATTTTCGTATTTAGAACATTTTTTTTAGGATGTGTTAAACAATATATTGTTGCATATAACAACATTTTTATATTCTATTTTTTAAATATAATATTGGTGATATTATGGTTGATGTTGTATTGTTAACAGGGGCTGGCCAAATAGGAATGGCTATTGCCAGACGAATTGGACATGGTAAGAAAATAATAGTTGGTGATAAAAACATTCAAAATGCTGAAGCCATCTCTAAAATAATGACTGAAGCAGGTTTCGATGTTGAAATTAAAGAATGCGATATATCTTCAAGGGAATCAATTAATGATTTAATAAATTTTGCACAGGAATTTGGTGAAATCTCATACTTCATCAATGCAGCTGGAGTTTCACCGTCACAGGCACCAATAGAAGCCATCTTAAAAGTGGATCTGTATGGGACTGCAGTTTTGCTTGAAGAGGTTGGAAAAGTCATAAAAGAAGGAGGTGTTGGAGTAACTATATCTTCCCAATCAGGCCACAGGATGAAACAGCTGGGTGCAGTAATTGATGAACAGCTTGCAACAACTCCAACAGAAGAACTGCTTGACCTTGAAGTCCTTCAACCCGAAAACATTGACGATACCTTGCATGCTTATCAATTGGCAAAAAGATGCAATGTGAAACGTGTAATGTATGAGGCTTGCAGATGGGGAGAAAAAGGAGCGAGAATCAACTCTATTTCTCCAGGAATCATTGTAACGCCACTGGCTATTGATGAATTCAACGGTCCTAGAGGAGATTTTTACAAAAACATGTTTGCAAACTGTCCTTCAGGAAGACCTGGAACTGCTGATGAGGTTGCAAACGTTGCAGAAGTATTAATGTCTGATAAGGGTGCATTCATCACAGGCAGTGACATACTGGCAGATGGTGGTGCAACAGCATCTTATTTCTATGGCAAACTGAGGCCTGAATAGGAATTTTATTTAATTAAAAAATTAAAAGTGATATTATGAATGATTTATTTGACAATTTTGAAAGAATAGAAAAAAATGACCCTGAATTTCATAAAATCTTTAAAAACTTTGCATATGGGGAAGTATTTGAATATTCCACATTGGATGAAAAAGAATCAGTCTTGGTAACATTGGCTTCATTAATTGCTTGTCAATCACCAAAAGCATTTAAAAAGATTTTGCTCTCTGCTTTAGGTAACTATATTACTCCTGAAGAGGTTAAAGAATTACTTTACCAATCCGTTCCCTACGTTGGATTTGGTCGTGCACATAATTTCTTTGGAGTAGTAATTAAGGTATTTGACAAGAAAGGAATTGAAATGCCTTTAGAAGATAGGTCAAATACTTCATCTGAAGATAGATATGAAAAAGGTCGTGAAATTCAAGACAGATATTTTGGTGTGGAAATGATTCAGGCGATGAATGATAATGCCCCTGAAGGTCAAAAACACTTCAACACATTTCTGGAAGGATATTGCTTCGGTGACTTTTACACTCGTGACGGTTTAAACGATCAGCAAAGAGAATTAATAACATTCACATTTATTGCAACACTTGGAGGTTGTGAAAATCAGTTAAGGGGACATACCCAAGCTAATTTGTCTGTTGGTAATGATAAGGAAAAGTTAATTTCTACAATAACTGTAATTCTGCCTTATATTGGTTTTCCAAGATCTCTTAATGCATTAGCAATTGTTAATGAGTTTTAGGTAACCAAAAGCATATATAATACTTACTTTCACTTTATATCAAGTGGAAGTGGTATTATGATATACAAATGCACTATTTGCGGTCACATTCATAACGAAGAATCAACTGGGATTGTCTTGAAGAATTTTGACAAGTGTCCTATCTGTGGTCAGGCTATTTCTAATTTTGTAAGAGTTGAAAATTCACAGTCCAGTGAAAACCTGAAAATTAAAGATTCAGATTTATCCTATGATAAACAATACGCCAAGAGTGATAAAAATATCCGTTATATGGATGCAATACATCAAATGGCCATAACTGGAGAATCTATTGTATCTGCTATGGCAACTGATTTGCCAATGCATAACTGGAATGAAATACTAATTTTAGGAAATCAATTGAACCCACAACCTTTAGAGTCAGAGGTAGATGTAAATACTCGAACAGTAATTGGTAAAACTGCCAAAAAACCGCTGGTCATTGAAAGTCCAATTTATATCACTCATATGTCTTTCGGCGCACTTTCAAAGGAAATTAAAATTGCACTTGCAAAAGGCAGTGCTGCAATTAAAACTGCTCAGGGCAGTGGGGAGGGAGGAATTCTTCCTGAAGAAATGGAAAGTGCATATAAATATATTTTCGAATATGTTCCGAATAAATATTGTATTACTCCAGAAAATCTTAAAAATGCTGATGCGATTGAAATAAAGATTGGTCAGTCAACCAAACCAGGTCTTGGGGGTCAACTTCAATCAGAAAAGGTAACTGAAGAAATTTCAGAAATTAGGGGAATGCCGATGGGTGTGGATATTAAATCTCCCGCAACAATTCCGGGTGTAAATTCAAAAGATAATTTGAAGGATTTGATTGATGATTTGAAAAAACAATCCGGAGGTAAGCCAATAGGTTTGAAATTTGCCGCTGGTAGAATCGAGGATGATTTGGAGCATGTATTATATGCTGAACCTGATTTTATCACTATTGATGGAAGAGGGGGATCAACTGGTGCAAGCCCTAAGTTGATTAGGGATTCAACTTCTGTTCCTACAATTTATGCTCTTTCAAGGGCTCGAAAATACCTTGATGAACATGAAAGTGAAATCACATTAACAATAACTGGAGGTTTAAGGGTTTCATCAGACTTTGCGAAGGCACTTGCAATGGGTGCTGATGCAGTAGCTATTGGGACTGCAGCCATGATTGCAGCTGCTTGTCAACAGTATAAGATTTGTGACTCTGGAGAATGTCCAATGGGTGTTGCAACTCAAGATTTTGAGCTGAGAAAAAGGTTAATAATTGAAACTGCATCAAAAAGGGTTGAAAATTTTTTAAGAGTATCAACTGACGAGTTGAAAACATTTTCAAGAATCACGGGTCATAATGATGTGCATGATTTAAACATCACTGACTTATGTACAATCAATTCGGAAATATCAGATTATACTGATATTATGCATGTTTAAAAAAGAGATGGTTTGAGTATTTTTAGTACTCAAATTCATATGTTTCTTCAACTTCCATCATGTTTCTAATTTCAGCTGTAGCTTTGTCGAGGAAAAAGATTCCCATTTCCCAGCCATTTGCTTTATATGCTTCAGCAATTTCAGGCATGAGTTCAAATGCTTTTTCAACAATCTCTTCATTTTTGCTTAAATCTGCAACCCCATAGTATCTTAGGAAGTGTTTGCCATCCCATGCAGCTATTTCAACATTTGGGTTTGCTTCCATTTGTTTGTACACATCTTTATAGGTTCCAACGCCAAAGTAGATTTTCTCACCTTCCAATAAGTGGAATCCTAACGGTCTTACTTTTGGTTTGTCGCCGTCTACTGTTGATAAGTAGAACACTTCTGCTTTTGTTAAAATTTCATCAACTTTTCCAATGTTTGACATAAAAATACCTCTATTAAATATTTAGTTAAACCTAAATATATATGCTTCCTCACTTTTTTAGATAATTGTATCGATATGAAATCATTTACATCGTTATGAAAACATTTATATATCAATGTTGTTAAATTTATAATTACTAATCATGATAATTAAATTATATGTTAAGAT
>JAFUIW010000077.1 GCA_017473945.1 Methanobrevibacter sp. | reverse complement strand
TGCTGTGATTGCTGGCAATGATATTGTTGCTAATGGTAATACTTACATTTATGCTATTATTTTGTCTGGTGATGATTTCGTAATTAGAGGTAATAATATTAGTTCTACTGGTGTTTATTATGCTGATGGTATTGATATTGAAGGTCCTGCTACAGGTGTAGTTGAAGAAAATAACATCAATGTTAAAGCTGAAACCAGTGCGTATGGTATTTACTCTGGTATGAATGGTCAAAATGCGAGTGCTAATTATACTGGTAACAATATTACAGGTAACGCATACAATGTATTCGGTTTCTCTTTAGGTGATGTTGAATCCAATGTTGTGAAAAACTATATTAATCTTGATGGTAATTATACCACTGGTCTTGCTGCTAGAACTGGTGTATTGAATGTCACTGAAAATCGTATTGTTTTAATTTCCTCTGAAGAAGGTAATGAATCCGTTTGGGAAGGTTTCGGTGTTGCCGCTAGAGGTATTTTTGCAATGACTGGTAATGTTACTATAGATAATAACATTATTGCTACTTCAGGTACTGGTGTTTTCTTAACTGGTGTCGATGATGCTGATGTGAAAAATAACTTTATTAATGTTGTTGCTAATACTGATAAGGATGCTTATGGTATTTATGCTGGTGTTCTTGGCGGTTTAAGCGTTTTAGATAACAATATTGATTATGAAGGTGCTACTCAGGGTACTGGTATTAATAATGCTCTTTTCATTGCTGGAACTGATGGTGCACTTGTTTTCGATAACAATTTCACTGTGGATTTAGTTTCAGTTCCTGTCGCCTGGGCTGAAGAGCCTGCAGGATCAGGTAATTGGGTAAGCAGTCCTGTTAGTGAAGGTATTGTAGTTAAATATTCTAATGGTGTGATTTTTGATAACAATAAAGTAAATGTTACTTACGGTGATGTTGTGGGTGCTTATGACACTATTTATGCTGTCGATTTTGTTGAATCTAACGATTCTATAATTACTAATAACCACATTGTTGCTAAAGGTTACACATACATTTATGGTATTATTTTATCTGGTGATAATTTCATAATTAGGGCTAATAATATTGATTCTACTGGTGATTATTATGCTAATGGTATTGATATTGAAGGTCCTGCAACAGGTGTAGTTGAAGATAATGTTATTGATGTTGCAGCTAATACTTCTGCTTATGCTATTTATTCTGGTATGAATGGTCAAGATGTTAAAGCTAATTATACTGGAAATAAAATTACTGGAGATGCATACAACGTATTCGGTTTCTCTTTAGGAGATGTTGAATCTAATATTGATGCTAACGTTGTAATGCTTGATGGTAATTATACAACTGGTATTGCTTACAGAGGTGATGTAATAACTGTTACTAATAATACAATTTATGCTATTGGTTCCAATGAAGGAGATGAATCAGTTTGGGAAGCTTTCGGTGTTGAAAGTATTGGTGTTAAAGTTGTAAAAGGTAATGCTACAATTGCTAACAACACATATATTGTGACTACTGGTGACTATCCTATAAATGTTCAGGATAA
Source organism: Methanobrevibacter sp. (assembly GCA_017473945.1). Classification (GTDB taxonomy): domain Archaea; phylum Methanobacteriota; class Methanobacteria; order Methanobacteriales; family Methanobacteriaceae; genus Methanocatella. The sequence continues at coordinate 49,608 of JAFUIW010000077.1, read as the reverse complement.
TGTTGCAGTTGTAAATGACAACTACCTCGTTGGTAAAAGATTCATCGGAGATGAAGGTGTTGCTAATGCTGGCAATTCAGAAGTTTACAATAACACTCCGGAAATAGGAAATAAAACTTCATCAACCATTTCAGTCACTGGAGTTGATGGAGACTGCAATGTTACTGGTGTGCTCGTATATGAGGATGGAGAACCTATTTCAAATGTTGATGTCCAATATACTATAAATGGAGTAAGTGGAGTTGTTAAAACCGATGCAAACGGTACCTTTATAATTGCTGGTATTGATAATGGCAAATTAGACATCATCTTCGGCGGAGACAGTTATACTAACTCATCCAACACAACAATAACATTAAAAGATATTGCTCCTGTAAAACAAGCTACTGCTGTTAATGTTACTGTGGGTGAAATTACAGATAAAAACACTAATGTAACTGTTGATATTCCTGGAGCTACAGGTAATGTGTCTGTCATTATTGATGGTATTGAAACTGTTGTGCCTTTAGTAAATGGTAGTGCAGTTGTTCCTGTTGAAAACATCACTGTTGGCGAACATGATGTTGTTGTTGTTTACTTAGGTGACGACAACCATGCTGCTGCTTATAATGTTTCATCTATTTTCTTAGAAGGATTTGCTACTGAATTTGCTAACATCACTGTAAACGGTGGAGGTCTTATTGACGCTGCTTTAGTAAACAGCTTAGGTTCTCCTATGGTTAACGCTACTGTAACCTATAAGGTTGATGGTGTTGAATACAATACTACTACTGATGATCTTGGTAAATTCTACATTAATATAACTGGCAAATCAGTTGTTGAAATGTACTACGCAGGTGATGATTACTTCTCACCAAGCAATGTAACTATAAAATTAGAAAATATTGCTCCGGCAAAAGAAACTAGTGTGCTTGTAAGTAGCGACTACACTCAGTACGCATGTGACTTCTATGCAGACGAAAGAGGTGGAAACTTCACTTTCCAACTTGTTGATGAAATGGGCAATCCTCTTGCAAACAAAACTGTTTACATCGGTTATAATGGTGTTACATTAAACGGAACAACTGATGCAAATGGTAAAGCAGCTGTACAAATCAACTTGATGAATGCAGGTTTATACACCTTTGTAATTGTATTCTTAGGTGATGAAGACTACAACGCAACCATGGCTGTACACAAAGTTACCATTAATAAGAAAACTACTTCAATAGCTGCAAGCGCTAAAACATTTAAAGCTACAGCAAAAACTAAAAAATACACTGTTACTTTAAAAACCATCAAAGGAGCATCCGTCGATGGTAAAACATACCTCAAAGCAGGTAAAAAAGTAACCATGAAAATTAATGGTAAAACCTACACTGGTAAAACCAATGCTAAAGGTCAAGTAACATTCAGCATTAAACTTACCAAAAAAGGTAAATTCGCTGCTAAAATTTCATATGCTGGTGATGTCACTTACAAGGCTTCAAGTGCATCCGTAAAAATAACTATTAAATAGTGGAATTTCCCACTATTTTTCTTTTTTTATTTTATTTCATCTATTTCATGTAGATGTAACTAATTTTAAATTTAATTTTCAATAATATGTATTATTTTAATTAAAATGATGATTGATTATTTTATAGAATTGTGATTTGATATAATTTTAATTGGTTATAAAATTAATTTAATGCAACTGTTTTTTGATGGTTGTCAGTGAATTTTTAAAAAATAGAAAAAAATAAATTAGCATATGCTAACTTATTTCATTGCGTCCTTGACTCTGTCGAAAAGTCCTTTTTCAACATGTTTAATTTCATCGCCGCTGACTTCGGCAAATTCATTAAGAATCTTTTTTTGTTTTGAGTTTAACTTTTTAGGAACGACTACTGTTGCGGTAACATACATATTTCCCCTGCCGCTATGTCTGACAGAGTTCATACCTTGTCCTCTTAGTTTAAATACTGTTCCACTTTGTGTTCCAGCAGGTATTTTAAACTCAACTTCTTTCCCTTCAATTGTAGGGATGCTGATTGTGTCACCAAGTGCAGCTTGTGGGAAACTGATTTGCTGCTCTAGGTAAATGTGATCGCCTTCACGAGCGAATTTTTTATTTCTTTTTATGTGGACTGTAACAATTAAGTCTCCTTCAAGACCTGGTGCTTCACCACAGTTTCCTTCTCCTGAAACTCTTAAGTGGTTTCCTTCATCAACTCCTTCTGGAATTTCAATTTTAATTGTTTTGCTTTTTCTTTTGCTTCCTTTACCGTGACAGTCTTCGCACGGTTCGGTAATGATTTTACCTGTTCCGCCACATTCTCTACATGGTCTTACATTAACCATTTGACCTAAGAATGTGTTGCTGACTTCTTTAATCTGTCCGGTTCCTCCACATGTTGGACAGGTTTTAGGATCTGAACCTGGTTTTGATTTGGATCCGTTACATGTTGGACATAATTCGCTTCTTGTAATTTTGATTTCCTTGTCACAACCTTCAAAAGCCTCTTCCAAAGTAATAGGCACTTCAGTATAAATGTCAGAACCTCTTTGAGGGCCTGTTCTTCCACGGCTGCGACCAGCTCCACCAAAACCAAACATTTCAAATATGTTTCCAATGTCAAAGCCCTGGAAAATATCATCAAAGTTCACATTCTGATAGAAGTCTTCAGCAGTAAATCCATCCATTCCGGCATGACCGAATTGATCATATCTTTGACGTTTTTCTTCATCAGACAAGACAGCATAAGCTTCACTAACTTCTTTAAACTTATCTTCAGCATCTGGCTCATCACAAACGTCTGGATGGTATTTTCTGGCTAATTTACGATAAGCTTTTTTAATTGTCTTTTCATCCGCAGTTTTATCTACTCCAAGAACATCATAATAATCTCGCTTGTCTGCCATTTGTACACCTTAAAAAAATAATTTTAAAAAAAATAGATAGAAAAAATAATAGTTTTATCTATTGTTAGTTTATTGATTGATTCTGATTTCTGATTTTAATATATTTACCAACAATATAATAAAACTTTATTATTAATTCTAGTCTTTTACTTCATAGTCTGCATCAATTGTGTCATCATCGTTGTTGTCTTGAGCACCTGCATTAGGGTCAGCTCCAGCTTGTTGTTGAGCTTGTGCTTCTGCTTGTGCTTGTTGGTAGATTTTAGCACCAATCTCTTGAATTACATTAGATAATTCATCAGACTTTTCTTTAATGGCAGCAACATCATCGCCAGCTATAAGTTCTCTTAATTCAGCTACAAGTCCTTCGACTTTTGATTTTTCATCTTCAGATACTTGATCTTTAAGTTCATCTAAGGTTTTTTCTGAAGTGTAAATTAATGAGTCTGCGTTGTTTCTGATTTCAATTTCTTCTTGTCTTTTTGCATCTGCTTCGGCATTCATTTCTGCTTCTTTGATTTTTTGTTCGATTTCCTCATCGGATAATTTTGTGGATGAGGTAATTGTAATTGCCTGTTCTTTACCGGTTCCTTTATCTTTAGCAGTAACGTTGATAATACCGTTAGCGTCAATATCGAAAGTTACTTCGATTTGTGGCACTCCTCTAGGTGCAGGTGGGATTCCTACAAGTTGGAAACGTCCAAGTGAGGTGTTGTCTGCAGCCATTTTTCTTTCCCCTTGCAATACATTGATGTCTACAGATGGTTGGTTATCTGCAGCAGTGGAGAATACTTGACTTTTCTTGGTAGGGATAGTAGTGTTTCTTTCAATTAAAGTAGTTGATACTCCACCTAAGGTTTCAATACCTAATGATAATGGGGTTACGTCTAAAAGAACGATGTCTTTAATTTCACCAGCTAATACTCCTCCTTGAATAGCTGCACCCATGGATACACATTCCATTGGGTCAATACCACGTTCCACTGGTTTTCCTATGAATTTTTCAACGAATTTTTGTACGATTGGCATTCTGGTAGGTCCACCGACTAAGATAATTTTATCAATTTCAGATTTGCTCATTTTAGCATCGTCTAATGCTTGTTGCATTGGTTTACCAGATTTTTCAACAATGTGGTCAACCAATTCTTCTAATTTTGCTCTGGAAATTGTGTCGATTAAGTTTTTAGGAGTTCCATCAGTTCCCATTGCGATGAATGGTAAGTTAACTTCAGTGGTTGTGGTAGTGGATAATTCGATTTTTGCTTTTTCAGCAGCTTCTCTTAATCTTTGTACTGCTTGATCATTTTCCATTAAATCGATGTCTTCTTTTTCTTTAAATTGGTCTGCTAAGTATTTGATCAATACGTTATCCATATCGGTACCACCGAGTTGGGTGTCTCCGCTGGTTGACCTTACTTCAAATACTCCTCCACCGAATTCCATGATGGTTACATCCAGGGTACCTCCACCAAGGTCGTATACCATAATGTTCATGTCTTCTTCATCAGCTTTATCAAGACCGTATGCGAGGCTTGCTGCGGTAGGTTCGTTTACAAGTCTTACTACATCAAGACCTGCGATGGTTCCTGCGTCTTTTGTTGCGGTCCTTTGGTTATCGTCAAAGTATGCAGGTACGGTAATTACAGCTTTTTCAATAGGTTCGCCTAAGAATGATTCTGCATCTTTTTTAATTTTTTGTAAGATGAATGCGGAAATTTCTTGTGGAGAATATTGTTTTCCGTTTACAGTTACTTTATGATCTGTACCCATGCTTCTTTTGATTGCACTGATAGTGTTTTCTGGGTTGGTAACTGCTTGTCTTCTTGCAGGTTCTCCAACTAACATTTGTCCGTCTTCAGTAAATGCAACATAACTTGGGAAGGATTTACCATATTGACTTGCTCCTTCAGCGGAAGGGATTGTGGTTGGTTTACCTCCTACAAGTACAGATGCTGCTGAGTTACTTGTACCTAAATCAATTCCAATAATTTTTTCTTTTTTTGCATCAGACATAATTATCACCAATTTTTTTTATTATATATAATTAAATAAACGTAATTTTATTTTTTACAAACAATGACTTTAGAGTATTTGAGAACTTTGTCCTTGTACATGTATCCTTTCATTAGCTCTTCTATAACATATCCGTTTTCAACATCATCGGATGCCTGGACCATAAGTGCTTCATGTTTGTTCAGGTCGAATTTTTCTCCTTTTGCGGGAATTTCTTCAACACCTTCTTTTGTTAAAATATCTTTGAATTTGTTATAGGTAAGTTCAATACCATCTCTTAAATTTTCATCGTTTTCAACATTTAAAGCTCTACCAAAGTCTTCATAACAATCTAAAAACTCCTTAATGATATTTTCATTAGCAAATTTTATGATGTCTTTGTTTTGTTTTTCAGTAATCTTTTTGAAATTTTCAAAATCTGCTTGAAGTCTTTGTGCAAGTGAAATGTACTCCTGTGTTTCACTTTCTTGTTTTTCAAGATCTTCTTTGAGTTTTTCTATCTCTTCATTTTTTAGTGTAACTTCCTCAAGAAGTTCATCGTATTGCTGCTGAAGATCTTTTGTTTCAACTTCAGTTTCACTTTTATTTTCGTCAGTCATATGGACACCTTTTAGGTTGTTTTTGAAAAACTTTTGTAATAACTCTCTGCAGAGAATATTCTCTTTAAGTTCTTTAATATTGGTTTTTAGGAATTTATGGACATATAGGAAAATGGTTCATCATATCTGAGTTATTACATCAAGTTTTTCTAAACCAAATATTAAAGTAACAAAAAGTTATCTTTCTCTTACATTATTATAGTAACAAAAGGTTATATAAAGTTTTCGCTAAATTGAAGTAAGAAAAAATTTATCAAATTCGATTCTATGTCCTTAATTTTTCTAGAAAAATCATAATAATATTTTATTATTATTTAAAATGATTTTAATTTTTATTATTTTTCATTGTTATTGTCATTGTTGTTTTTAGATAAATTGGGCTCATTTAATTCAAAAAAAGTTTTCTTACATATGGTAACAAAAACAATTAATTTTATATAAAGTTTCGACATAATGTATAATCATGACTAATTCAAATGACATTAAAAAAAACAATAATGTCAATTCTTCTAATGGCCACATAGAAATTAGAGGAAACTATAACGACCAATTAGGAGATATTGATAAAGAAGATATACTTGACGTAATGGGTTGTAAAACTAGAAGGGATATTATAAATCTGTTAAGGGAAGAGCCAATGTTTGTCAGTGAAATTTCCAATGAATTGGACATTGGTCAAAAGGCCATCATAGAGCACTTGCGTGCTATGGAGGATATAGGTATTTTAAACTCTTCTTATAAGAAAATCTTAAGGGGTCGTCCTCGTAAATATTATGATTTGCAGCATGAGGTTAACATCCATATCACAATCAATAAGAATACATTTGATGTGAACCTTTCAGATGACATGTTAAACACTCTTCAGCTTCCTTCAGGGGACGAATGGTCCAAGCTTTTGGATATTGAAAAAAGAATCGATGCGGGCCAGCTTGAGGCAATCGACGAGCTGAAAAATCAAATTAGGTTATACGGCAACCTTAAGGAAAGGGCCGAATATATCCTTGAAAGAACTTTGAAAGGCAGATGAACTAACATTCCGTGGTCATTAATTCAATGGTTTAATTCTTTAAACCATTTTCATATTTTTTTTGCTATCACCGCTTGTCCAAGAGAAACGGACCCGTCACCAGCACAGGTATTCATATGCTGTATGAAAGTGTATCCTTCTTTTTCAACATGGTTTTTGACAGTGTTTGTAATGGCTTCGTTGTAAAATACTCCTCCGGTTGCGCCAATATCTGAAATTCCCTTTTTATCCGCTGCCCTAATTGCAAGTTCTGCAAGGCCTTTTGCAACTGCATTTTGTCCGGCGCATGCAACGTCAGCTTTCTTTTCACCATTTTGATATAATCTGACAACCTCTTTAAGTATTTCAGTGGTGTTCAATGTGTTTTTTTCAATAATGTATGGAATTTCCAGATTTTTTGTTGCATAGTATGCGCAGGACTCAAGCTTCATGGAGCATTCTCCTTCATATGTTCTCTCATGAGCTACTTCAACAGCAACAGCCATTGAATCAAGAACCCTTCCGGTACTTGTGGTTTTGCCGACATTGATTCCTGAAGCCAATTGCTTATAGATGTTTTTGATTTCAATTTCTCCATATTTGAAATATTTTGTGTAGCTTTTAATCAAATCCTCATCATTTAATATGCTTGCAAGCATTCTTGCGGGATGTTTTGTTGCCATGTCTCCGCCTGGCATCAGCTGGCTCTGGAGATGGGCCAGTCTTTCAAAGGTATTCACGTTGGTATAAAGTATTTCTCCTCCCCAGCTGGTTCCGTCACTTCCGTATCCGACTCCGTCTGCTGCAATGACAATCATCTCTTCAAGGCTGTGGTCATTGGCAAGGGCGATTGAGTGGGCATGATGATGTTGTATAGGCATGACCTCTGCATCATATATTTCTGCAAGCTCATGGGCCAGTCTTGTTGTAAAAAAGTGAGGATGCATGTCACATGCTATTATGTCGAATTCGTTGATTTTTGTAATTCTTTGCATGTTTTCGATAGCCTGTCTTAAGAAGTTCAAGGTTTTCGGTTTGTTTGTGTTTCCGATATGCTGGGACGGATAGACAATATTGTCTTTAGCTATGGAAAATGTAACGTCAAGTTCAGGGCCTAACGCAAGAACATTCGAATCATTCACCTCATAATTGATTTTATACGGTTCAGGGGTGTAGCCCCTGGATCTTCTAATGAAGGATAACTCATTGTTTCTAAATCTGATGACGGAATCGTCACATCTGTTTAGGATTTTACGGTTATGGACTAAAGAGTAGTCATTGACTCCGTTGATGATTTCCTCATTTTTAATCATCATTGGTTCGCCTGGGATATTTGCGGAAGTCATTACATAGGTGTCAATGTCTCCTTCGTCAAAAAGAAGATAGTGCATAGGTGAGTACGGCAGCATCACTCCAATATTGTGAAGTCCCGGAGATAAACTTTCAGGGAATGGATAATCTTCATTTTTCTTCAGGATAACTATCGGTCTTTTGTTTGAGGTAATTGTTTCAATTTCCCTTTCAGAAAGTTCAGCGTATTTTTGAATGGATTCTAAATCTTTTGCCATAACTGCAAAGGCCTGATTTGGACGGTTCAGGCGTTTTCTCAATTCTTTAATCGCTTCATCATTATATGCATCAACAACAAGATGTGTTCCGCCTATTCCTTTAATGGCTAAAATTTTACCTTCTTTTAGTTTTTTTGCACCAACTTTTATGGGATTTTCAGCATCTATTTTTTCCAGGCCGTTATATATTTCCATTTGGGGGCCGCAGTCACTGCAGCAAATGGCCTCGCCATGATAACGCCTGTCTAAAGGTTCCTTGTATTCTGTCAGGCAATCATCACATAATGGAAATTCCTCCATTGATGTCCTGATTCTGTCATATGGAACGCTTTCAATCACGGTAAACCTTGGTCCGCAATCTGTACATGCATTAAATGGATATTTGAAGCGTCTGTCATTTGGATTTCTTATTTCATCCAGACATTTATCGCAAATTGCAATGTCCGGTGGGATAACGCTAACTCCTGAATATGAATCTCCACTTTCTATGATTTTAAAATCAGTATTGCCTGTTTCATCTATGTCTTCCACACTCATTGAATCGATTTTGGCAATTGGCGGCAGTTCCTTAGGCAATCTTTCAATAAACTTTTCAGTGTTTTTGCCCTCAATTATGATTTCAACTACATTTCCAAGGTTTCTTACATGTCCGTTAAGTTTTAGGTCAGATGCAAGCCTGTATACATAAGGCCGGAATCCCACGCCTTGAACTATTCCTTGAGTTAAAATCTTTTGGGCTTTCATAAATATATTATTTAAGTTAAATTTTATATAAAATTTTATCTTATATTATATTATGAAAGATATTCTTGAAAGACTGGTCAGAGGGGAAATTGATATTGACGGGGCTGAAAACCTGCTGAAATCCCAAAACATTTTGGAATTTGACAATGTTGCCAAATTTGATATTAAACGCAGTGAACGAACAGGTTTTCCAGAGGCAGTGTTTTCACCAAGCAAGGATTATGAAGATTTAATACTGATTATAAAGAAATATTTGGAATCCAGCGATGAAGATTTGATTATCACTAAACTGTCTGATGAAAGATACAGGAAGATATTGGAGGATTTGGGCAAGGATTCCTATATTTTCGATTATAATAATAGGGCCAATATATTGGTAATTCGAAAGGAAATTAAACAAAATCAGACAATTGCAAAAATAGGTATCATAACTGCAGGCACCTCTGACATCAACATTGCCGAAGAGGCACGGGTCATTGTTGAGGAAGGGGGATGCGAAGCAATCACCTCATATGACATAGGCGTTGCCGGAATTCACAGATTGTTTCCGCAGATTGCCCATATGGTTAAGGAAGGGGTTCGTGCATTCATAGTCTGTGCAGGAATGGAAGGCGCTCTGCCGTCAGTTGTAGCAGGGCTTGTTGATGTTCCGGTCATTGGCGTTCCGACTTCCGTAGGTTATGGTGTCGGTGAAGGCGGTAGGGTGGCCCTTGATGCAATGCTTCAGTCATGCGCACCTGGAATTGCAGTTGTAAATATCGACAACGGTTTTGGAGCGGGAGTTTTCGCATTAACCATCGTGAATAGTGATTGATTTGATTTATGAAACCTTTGATCCGAAAATTCATGATGTAGACCATGTCGCGCGCCTGGTTTATGATGTGGATTACAGGACATTTGACATGTTTTTCAAATCAGATAAGCAAGCTGTTGATGCAATTTCAAAATATATCTCAAAAAAGAAGTTAAATGATTATTTTAAGGTAATTTTAGATGAAAACAGAAATATCATAGGCTATGTTAGTGTTTATCTGTATGGCGGTGGCCATGAGTTTCACTTAAAGTCCTGGAAATTATTTTTAGTTGATATTCTGGACCATTTCGTTTTATGTGACATTGAAAGGGATGATTTGTACCTTGCAGAGATAGCTATTGATGAATCCCAAAGGGGTAACGGAATTGGAAGGCAGGTTGTTTTGGATGTCATAGGTTATGCTAAATCTAAAAACTTCAAAAGAGTTATTCTTGATGCAGATTTTAGAAATAAAGGTGCAAAAAAGCTTTATGAATCATTAGGCTTTAAAGAATTCAATAAAAAAAGAGTAAAAATAGCTGGTTTTGAGAGGGGAATGCATAATATGGAGTTCAATCTCTAGGCGGAATCTTTTTAATGGCTTCATGAACTCTCTTACAGTTGTTTTTATCAGTGAATGTGAAATAGTCCTCAACATTTTTAACGTGCTTTTCTTTCATTTCACAGTCATTTTTCATATATTCCTCTATCAGGTTGACCAGTTCCTCTTCACTGCTGCAGACTTCACCAAAACCCATAGTATCATAATCAAAATAACTTTCATCTAGATTGAAGTGATAATCCTCACCGTATTGATAATACAAAACTGGCTTTTTAAGATATGCAAAATCAAATGCCACGGATGAATAATCTGTAATTAACAAGGCTCCTTTCTTAAATAACTCCTGGTAACTTCCACGTTCATGGTCAATTTTTATGGATTCGTTTTCATCAAACAATCTGATGTATTTGTACACGTGAGGATGTGGTCTAAAAATTATTGTATAACCGTACTCTTTGGCTTTCTGAAGCAATTTTTCATTATTTATAAGTGAATTGTAAGTTCTAAAATAGCTTGAATTGCTTATTGTATATTTGTTTTCATTATTGAGATACCTTCTCCAGGACGGCATCAATAGAATTGTTTTTGTCTTTTCATCTTTCAGATTATCAAATCTTGGAAAACCGAGCAGTTTAATTATTTCTTCATCGTAATTGTAATAATACTTAAACAATGAATCATATTCCTTTTTGGATGCGGTTAATAAGAAATCAAGGTTCTTATCATACTTGTTCAACCACCCGCATATGTTATTCAGTGTTATTCCATGCTGTAGGAATATTGTGCTTGATTTTAAAATGCCTGCAAAATTAGGGTAATGTCCCCAAAAGGCATAGATGTAATTATTGTCTGGATGTGATGTGATGATTTTTTCTGCAAACAATCCTAAAATCCTATGTTTCAATGAATGATATCCGATAACTGGACCTATCTCTTTCATTTTATCATAATCAGGCGTATTTTTATCAATGATGAAATATTTTTTAATGCCCTGGTCATCCTGCTTTATCGAATATTTGAATAGGTGCATTCCATTGTCGTCAGCTATTGTCGGGAAATCCATATAAAACCATATTCGTTTATTTTTTAAAAAGGGGTACAATGCCATATAGATTAATCTAATAGGAATTGCGGTTTCAAATCCCGGAACCCTATTTTTCAACATTCCAAATAGGGTTTTTACTTCTTTTTTAAGCCAATTTCCTGTTGTAAATCCATTAATTAAGATTTTGTCATTGTTTAAGTGACTTAAATATTTTCTTGTTTTTGAATATCCAACAACTTTTGAGAAATTACACGGTCTTGAAAAGTCAATGTGCAAATTTTGATTGATATTTGACTTGAACTTTATTTCATAGGATTTACTGTTGTCTAGTTTTAAACTGAATTCGAATGTATGGTTGTTCAAGTATCTTTCATTTAGATAGTATTTCTCCCGTTGAGGGAAATTTACAATGCTGCTTTCAATTTTTTTATCATTCACATATACATCAATTTTTTCATCAGGGCTAATGGAATTGACATTGGCAAGCACGTACAATTCATCATCGATAATTTCGTATATGTCGATGAAAACTGTATCTAATTTTAAGTATTGATTTAATTTAATTTGATCTGTTTCGAGATAGGAATTATCATTTTTAATGTAAAGTAAAAAAGTTTTAATTTTCACATCCATGACTTTTTGATTATATATATTTTCATCATCAATGTATTGCAAAATATTTTTTATTGCATTATTCAGGGATTCTATTTCAGGTTCTGTTAATTTTTCATTAATTGTTTCGTTTAAAATCAATTCATTTAAATAAAATAACATTGTTTTTTGGATAAAATCGGGAAGAAAACCGTATTTTCCTAAACTGTTATCTATTAAGCTTTTAAAATGATATTGGATACCCTTTTGTTCAGAATCCTTTAAATTAGGAATCATATTTAAAAGAGCATTTCTGTCCCTGCCTTTTGTATTGAAATATGTTCCTTCACTACAAATGCCCAGAAGAGGTTTTGAAATAAGCAAGTTGTTTATGAATGCAATGTCTTCGGACAGTTTATACTGTTTTGTGAATTTAATGTTTTCGAGTTGTTTTGTCTTAAAAAAACAGGAATTTGACTGAACTTGGATGAATTCAGACTCTTCCATTAAATTGATTGTTCTGGTTTTTTTGTACTTTTCATCAAAATAGGGATAATTTTCTTTGTATTCTAAAAATTCGGTGGGTATTGTAACAATATCTATTTCTTCATTTTCATTAAAGAAATCTAAAACATTTCTCAGTGCATTTTTTGAAATGAAATTGTCTCCATCAATAAAATAAATGTATTTTCCACTAGCTTCAGATATTCCTAAATTTTTACTATTTCCCCTGCCTTCGTGTTTTTTTGATATATATTTGATGTTTCGAGGGTATTCTTCAGCAAAAATTTTACATATATTACCGGTATTGTCGGTACTGCCGTCATTAATCAAGATTATTTCGATGTTTTCTTCAAAATTTAATGTTTGTCTAACAATGGACCTGATACATTTGTAAATTCCAGCCTCGGAGTTATAAGCTGAAATTACAATTGAAAATTTGAAGTCTTTCATAGTTTCATCTAATTAATCTTGTTTTTGTTTAAAGTCTCTTTTCAATGTGTCACTGATTTCTTTAATGTTTTTGTCCACGCTTTCATTATCATTGAAATTAGCGCATTCGATTGAAAACTTGCAATCAAATTTGGTTATGAATGCTACCTTATTTACACTGTTGTTGGGCGATTTTTCATAATAAATACATGGAACTGTTGTATTTTTTAGTTTGAGTGTAGTATTTTTTAGTAATGTGATATTCGTATTTTTGGATAATGACTCAATTTTATTGTCTATATCATCGTCCACATCAGATCCTGTGCCTAAAAACAAAATATTTATTCTTTCACCGCTTTGCCTATTAATTAATCGAATTTGGGTATCTGTACTTTTCTCAATATTAAATGAATCCGGTACCTTAAGTAGGAACTTGTCTAAATCTGTGTTGGCTGATCCAATAATGGTTGATGATTCAGCTATAAAGTATAAGCATCCAACTCCAATTATTGCTATAATTATGATATAAATCCATCGTTTATCCATTTTAAAACCTATTTTCTTTTTTTAATGTCTTTTTTAGCGCCCTTGACGTAAGCATCACAGACTTCTTCTGCGTCCCCATCCATTTTTATCTGTCCATTTTCAAGCCAAATACATCTGTCACAAATTCTTTTCATTTGTCTGGTTGAATGGGTTACGAGTAATACTGTAACTCCTTCTTTCATCATTGAATTGATTTTATCTCCACTTTTTTTCTTAAATTTAATGTCTCCGACTGATAAAATTTCATCAATGATTAAAATATCTGGATTGATAAGGGTTGCGATTGAAAAACCCAATTTTGTCCTCATACCTGAGGAGTAGTTTTTGATAGGGTAATTGATAAATTCGCCTAGTTCTGAAAATTCTACAATCTCATCATATTTTTCCTTAAGGAATTTTTCATCAAGACTTAATAGTGCACCGTTTAGGAAAATATTATTTTTTCCAGTATAGTTTTTATCAAATCCCGCACCTAACTCCAGCAGTGGTGCAATCCTTCCGTATGTTGTAATTGAACCCGATGTAGGTTCATAAATTCCTGCCATGATTTTTAAAAGGGTACTTTTTCCGGCACCATTGAAACCCAAAATTCCAAGTTTTTCTCCCCTATAAACTTTAAATGAAATGTCATCCAAAACTCTAATTTTTTCATGTGATTCTTTTGTTCTTTTCAGGGTTCTAATGAAAAATTCTTTTAATGTGTCAACTTTATCTTTTGATACTTTAAATTCCATGGTCAAATGGTCAACATCAATGATAATTCTTTTATCGATGTCACGGGTTAACATTTCCAAATTGCCTTTTCGGGAATTTGGCCTGTAGTCGGAATTTCCTTCATATTCAACTTCAACTTCATATTTTCCCTTAAAAAAATCTTTAATAGGCAATCTTGCAAAACCCTCTTTGTCGGTTTTTGCACTGAAAACTTTATCATCAATGGTGAATTTAATTTCTTCCCCTTCTATTGGATTATAACCTTCTTCTTTTTCTCTCAATCGGGCATAATACTCTCCCTCATTATTTACAAACATTCTCATATCGGGAGCAGTAATAATGACTCCTTTTCTAGGGTCTTCTATTTTCTTTGCTGTGCTGTTGGAACTTTTTTTAGGAGGCTTAGGTTTTTTAACTGTAATTTTGGTTTTAAGGGATTGTGAATAATCTCCATTAGGATATGTGATTTCAACATTGTATTTTCCTCTTTCTAATTCGATAGGAATTCCACAGGTTCCAATTTTATTTGTTTTAGCAGTATATTCTTCATTTTCAATTTTATAATGAATTTCTTCATTTTTCAGGGGGGCACTGTTTTCATCATAAGCTACAATATAAAGAGTACCTTTTTCACCTTCGTTGATGAGTCTTTTTGGAGCGAATATTATCATATTTCCATGCTTCCACTCACTTGGCGGTAAAATTTCATCCATTTGTGAAATTTTATCTGCTTCACTTTCTCTTTTTAGAATTTTTCTTAATTTTTTCATTAAGCTCATGATATTACCTATTATAATTCTAATGCTAATTTTTTAGCATAGATATTGAATAAAATTATTCCAATTCCTAATGTTGTAAATCCGAATGCTGCTAAATAAAGAATAACGCTAAAATCTGGAACGGTTCCATATACACATCCTCTGAATGTCAGTATTGCAGAATAAATCGGATTTAATGTGAATATTTTTTGCACGGTAACAGGAACGATTTCCATAGGATAAAACAGTGCTGATGCATACATTAAAATTAATGTAAACACGTTATATAAATGACCTATATCCGTAAAGTATGTGTTGCACACGGCTAATATTAATCCGATTCCGAATATTAAGACAACTAAAAAGAATATAGGTATTATTCCGTATATTATTGTTATGTGGAATGGAGCGTTGGTTACTAACATCACCCCGAACAGTATTATAACTGAAATTAAAAAGTTTATAAATTCATAACATACTTTACTTACAGTAAACATATATTTTGGAACATAAATTTTTTTAAGAATTGATGCATTTCCTTTAATGGATCTCATTGCACCGCTTGTTGCTGATTTAAAAAAACTAAAAATAATACGTCCTGATAAGAAATAAACTGGATAATTTTCAATTTGACGGCCAAACAACATTGAAAAGATAGCTGTAAATACAATCATGACTAATAATGGATTTAAAAAACTCCAAGCTACTCCCAATACAGAATCCTTATATTTGGAGGTTAAATCCCTTTTCACTAACTCTTTTAATAAAAACTTTTTTTCAGAAAATGTGTCAAACATTGTTTTTACCCGTCAAAAATTTATTTTCTTCTTCTGGCAAATTCTTCAAATATCTCATCGATTTCCACACCTTTATACACTAATATTAATAATGTGTGGAAAATCAAGTCTACTGATTCATATACAAGATTTTCATCATTTTTTGCGGCAAGAAGCACTTCACCAGCCTCTTCAGCAATTTTTTCAAGAATTTTGTCTTCGGCTTTTTTATCGCTGTCTTTCATGATGTTTGAAGTGTATGAATCAATCGGACTGTCACGTCTTGATTCTAGAACTTCATAAACCTCTCTTATGATTTCATCATTGGACATTTATTCATCTCCTTTTGATTCTTGATCCTGCATACTTTCGGTAAGTGCAATTAACGGATGTTTATCATCATCAATGATTTCAATATCGTCAAATGTTTTAATTCCAGCTTTATCTGCTGTTTTTTCCATTCCTAATTTGATGTCTTGGCCTAAATCAATAACATATGAGTCGACGGTTTTATATCCTCTCTGTGCGGAGGCAACTGCCCTGTGATGTCCATCAACTAAAATCCATCTCTCTCCCGTTTTCACTACAATTGCAGGTTCAGCCAATCCTTTTTCCAATTCATAAGCTCTGCCCTCAAGTTCGTCAGCATAAACCCTATCCTGTGTAGGTCTCAGCTTATTGGTTTCAACCGGCATATGTTTTAATGTGGTATGGATGCCGTATAGCTGTTCTAATGTTTTTTTAAAGTATTCGACTTTATTTGGAGTTGACCTTTCAATATGGGACCTTACCATATCGGTATTTGTTATGATTCCAACTAATTTTCCGTTTTCATCAACTACTGGCATTCTTGAGATTCCTCTTCTGAACATTACGCGTGATGCATCATTGATTGATAAATCCTGATTGGCTACAACTAGATTTGTGGTCATTATCCCTTCAACCCTGTCGCAGTGTTCTTTAGCGATAATGTCGAAAGCGGTTACCATTCCCACTAATTTATCGTCTTTAACTACTGGATAACTGTTGTGATGACTTTCTCTCATTAAATTGATGACATCATCTGTTTTGGTTTCCGGAGAAACGTTGATAACATTTTTTGTCATGTAATCTTTAACAAATGATTTCTTCTCAGCCATGATTTCACCTATTCTATACTTTCTCTTAATAGTTTTACAGTTTCGCCGGGATCAGCTTTTCCACGTGTTATTCTCATGACTTGTCCGACCAGGAAGTTAAGTGATGCTTTTTGACCGGCTAAATAATCATCCACCGCTTTTGGATTTTCTTCAATAGCCTGTTTGACTGCAGCTTTCACTTCATCATCTTTAACAACACCTAACAATCCTAATTCTTCAGCAATTTCTTTAGGTGAAGCTTCATTATTTGGCATTTTCTCAACGATTCTCTGACCTGCTTTAACAGTTATTTCCTTGGATTGTAACATGTTCAACAGTTCAATAATGCTTTCAGGTGAAATGCCGCTGTCTGCATAATCTAATTTATTGTAAGTTAAAACTCTTTTGAGTTCGTCTCTCATCCATTTTGCAGCATATTTTGGTTCAACTTCTTTTACAACTTCCTCGTAAGCAACAGCAAGGTCAATTTCAGAAGTCAATACTTTTGCAGTTTCCTCATCAAGGCCATATTCTTCAATAAATCTGGTTACTTTGTTGTGAGGTGCTTCAGGCATTACTTTTAAAACTTTTTCAATGCTTTCAGTTGAAATTTGCATTGGTGGCAAATCAGGGTCAGTTATGAATCTGTAATCATCAGCATCTTCTTTTAACCTCATAGGTTTTGTGGAACCGCCTTTGAATGCACGGGTTTCTTGAACTACAGTTCCTCCTCTTTTAACTAGATTGGATTGTCTGAAAAGTTCATATTTTAAAGCTTTGTAGGCATTTGTAATGGAGTTGATGTTTTTCATTTCAACTCTGTTTCCTCCGTTGATGGAAATGTTTACGTCAGCTCTCATGGTACCTTCACCACGTGCTGCACCACTGTACTGTAAAACACGAATTAATTCTTTTAAGAAGGTTCTTGCCTCTTTAGGTGATTTTATGTCCGGTTCTGTAACGATTTCCACCAATGGGATTCCGGAACGGTTAAAGTTTACTACACCTTCATTTGGTTTGTATTGACCAGGGTCTTCTTCAACGTGAATTTCATGTATTCTAATACCGTTCAATTCTCCGTTAACACCAATTGGAACTGAAGTTCTCTGATAGCCTGATGGTAAATCAGGATAATCATAGTGTTTTCTCATAAAGTAAGTAACGCCTTGGTCAATTTCACAGTTAAGCATTAAAGCAATCATTAAAGCATTTTCCAATGCTTGTTTATTAGTTGGATGTGGTTTTGCACCTGGCTGATTTAAGCAAACGGGACAGATGTTTGAGTTTGCAGGTGCGTCCTGATAATTTGTAGGACAGTCACAGAATAATTTTGATTCGGTTTCTAGTTGTACGTGGATTTCAAGTCCACACATCATATCGACATCGTTAATAATAACTCCTCCATAGGTAATTTTATATATTATCTTTATATTTGTTTAATTCGATTTATAAATATTATTAATAATGTGGTGTTTTTTTTAAAAAAATCAGTATTTATTTTTTAAAGATTCTTTTACATATCTTTTAATAAATTTATCAAGTTCGGGTGAAACTTCACTTTTCTGAGGTCCTAACATCTCTTTATTTGTAAATGTGCCTTTTAAGTCACGTCCTGCCCATTTTACTTCTTCCTCAACTCTTTTTCCATATTTGGTTGCAAACATTTTAAATAGTGGGAATTTGGTTATTCCATTTGCTCCGCTTAAAATCAGGATTCCAATATTTGCAAGATTATCAATCCATGTTCCGCAAATGATTTCAATTTCTGGAAAAGCCAATCTGACTTGAGCCACGACCTGGGCATAATAAAGTGATGCAGGCTGTGATGAGTTTGCATAGATGGTTTCCTTGTGTGGATTTAGTGAATAGAAAATCACTCTATCGATTTTGTGATCTTTTATATAATCTATAATATAATTGACATCATCCAATGTTTCACCAAGACCCAGTATTATTGTAATGGCCTTTTTAAATCCCAAATCTCCAGCAACATCCAGCATATTGCTTATGTCATCTAATTTTTTAGAGGGGCATACTCTTTCATGGATTTTGGGGTTTGCCACTTCAACGGCTCCGGTTATTCCTTTAATTTCAGATCTGTATTGGGATAATTCATCTGTTATTCCGGTATTTAGCCAAACGCCATCACCTGTAATGTCTTTAATTGTTGTTGCAATTTTTTTGATTTCTTGAGTGGTGAATGATTCATATCCTCCGGATAGAAATTCTATATTCCAGTCAAGACGTTTGCACATTTCCGCTTCAGCATAAATGT
Source organism: Methanobrevibacter sp. (assembly GCA_017473945.1). Taxonomy (GTDB): domain Archaea; phylum Methanobacteriota; class Methanobacteria; order Methanobacteriales; family Methanobacteriaceae; genus Methanocatella. The sequence continues at coordinate 30,684 of JAFUIW010000077.1, read as the reverse complement.
TGGACACATTTCTTCTGGCTTTTTTAGGATCTTTGATTTTATCTTTTTGTGTAGACATATAGCAGAATGCACAATCTCCCTTATCACACCACCATGATAAAAATATTGCTCTTTCAAGAGTTATTAGGTTTCCATGATGTTTTAAAGTTGTTTCATTTGCTTTTTTGATAATGTCAAATATGTCTGAATCCATGTTAGTATATAAGTTTCTTAAAGTTTATATATTAGTTCGTATAATTTAAATTATAGGCAATTACTTTATTTTTCCGATAAAGTTGCAAAAAACCAAAAGCTTTATATACTATGTAATTAATAATTATTATTACTGTTTAAAGTCTTTTGATTTTTAAACATGGGTTTTATTTGGCTTAGGCAGATGGGTGTCTCATGCCGTCGTAGCTCAGTAGGTAGAGCGTTCGGCTGTTAACCGATTGGTCACAGGTTCGAGCCCTGTCGACGGCGTTTTTGGGCCCATAGCTTAGCCAGGTAGAGCGTCCGGCTCATAACCGGAAGGTCATGGGTTCGAAGCCCATTGGGCCCATGTTAACTAAAAACTTTATTGTATTTGTATGCTCCGGTGGTGTAGTCCGGCCAATCATTTCGGCCTTTCGAGCCGAAGACTCGGGTTCGAATCCCGGCCGGAGCATTAAAAATTTGTTAAGATTTTTTATGGTTTCTATGTATCCTTTGTTTTTTCATAAGCGGGGGTGCCCGAGAGGCCAAAGGGGACAGGCTTAGGACCTGTTGACACAGGTCTTCCAGGGTTCGAATCCCTGCTCCCGCATTTTAACAATTTTTATTAATATGTTTTACTGCCGGGGTAGGGTAGGTGGTCATCCTCCAGGACTGTGGATCCTGGGACTCGGGTTCGAATCTCGGCTCCGGCCCCATTTTATATAACTTTTTTTAAATATTACTCTTCAAATGCTCTCACTTGTTTTTTATATAGTAGTTTTTTTAAAGATATATATTGAGTGTTATTATGGCAAAAAAGGGTTCTGCAGAAGAAAGGGATTTGGTACATAAATTATGGGAAAGGAATTTTGCAGCTATGAGGGCTCCGGCTTCTGGAGGTGCTACTAAAAGACCTTTACCTGATGTTCTTGCGGGAAACGGCAAATTATATTTAGCTATTGAGGTAAAAACAACCACAAAAGATAAAGTCTACATTGATTCTGCTCAAATTGAGGAGTTATGTGAATTTTCAAAAATATTTGGTGCAACTGCATATATTGGGGTGCGATTTAAATATACGAAATGGCTGTTTATAGAACCTGAAAGAACTCCTCGTACTAAAAACGGAAATTATAAGGTTGAAAAAGACTATGTCCTGGAGAAAGGTCTTGAAATAGATGAAATTGCAGGTATTGATAAGCAGATGAAATTTCAGTAAATGGTAATCTTTATATATTATTAAAATATATTTATTATTGTATGTTATGTGTGGGGTTATGGTGTAACCTGGCAGCATCGGGGACTCCAGTTGTCTTTGAAGAAATATACGCGTAACTGAACAGTATCCGTTGTGATGATCAATTGGAGTACTGAGACAAGAGAAATCCCCGGATTGGGGTTCAAATCCCTATGACCCCATTTTTATATACAACTTTTTTTCAAAACTTTTAATTACTTTCTTGATTATATTATTTTCTATGACTAGCGAAATTATTTCTATTTTAGGTTATTTTAATGATTCTAATTATTATTTAATTAATAAAAACACTCTTGTCGATACCGGTACCGGAGAGTTTAGTGATTATTTATTCTCTAAACTTCGTGAAAACGGTGTTGAGCCTGATGATATTGAATTAATCATAAATACACATTGTCACTTTGACCATATTGGTGGCAATTATGCATTTCCTAATGCCAAGATTGCAGTCCACAGACTTGATGCTGTTTCCATGAGAAATAAGGACACTTTAGGAACTGGCGGATCTGCATTTTTAATCAATGACGGTGCCAACTCAAGAGTTGACATTGAACTTGAGGATGGCGATGAGATATCTGGTTTTAAGGTAATCCACACTCCTGGCCATACCAAAGGAGGAATATGTCTCTGGGATGGCGAGAACCTGATTAGCGGAGATACTATCTTTGCTGGCGGCGGTGTTGGCAGGATGGATATCGGCGGTGATTACAAGGATATGAAAAACAGTGTTGAAAAACTATTGGAACTGGACATTAAAAATATTTATCCTGGTCACGGCCCAATAGTGGAAAATAATGGAAAAGACCATATAAAATTGTCTTATTCCATGTTATAATTTTTATTTTTCTAATTTTTTAGAGACTTTCTTAAAGGTTCCTCTTTTAACTAGAATTGAAACTTTTTCTCCACGGCTGACGGTGTTGTCCGGCTGTGGAATAACCAGTTTTCCGTTTTGATAAGTTGCGATAATGATATACTCCTTTGTTGGTGAAATGTCTTTAAAGCGTTTTCCAACCACTTTATCATTTGTTATTGTCATTTCAAGAATCTCAGCATCACCTTCACCAAGTGTAGTCAGTTTCGCTACATTAGGCATGGTTACAAATTGCTGTAACTGTTCTGCTGCAGTTATTTCTGGGCTTATTACACGGTCAATTCCGACTTCCTTAAACGCTTCCTCGTGGTCAGGATTGCTTACACGTGCAATGATTGTCGGAACATTGTATTTCCTAACTAGAATGCATGAAAGTAGATTGGCTTCGTCGTTTCCTGTTGTTGCGATAAAGTAATCTGCATCTTCAATATTGGTTTCTTCGAGTACTTTTGAACTGGTTCCGTTTCCGTGAATTACGAGTGCATCAAGATCTGCTGCAACATCAGCGCTTAACGCTTCATCATTTTCAATTAATGTAATATCGTGTCCGTCATCTATCAATAAATTTGCAAGAGCAAGTCCGACACGGCCTCCTCCCATAATAATCACATACATTAAATCACCTTCACAACATTAATAATCATTATATGTTTTTTGTATATTAATAAACCTATCTTTTAAATATTTCAAAAAATGCTCTTAATGTAATCAATACTGGATAAATTTCCAATCTTCCGGTCCACATGTCAAACATACTTACCACTTTCAGTATTGGATTTAATGTATGGTTTATAATTCCCAGCTCCAGACCGTTGTTCCCTTGAAGTGACATTGCAGCAAAGAGGCTTCTGAAAGGGTCATATCCGAACAGGCAGAACAGTGCCCATGTAAACATTATGAACATCATATATAGGGTTATGTAATTTCCGGCCTGTGATATTGCTTTTTCAGGGATTTTTTTGCCTTGTAATTTTACAGGGACCACTCTTCCTTCAGGTGATAGGATTTCACGGACGTGCCTGTAGATTCCTTTAAAGAAGGTAATCATCCTTACAAGCTTTATTGCACCTACTGTGGATCCGTTTGAACCTCCGGTAAGCATCAGGCACATGATACAGATTATCACGAATGGATGCCACATTCCCATTACATGTGGCGGTGCGACACTGGCTCCGGTGGTTGTTATTGCAGACACGACGGTAAACAGCAGGTCAATCGGCACGATATTTGAAACAAAGTATAGCATTAATGTAACAACTGCAATGACTGTGATGATGATTTTGAATTGAAGATCTCCAAGCAATGACCTTCCTCTGGTTTTAATAACTTTATAGTGAACCAAAAAGCTTGTCGCCCCTAGAATCATCAAAACGATTGAAATGAAATATATCAAATCATCGTGGTAGAAGCCCATATTCGCATTTTTGATGCTCATACCTCCGGTGGACACAATGCTGAAGGTATTACAGATTGAATCAAAAACAGGCATTCCTGCAAGGAGGTATAGAATAATTCCAGTCACGGTATAAATTGCATAAATCTGCAGGGTTTTTTCAAGAGTATTTTTCACACTTGGTTTAATTCGCTCTTCACGCGCTTCGGATTGATATAATTTTGATGACACTGAGCCCGGTTTTGTCAGGACGCTTATCACCATAACTACAACTCCCAATCCTCCAATCCACTGCTCTAAAGCTCTAAAAAATAGGATGCTGTGAGGCAGTATTTCAACATCCTTGAACATGGTTATTCCTGTACCTGTTAAGGCAGACATGCTTTCAAAAACAGCATCAATTATCGGCATGTTTGTTGCAAGCATAAATACGATTCCTCCGATTATACTTGCCCATAACCATGCAAACGAGGATAACATCATTCCATGCTTAAGTCTTATCTTTTTTCGTTCGTAATCCTTGAGATATACTCTAAAAAATAGTCCTAATAGTATCGAAATCGCTGCAGGTATTACAAAACTAATAACGTCAAATTCAAAATATATTAAATCGAATATCAATGGTATTAAGCACATTACTCCTATTCCAATCATTAAATTTCCTGAATTTAATGCAACGATTACCAAATCCGATTTTGTTATATATCTCATTATACTAATAATTTGAATAAATGTCTATATAAATTTATAAGTATTGAAATATTAAAATAATATAAACTATGGATAAAAAATCAATATTTTTCTTGGGGATAAGTGTGCTTATCCTTGTTGTAATGCTTTGGTTTGTCGGTATAGACCAAGTTATAGACGCATTGAAGATAGCTAAACTTGAATTCATTGCTTTAGCTGTTGCTTTGCAGGTTTTTACATATTATTTATACACCTTGCGTTGGAAAATACTCAATGGTCTTGTAGACATTGATGTTGGAATAAAAAAGTTGCTTCCTATGATTCTGGTGGGTTTGGCTGTCAATAACATCACTCCGTCAGGACGTGGGGGAGGAGAACCGGTAAGGGCATACATCTTATCCCGTGAAGAGGACTATCCTATGGAGGAAACATTCGCAACTGTTGTGGCCGACCGTGCACTGGACACATTTCCATTTGTCGTTCTGGCTGTTTTAACAATCATCGGAATGACTTTATCATTCAATTTTGATTTATGGCTGCTTGTGTTGATGGTTCTGGCCGTTATTGCAATTGTTGCAATTTTAATTTTATTGATTTACATGTCTGTCAATCCGGGCTTTGGAAAACGGGTTGACGGATGGATTATCGGTCTTGTGAGAAGATTTTATAAGAAAAACTCCGAAGAGCTGGAAGAAAAGATTCATGGGGTCATCAGCGGTTTTCAGGACACCATGAAAATGGTGATTTCAAACAAAAAAGTACTGTACTTTGCTCTTCCTTTGTCATTTGTCATATGGATTTTTGAAATCGTCAGGGTTTACTTTGTCTTTTTGGCATTCGGCGCCGTTGTCAGTCCTGTTGTAATCGGTGAGGTTTTCATTTTGGCCTGTCTTGCAGGTATGATTCCATTGCTTCCTGGAGGACTCGGTGCAGTGGATGGAATAATGATTATTTTTTATTCTGCTGCCGGAATAACCGCTTCCATAAGTGCGGCGGCAACCGTTATTGAAAGATTGATTTCATTCTGGATGACTACCATTCTAGGAATGGTCATATTGCCTTATTACGGATCTTCCGTTCTCGATAAGATTTCATTCGGCTCATCAGGTGGGGAAATTGAAGAATCAATCAATGAGGATGTTGAAGAGTAATCCTCAATTATCTATTTTTTTAATTAACTTTGATGTTCACGTTAAATAGAAAACTTTATTTTAATTTATAATCATAAACTTTATCATAGCAAAAAATTTATTTTTTGTATATTAATTTTTGGTGAAAAAATGGAAATTAATGGCGTAGAAATACAAGATACCTTTGCTGAAGGTTTCGGAATTAAAGTATCTAGAATTATTATTACTGCAGCTACTAAACATTTAGCTAAAATTGCAGCTACTGAAGCTACCGGATTTGCTACTTCAGTAATTGGATGTCCTGCAGAAGCAGGTATTGACCAATATGTTCCTCCAACTGAATCTCCAGATGGAAGACCAGGTTATGCAATCATGATTTGCCACATGTCCAAAAAATCATTAGGCGGACAAATCATGGACAGAATCGGTCAATGTGTTTTAACCGCTCCTACTGCAGCAGCATTCAACGCTTTAGAAAGCGAAGAAGCATTCCCAACTGGAAAACAACTCAAGTTCTTCGGTGACGGATACGAAACTGAAAAAGATGTAAACGGTAAAAAAATGCACGTTATCCCAATCATGTCCGGTGAATTCTTAGTTGAAGACGAAATGGGATGGAAAGATGGTGTAGCTGGTGGAAACTTCTTCATCATGGCTGACAGTCAAATGGCTTCCATTGTTGCTGCTGAAGCTGCTGTTGATGCAATCCACGCAGTTGCTGGTGTAATCACTCCTTTCTCCGGTGGTATGGTTGCTTCCGGTTCCAAAACAGGTTCCAAATACTCTTTCATGAGTGCATCCACCAACGAAAAAGAATGCGTAACCTTAAAAGACCAAGTGGAAACCGAATTACCTGAAAACGTATTCGGAAACATGGAAATTGTTATTGACGGTGTAGACGAAGAATCCGTTAAAGCTGCTATGAAAGCAGGTATTGAAGCTGCTTGCCAAGTGCCTGGTGTAATTGAAATCGGTGCTGGTAACTACGGCGGAAACTTAGGACCTTACCAAATCCACTTACAAGATTTATTCTAGAGAATTTTTATTCTCTTTCACTTCTTTTTTTTAATTTTTACAAATATCTGCACATTTTTCAGCATTGCTCTTTTTGCAATTGTTTTAAATATTATGGCTGAAAAAAGGTATGGCAAAACTCAATAGTAAAGATTTATTACATTGTGCTCACAAAGTAATTTTATATCACGATACTAATAACTTGATTTCTGTTAAAGTGCTAAAATTAATTTAATTTGGCTTTGCTTAAATCTTGGGATTTATAGGGGTTGATTTAATGAAAAAACCGTATAGGGGAATTTTCTTATTCTTGATGGTATTTGTAACTATAACGTTGGGTCTTAGCTTTGTTTCAGCTTCAGAAAATGTGACTTCCGACGTTGTATTGGATGAGGTTTCATCTCAAATTGATGATGGCTTTGGGGATTCTGTTGATGATAAGACTTCAAAGGTTGACACAACAGTGGAAGTTGGCAATGTGACTGCTTATTATAAAGAAAAAGTCAATCTTGAAGTTCAGCTGAAAGATTCAAATAATGTGTCCCTGAAAAATAAAAATGTTAACGTGTATTTCAACGGTAAAACTGATAATCTGACTACAGACGATAACGGTAAGTTAAATCTTGCTTATGATGGTCTGAAGCCTGATACATATAAGTTAACCATAAAGTTCGGCGGGGATGATGATTTCACTTCCAGTGAATCTGATTCTTATGTAAAAGTTAATAAAGCTCCGCTGGCTATAAAAATGGATGATTTTAAAACTTATTTTAAATCAGGTTCATATTTCAAGGCAACAGTGTATAATAAAAATACTGGCAATGCGGTAAGTGGAATCAGAGTTTTATTTAAAGTTTATTCAACTAAAACCAAAAAATATTCCTATTATTATGCAACTTCCAACAGCAATGGGGTAGCTGTCCTAAATAAAAACCTGAAAGTCGGATCTTATAAGATTTCTGTATATATTAAGGATTCTAAAAATAAGAATTACATTTCCTACAAGGATTCCAAAAACAAAGTAACCATGAAAGTGATGTCTGCTGCAGGCGAAGACTGCTGTTCATTTTTCCTTCAGGTAAGTGACACCGAGTCAGTTGCCGGTTTTAGAAGAGATAATACTGCAATGACCACTATCACAGTTAAAGAGTATAAATTAGGGGGCATACCTGTAATTAAACACACAAACGCCAACAAGTTTGTTCATTTGATAGTATTCGCTAATGGTTGGATAGTGGGCAACGGAGGGCTTGATTCACATGATTTCATTAATTCCATGGAAAAGCTTGCTGTAGACATGGTCAAATCCAACAAAATTAAAATGTCCTCCCTGAAGAAAATTTACAGCTATAAAAGAAGCATAAACTTCGGACATTTTTCAATCAAGGCGCCTGATGGAAGATATGCAGTTGTTTGGAAAAATAAGATTATCACAGGCAAATTAAAACCTGGTGAATTCAGCTGTTCTCCTAACTTCAAAGAGTATTACAGACACAGCACTTATGGAAAATACAGCACAAACCCTGCTAAAGCTGCAATAAAAGTCGGTGCTACTGATAAATATGGAGTAAACAGAAGGCAGATTGTTGTGCTTCACTGGAAATCCACTACAAGCAAATCTCTTAAGATCACTTCTTCAATCAAGGCTTATGCTGCTAATGACAACGGAAGATTTGTGGGCGTGTCTTCAGGTTGGCGTGTGGACAATGTTGTATTCAAAGGTAAATTTTTCGCAAGCCATAAGCTTCCAAAATGTCCTAATAAGATATATTTAGGAGCTCATGACTTTGGAAATATTGATAATCTGGTTAAAATTCCAACAAAGATTACTGCACCTGAGGTATCAAATCAGTTTAACAAAACTGGCAGCTTTAAGGTGACTGTTAAAAACAAAAACACAAATAAAGCGGTTTCCAACTTGAAAATCAAAATTAAAATTTCTAATGGAACTGACAATCGGGCATACACTGTCAAGACTAACAGTAAGGGCGTAGCCAAGATTGATACTAAAAATTTATCCGTTGGATCTTATAGCGTTTCTTTAGCTCCGACCACTGCCAAATATAAAGTGTCCGGAAGCAGCAAAATAACTATCAGTGAGTAATTACTCACTCTTTTTTATTTTTTTTATACTATTTTTAATAATATTATTTTATATTTGAAGTTTCTCATAATTTATTATGTATAAATTATGTCGTGCTTATAGAATGGCACATTTCTATAAATTTGCATATTTTTTTTAAATTAAATACTCATATATTTAATTGGAAATAATTTAAATGAATGAATTAAGGTTAAAATCATGTTTAAGAATAAATTATTGGCAATGTCATTGTTGCTTTTGTTTTTTGTATGTGTGGGGGCTGTTTCAGCATCCGAAAACATAACGGCAAATAGTGATGATGTCAATTTTGAAAATCAGGTTTCAGTTTATGAGGCAAATTCAGAGGATTTGAATGGAGAAAATTCTATAAATGACTCTCAGAAAATCACTAATATTGAAACTGATAATGTAGTTTCATATTACAAGGAAAAGACTGAAGTGGCTGCGTATTTAACAGATGGAAATCATCAGGCTATTTCGAATAAAACTCTAAGGGTGCAGGTTGCAGATAAGTTTTACGATGCTTTGACCGACAAAAACGGCAGGGCAGCTTTAACAATCAGCAATCTCAAGCCGGATACATATTCAGTTAGGATTTATTTTGATGGTGATGATGACTATGCTCCGTCACAGGCAGCTTCCACAATCAAAGTTAAAAAAGCCCCTTTGGCCATTAAAATGAGCAACTATAACACTTATGTTGATTCAGACTTGTTTTTTAAGGTTAAGGTATTCAATACAGTTACCCAAAATGCAGTGTCAGGTATTAAGGTTAAATTCAAGGTATACAATCCGAAGACAAAGAAATATTCCTATTTCTACAGAACTACCGACAGCAAAGGAATTGCCAGCTTAAACAAGAATTTCAAGGTTGGTTCTTATAAGATTTCAGCTAAAATCAGCGATTCCAAAAATAAAAAATATGTCACTTATAAAAACTCAAAATCAGAAGCTACAATGAAAATCAAGCCAACTGCTGAATGGGGATGCTGTTCTTTTTACTTGCAGGTCAGCGGAAATGAAAGCGTTGCAGGCTTTAGACGTGATGCAACCAATGGCCTTACAATATACATAAAAAATGTTAAATTTGCAGGAAGAACCGCCATCAAACAATACAAATTGGGATACGGCTATTTCTTCCATTCAATAACCACTTCAGACGGATGGATGATGGGAACCGGAGGTATGGATAATGTGGCCATCAACAAGGCTATTGAAAGTCTTGCGGGAAATATGGTGAAATCCAACAAGATCAAAACATCCTACTTGAAGAAAATTCAAAGCTATGAAAGACGCCTTGGTCTTGGACACTTTTCAATCAAGGCGCCTGACGGAAGATATGCTGTTGTTTGGTTAAACGGTTATTGGACAGGTAAACTTAAGCCTGGAGAATATATAAGTGTTCCTAATTTAATGTCATGTTATCGTCATGGTACTTATGCCAAATTTGGCGATACTCCAATCAAAGCTGCTCTCAAAGTAGGTGCAACAGATTCATTCGGTGTTAATAGGCGTGATATTACATTGTTCCATTGGACATCATCCACCAACAAAAACTTCAAAACTACCTCCAAAATTCAAACTTATGCTGCAAATGACAATGGAAAATTCGTTGGAAGGGCAACAGGATCTCTGAAAGATAATATCCAATATAAAAACAATTATATCAGTAAATATAAACTTCCTGGAGTTCCAAATATGAAATTCCTTGGAACCCATAAGTTTGGAAATATTGATAAGCTCATCAAAACTCCTACTGTTGTTAAATCTCCACAGGTGACCAATAAATTCAATAAGACCAAATACTTCAATGTTGTTGTCAAAAATAAAAAAACACAAAAAGCAATCAGTGGCATTAAACTTAAAATTAAGGTCTACAATTCAAACAAGACAAAATTTTTCAATCTTAAAACTGATAAGGATGGTCTGATTAAGTTAAATACCAAGGATTTGGCTGTTGGAAGTTATGATGTAATCATCTCTCCTAACAATAACAAGTATTTGGTGTCTGCTAAAAGCAAAATCATAATTAATGAGTAGTTTTCTACTCTTTTTTCTTTAATTTATAATGAAGCGATATTGGTGATAAAAAATATATAATTTGTACAATAAAACTATTTAACGAACTAACTTCAATTTTGTTTATTATAAGTGATAAAGTACAATTTGATGTGCTAATTTCATGGTGATAAAAAATGTTTAAAAAAATATTAATCATTTCAATACTTCTTATTTTAAGTATTGGAGTGGTTTCAGCTAGTGAAAATGTAACTGATGATATCTCTGCAACGGATGTTGTGGCCGTTGATTCAGATGTTGATGTTGAAAAAATAAGTGCAAGTGATGAAGATGTTCTTCAAAGCACAATAACTGTTTCTGGTATGACTTTTGATGATATTGAAAATGCCATTGACAAAGCTAAGGCGAATGACGTGATTCAATTGTCTGGAACTTACACCTGTTCTGAAAGTTCCATTTATGTTGATAAATCCATAACTATTCAGGGGGACTCAAATAAGGCAACTTTGGATGCTAAAGGATTAACTTCAATCATTGTAGGTTCTTATGATGCTAAAATTACATTGAAAAATATTATTTTTAAAAATTCCAATGATTTTGCAGTAATTATTAATTCTGGAGGTTCTATTGAAAACTGTAATTTTGAGAGCAATGATTATGGTATTTCATGTTCTGATTCATCAGAATCTGTGAGTTTAACAGTAAAAAATTCTGCTTTTAATAATAATCGTGGAACTGCAATTGATGCTGAGGTCAAAAGTTTAACTGTGGAAAAATCTACTTTTGCAAATAATAAGGACAGTGCAATTAATCTTTATTCCGTAAAGTCCACAACAGTTTCTATTAAGGATTCTACATTCACAGGCAATTCCGCAACCGCTGGAAGTGCAGTATATGGAATTTTAACTAAAGGCACTGCCACTATAAGCAATTGTAAATTTATTAATAACAAGGCATCATCTTTTGCCGGTGCAATTAGTCTGCAGGCGGATGAAACATTCCAATTGGACATTTTAGGTTCCACATTCAATTCAAATTCTGCTACCAGTGCGAGTTCAGCATTGAATTTGGATAATACAAAAGCCAATATAAAAAACAATATATTCATAAAAAACACTGCTAAAGATGATTCAATCAAATCAGTGGGATCTATTGGTCAAAGAAGTGTTTTGCAGAACAATATTATCAAAGAAGATGCCAATGTCAATGAAAAGTTGAGTGTTGAGTTTTTATCTGCCCCTGCTTATTTCGGTGATGTGTTTGAAGTCAAATTCACAAAGGACGGAAATGCACTTGCAGGTAAAAAAGTCTTTATTTTAGCATACAAGCAGGGTACTTATATTTATGAAAACTTTGATGCTGTAACTGATGCAAATGGTGTTGCCAAATTTGCATTTTCATCAGATAGTGATAATTTGATTGGTATTTGGGACATTCAGGCCATTGCAGACAGCGGCAGTTCCAAAATTCTTGCTTCTAAAAACAATATCAATGTAAAACAGTTGGATGCTCAAATCGTTTCAAGCGCCCTAACCACCACTTATGCTTCAGGTAAAGTGTTAAGCTTAAAACTGGTCAATAAAAACACCAACAAGATTGCAGGTGGGGTCGGATTGTACGCTACCATTTACAAAAACGGTTTATATCTTGATAATGTTGATCTTAGAACCAACAACAACGGTATTGCAAACTTAAAGCTTTCAAACTTGCCTAGTGCAAATTATGTTGTTGAAATCAATGATGCTCTTGTTATTGACGAGAACTTGAAATTGGCTAAAGCGTCATTTAAAGTCAAAATCAACAAAGCTCCAACAAAGGTTTCAGCTCCGAAAGTTACTAACAAATTCAAAAAATCAAAATACTTTAAAGTAACTGTCAAGGCATATAACAAACCTGTCAAAAAGCTTAAGGTAAAAGTTAAAGTTTTCACAGGTAAAAAATCAAAAACCTACAGTGTAACTACCAATGCAAAAGGTGTTGCACAGCTGAACACCAAATCTTTAAGCAAAGGAACCCATAAAGTTGAGATTTCCTCAGGAAATGCCAACTATAAGATTTCAGCCAAAAGTACAATCAAAATCAATTAAAGAAGATGATTATATCTTCTTTTTTCTATTTTTTTGAAATAGTTGATGTTTTGCCAGATTTTCACTAAATCTGATTATGCATTTCCGAATTTAGCTTATTTCACTAAGCTGGATACATATTTGTAAATAAATTATAACTTGTGAAATCATGTTTAAAAAAAGCGTATTAATTATTTTGATGCTAATTTTATTTTCGTTAGGTACTGGGGCAGTCTGTGCATCGGAAAATATAACTGATGCCGTTTTGGATTTTGATAGTGAGGAACCTCTTTTGATTGATGGGGCAAATGCAAAAGATACTGCCTTGCAAGTAAATGAGACTCATATTGAGGTTGACAATACTGTTTCATACTATAAGGACAAAGCAATCTTTGCCAGCTATTTGAAGGATTCAGATAATCATCCAATCCAAAACAGGACAGTTAAAATTCAAATTGAGGATAGTACCTACAACATCACGTCTGATGAAAGCGGAAAATCAGTTTTATCTTTGGACATTAAACCGAATGTCTATAGGGTAAATGTAACTTTTGATGGGGATGGGGAGCATAATTCAGCAAGTGCATCCTCAACAATCACAGTCAAGAAAGCTCCATTGGCCATTGAAATGAACAATTATGATACTTATTTCGGTTCAGATTTGTTTTTTAAAGTAAAAGTATATAATACAATCACAAAAAACGTGGTCAGTGGAATTAAAGTTAAGTTTAAGGTATATGATTCAAATAAGAGGAAATATTCATATTTCTGGTCAACAACAGATAAAAACGGATATGCAAAATTGAATAAAAATCTTAAGCCTGGTTTGTATAAGATTTCCGCTCAAATAGACGATTCCAAAAACAAGAACTATATCTCTTATAAAAAATCCAATAAGAAGGTTACAGTGAATGTTAAACCTACAAAAGAAAAAGGCTGCTGTTCATTTTTCGTGCAGATAAGCGGATCTGAAAGTCTTGGCGGTTTTAGAAGAGACGGAACTGAAGCGGTTAATCTAATTATAAAAAGTTATAAGTGGGCAGGAAAAACTGCAATAAAACAGTATAAAACTGATTACGGTTATTTTGGTCATATGATTGTCACATCAGACGGATGGATGGTAGGTAATGGTGGACTTGATGATGGCAAAATCTGCAAAGCTATAGAAAATATTGCTTCCAAAATGGTAAAGTCAAATAAGATTCAATCCAAATATTTGAAGCAGATATTGAAGTATAAGAAACGATTGAACTTTGGTCATTTTTCAATCAAGGCGCCTAATGGAAAATTTGCAATTGTTTGGAAAAACGGATTTATCACAGGTAAATTAAAGCCAGGTGAATTCCTGAGTTCTCCAAATGTCAGAAGTTACTATCGACATGGTGCTTACACACAATATGGCAGCGATCCCGTTGCAGCCGCCATTAAAATAGGTGCCAGTGATGGATACGGTGTAAACAGAAGGGACATAACTGTATTTCATTGGAAAACTGCAACCGATAAGAATTACAAAACAACTTCTGTTGTTAATGCGTACTCAGCTAATGATAATGGAAAGCTTGTCGGAAGGTCAACTGCATACCTGAAGGATAATGTATACTTCAAAAATAAGTTTTTCAGCAAAAATAAGCTTCCTTACAGTCCTAAATATATTTATCTTGGAATCCATAAATTCGGAAACATTGACAAGCTGATTAAAAAGCCCACTATTATCAGCGCTCCTAACATAACCAACGAATTTAATCAAACCAGATACTTTGAGGTTGCAGTTAAGGATAAATCCACTAAAGGTGCAGTCAGTGGAATAAAAATTAAAATTAAGCTTAGTGCATCTAATTTCACTAAATATTTCACAATTAAAACTGATTCCAAGGGTGTGGCAAAATTAAATACAAAAGACTTGTTAAATGGAACATATTCGGTTGCGATAGGTCCTGCAAACAATAAATACTGGATTTCAGCAAAAAGTACAATTGTTATCAAATAATTGTACTTATTTAATATTTTTTTTAGTCAATTTCACTATTTCATTTTTACTCAGATTAATTCCGACGATTTCTATATTCTTCTCCAGTTCTTCCACTAATTTTTCAAAGGTTGCACGGTCCGGACCGCTGATGATATGTGAATGGCAGTTGTTTACCAGGGTATATAAATTTTCAATGGCCTTTTTTTGGTCTGGATTGTCTTCAAGGTATTTTGTAAAGTCCCTGCCGTCCTTAATGTCCATCGTATTGATTTTACGTGTCAGAGGTGTTTCTATTCCAGGAATGTGATACTGTATGTTTTCAAGGTTGCATCCGTATTTGCTGATTACCTTGAATTCATCATATATCTCATCAATCGTATGTCTCACCGTTATTTTCAGGATGTGCGGTTTTGTTGATTGGATATAAAGGTCTTTTCCTCCAATCAGCTCGGGGGAAACGATTTTATCGGCACCTGCCTTTCTGAGTCTTGAATAGTTTTCTTCCTTGCTTGCTCTTGAGACAATCCATGCGTCAGGATTGCTTTCACGTATTGTTAAAACTATAAATAAATTGGTGACATCGTCTCCGGTACTTATTATCACGCTTCTGCATTTGTCTCCGGCCAATTTTGCAATCAAGTTGTCTTCAGTAGCATCTTTAGGGATGATGACAACTGAACTTGACTCCTCAATGTTTTCCACAATTTCCTCATTTTTTTCAAACAGTATTATATTCTGATTTCTTTGGGTTAGCTCTTCAAAAACTACCTTTCCAACTCTTCCGTAACCGCAAAGAATGTAATAGTCATCCATATTTTCAATGGCTCTCATTTTTCTGGCTCCTTTTGAATATTTGCTCATTCTTTCCTGAAAATTAGTTAAGATTATATTGAATACATAAGCAAGCAATGCAACTCCTGCAAGCGCCAGGGTAGTTGCAAATATCTTCTGAATTCCTGTTGTGGGAGTATAGTCTCCGTAACCTACAGTTGCCATGGTGATTACTGCATAATAAACGGAATCAACAAAATTCAGGCCCATTATGTAGTGTGAGCCTAAAATTCCATAAATGAACAGAATCACTATAAGTATCAGTCCGCTTGTAACGTATTTTGTCGGCAATCTTGTTAAAAGTCTGTATGTTAATTTTCTCATGTGATTTTTCCTTTCGTTTAAGATAATTATATTTATATTGAATAGTTATATTTTAACTTAAAGGTGATTATTTGGATCCAATTGATATGATGGTAACAGACTATAATTGTGAATATTTGGGATTGTCAAGGTTATGCCTTATGGAATCTGCCGGAAAGTCTCTGGCTGAAGAGGTTGGCAAAATTGCGGTTTATACATTTTCAAAACCGGTCAAGGTCGTGATTTTTACAGGTTCCGGCGGAAACGGCGGGGACGGTTTTGTTGCGGCAAGATACCTTTTAAACAGGGGTTATGACGTTGACATTTACATGCTCAAGGACAATATCCGTTCCGAACAGTCAAGGATAAACCTGGAGATTTTAGAGAACATGAAGCCTCGTCTTTCACGTTTGAACATTTACAATCTGAAAAATTTGGATGACATCAACAACTGTGAAGTTGCAAAAAGCAGTGACAGTGAATTTGTCATTGTCGACGGTCTTCTGGGAACAGGAATCAAGGGGGAACTTCAAACAAATATCAAAAGAGCAATTGAAGTCATAAACGAGTCAAAGGGAATCAAAATCAGTGTTGATGTGCCTTCAGGAATGGATCCTCTCAACGGCGAGGTAAGTGACATTGCAGTGGTTCCGGACTATACCATAAGCTTTCACAAAATCAAGACTGGAGTTAGAAATGCCGAAGAGGAGGTTGTCGGAGGTCTTGTCACAGCAGACATTGGGATTCCGTTTGAAGCGGAATACTTCGTCAATTACGGCGACTTTTTAAGGCTTAAAAATCGTGATTCATCATCACACAAGGGAAATAATGGCAGGTTATTGATAGTTGGCGGAAGCGGTGACTATTCAGGTGCTCCTGCAATTGCCGGAATGGCTGCAATCGGTGCGGGCTGTGATTTGGTGTATGTTGCAGCGCCTTTCAATGCGGCTCAGGCAATAAAATCAACATCTCCTGATTTGATTGTAAAGTCATTGGAAGGTGACAAGCTATCTTTAGACTATGTTGATGAGATTTTGGAATTGTCTGAAAAAGTTGATGCGGTTTTGATTGGTCCCGGTGCCGGAATTAACGAAGAAACATCTAAGCTATTCAACGTATTGGTTGCCAAAATCAAAAAACCGATAGTCTTGGATGCTGACAGCCTAAAACAGGTTGAACTGTCATTAATCAAGAATCGTGATGATGTGATATTGACCCCGCACATTTTCGAGTTCAGGTCATTTTTCAATGTGTCTGATGATTTGAAACTGGACATAGACTCATATGACTTTAATAAAGTTGATGAAAACATCACTGAGTTTCAGCAAATTTCCCGCCAAATAAAAGCTTCAGTAATTGTCAAGGGACAATATGACCTGATTTTATCAGGAACCAAATTCAGAATTAATAAATCCGGAAACTCTGGAATGACGGTTGGAGGAACCGGCGATGCACTGGCTGGAATTGCTTGCGGATTGTTGGCACAGGGTTTAAATGCTTTTGACAGTGCGTGCCTTGCAGCATTTATTAATGGTTGTGCGGGTGATGATGCATTTGAAGATAAGGGAAACGGATTTTCAGCAACAGATTTGGTTTCCCATATTGGCAGTGTGATTAAAAATGGATTATGTTAAAGGGATTTTCAAGAATCGTCCAAACAGGTTCATTGCCGAAGTTGAGGTAGATGGTGTTTTGGAAATAGCTCATGTTCCAAACACCGGCCGGTGCAGGGAACTGCTGGTTGATGATGCCGTGGTCTGGCTAAAACCTTCAGACAATCCAAACCGCAAGACCAAATTTTCACTTCACTTTGTCGAGAACAGGGGAGTCTTGGTATCACTTTACTCTCAGCAAGCCAATAGCATTGTATATGATGCAATCATAAATGGTAAAATAAAAGAACTTTCTGATTATTCAATTCATCAAAGGGAAAAAACAGTTGACAACTCACGCATTGATATATACTTGGAAAATGAAAATCATGATTCTTGTTTTGTTGAAGTTAAGGGCGTGACATTGATAGTCGATGGTGAGGCAAGGTTTCCCGATGCACCTACCGAACGTGGTGCAAAACACTTAAAAGAGCTAATTAAACTTAAAAAGGAAGGTAACAGATGTGTAGTGTTTTTCCTGATACAGCATCCTGCCGGAACATTTTTCAGACCAAACTGGGAAAATGATCCAGTATTCAGCCAAACATTAAATGAAGCATATGAAAATGGTGTTGAAATACTTGTTTACAGATGCGATAATCAGTTGGATGGAATTGAATTGGTCTGTGAATCTCTGGATTTCGATTTGAATGCTGAATAATATCTGTAATTTTTAATCATGATTTTGTTTTGTATTAAAATATTTTTTCAATATGTTGAAAGTATTTTAAAAAATAAAAGTAAGAAAACTTTAAATGAAGTTTTTAAAGTTCTCTTTTGAGATTTTTGATTTTGTCGATGGAAAGGCCTGTGCATTCAGAAATTAATTCTTCATCGACTCCGTTTGCAAGTAAGTTTCTGGCGACTTCAATTTTGGTGTCGTTGATGCCGTCTGCTTTTCCGTCGAAGTAGATGGAGTCGAATCCTTGTCCGTATTTTTCGATTATGCGTTCGACTTCTGCGTTTTTGGTTAGTGTCTTTAGCATTTCAATCATCTCTTCTTGTTCTTTTGGGTTGAAGAATCTGGATAGGACTTTGATTTCGCAGAGTATGATTTTATTTTTGAAATCTGTGTCTGTGATGTTGGCATTGGCAATCAGAAAGCAAATAAATTTCATTAATTGTCTGATTGGAATGTCAATGTCCATGTCGGGCAATATCAACAGGTCTATTGCCTCAAAGTCAGACGGTTCTTCATTTGTAATTATTTTGTAGATGAGATTATTTAAAACTTTCCTGCCATCTTTCCTGCTGATGAAGATTGTTTCAATCCCGAAAGTAATATTCTCATCTATCTTCATTTCATCTTTGCCATGATTTGGATTGGCAATGCTTACAACTGTGCTTTTAACATCAAAGCCTTTGTATTGTGGGTCGTAGCGGGTGTATTCATGGTAGTCGCATAGTGAGTACAGTTTTTCGTCATATACTCCTTTGGCCATGAATTCGGTAAGATGAATTCTATCGTCATCAACTTTCACGACTATGTCCTTTCTCTGGCCGGTATCTGCAATCTCTGTTTCGATGAATTCGATGGAATCTCCCTCATGGTATAGATATCGATGAAACCTAATGTCCAGCATCTTATAAATGAACTTATAAGATCTGTCAGCCGATTGAGGATTATTTGCTGGCATGATTATCCTCCTAATATTTAATTTATTGGCCAATATAAAAACGTTCTTGAACACTATAATATTTGATATAAAACTATATAAATTAGTCAGTTCTAAATCAGACTAATTTTACAAGTTTATTTCAATTTTACAAGTCTGATGCAATAATATATTCAAGTAGGAGGATTTATATTAAAAATATTTTTTTTAAATATAAAACAAAATGCGGGTTTGTGATTTAAATTTTAATTTGTGATAAAGTCTCACCGATGGCATCATTGACGACAAGTGTTGCAAGATTGTCATAAGGGGTTTCACTTTTATTGATTAAAACAAGATTCTTGCCGTTGAAGTAATTGATCAAGCCTGCTGCCGGATATACGACAAGTGAGGTTCCTCCGATAATCAATGTTTCAGCATTTGAAATGTAATCGATTGCAAAACTCAAAACAGCATTGTTTAATGGCTCTTCATATAACACCACGTCGGGCTTTACGATTCCTCCGCACTCACATCTTGGAATGCCGTCACTTTCCAGGATATGTTCCAATCCGTATTCCTTTCCGCAGATTTGACAGTAATTTCTGTGAATGCTTCCGTGAAGCTCCAGCACTTCCTTGCTTCCAGCCTTCTGATGAAGTCCGTCAATATTCTGTGTAATCACTGCCTTTAGCTTTCTTTCTTTTTCAAGGTTTGCCAGTGCAATATGCGCAGGATTAGGTTTGGCATCGCTGAAAACAAGTGTGTCCCTATAATAGTCAAAGAACTCTTTGGTATGGTCTAAATAATAGCTGTGTGAAATCAGATTTTCCGGTGTGTCGCCGTATTTTTCAAGGCTTTTGAAGATTCCGCTTTCAGATCTGAAATCTGGAATTCCGCTTTCTGTTGATACGCCTGCTCCTCCAAAAAACACGATGTTGTCTGAAGAGTCGATGATTTCTTGCAATTGGGTTATTTTAGACATGATTTTATTTATATTTTTTTTAAATATTAATTTTTATATATCATATCTGATAAATTGTTTATTATGATGTTGTGATTAATTTGGTGAGGATTATGGCAAATAATGAAAACAATAATTCAAATTTGGACTGGATGGTTTACTGGTCATTTAAAGGCCATAATCCCAGAAACAGCCAAATCAAGCTAATCAATCAAATCAACCATGCAATCGGCGAAGGATATAAAAATATTATTTTGGAGGCCGGAACCGGTACTGGCAAATCTGCAATTGCCACAACGATTGCAAACATGTATGATGACTCTTACATTTTGACAATGACCAAGCAGCTTCAGGAACAGTACCTGGATGATTTTGGCGATATGCTTGTTGAAATCAAGGGTCGTGGAAATTACGAGTGCAATTACAAGGGCCATTGTGATTTTTGCATTAAAGTGGAATATAATCTGAGAAGATGCGCTGATTGCGACTATAACATTGCCTTTAAAAAGGCACAGGAAGCTGAAAATGTAATAACTAATTATGATTATCTCTACTATGCCGGTGTTGCAAATCCTCTTTTGGATTCTCGTGAATTGCTTATTTTAGATGAAGCCCATAATCTGGAGCGTAAAATGTTAATGTTGTCTTCATCTGAGCTTAATCGTGAATACATATCAACCAAATTCGGTATTGATATTTTTGAGCCTTTGATGCATCGGACAAAATCAATAAATGGATTGAAAAAGAATTCAAAGTATTGGACTCAATTGTGTGACGATTTGGTTAAGGAATGTAAAAAAAGAATCAAGAAAATCGAGGGGGATGCCAATAAGTCGGTTCAGGTCACTCTTGATGAGTTTGAAAACGACCCTTCAAAATATTCCAATTTTGATTATATTGAAAAGCAGAACCTGGAACAAGACATGAAATCCTTTGCAGCAATTTCTTTGGGCTTGTCTCATGACGAGTTAATTATTGACTTGCCTGAGAGGAAAAGCATTTTGGATAATCAGATGGATATTTCAGCAGAGTTTAAACCGTTTTCTGTTGTTGATGATACTCAAAAGCTATTGGGAATGGGTAACATTCGTATATTTTTAACTGGAACTCTTGGAAGCAAGGAAAAGTTCTGCGAATGGAACAACATCAATCCTGAAGAGACTTATTATATCTATGAGAAGAGTCCTTTTGATGTTGAAAATCGCCCTATTTTTGTTGATTTTGTCGGTCGGATGAGTGGATTTCGAAGAGGAATTCCAAACTGGAAAAACAAGCGCGCAATTGATAAAATTAAAGAGATTTTAGATAATCATAAAGGCCAGAAGGGAGTCATTCACACCTCAAGCAATCAGCAGGCATTCTGGATTATCGATAACCTGAAGGAGTATAACTTGATGTTTGTTGGCGGCAGTGACAGGAACCGTATTTTAAAGGAATTCACGGAATCTTCAGATAATATCATTCTCATTGGTGCATCCATCAAGGATGGTGTTGACTTTAAGGGGGACTTGTGCAGGTTTCAGATTGTCTTCAAGGTTCCATATCCACAACTCAATGAACAGGTTAAGTATAGACGGGACCTGGATCCAAAATGGTTTTATTATCAGACAGTCATGGCGCTGATGCAGGCTTATGGTCGTGGAATCCGTGATGTGGATGACTGGTGTGACATGTATATAATAGATTCCAGTTTCAAACAGTTGTTTGACTATAACCGTGGCTTTTTCAATGAATATTTCACTGAAGCCATTCAAAAAAAGAAGTAAATTGATAGCGTTGAAGCTATCTGTTTAATTTCTGATAATTTGCAGCTTGAAGACCGTGGTACTTGATCATACCTTCAACGTCCCTTTGGTCAGTTTCCTTGTCTTCAAAGGTAATCTGTTCAATGCTGTGTATGCTGAATGGAGATTTTCTGGAAATCGGTTGGATTGAACCTTTGAACAGTTTCATTACGACTTCTCCGCTCACTCTTTCCTGCATATTGTCGATTGCCTGGTCAAGGTCGTCTCTTAGAGGTTCCTGCCAGAGCGCCCTGTAGACAAGTTCTGCATAAAGTCCTGACATGTATTCAGCAAATCTTAACTCGCCGGTTGTTAATACTAATTCTTCTAATGCTTGGTGAGCTGCAATTAATAACTTTGCACCAGGGGTTTCGTAGATTTCCCTACTTTTAATGCCGATCATTCTGTTTTCGATGGTGTCCACTCTTCCGATACCGTGGGATCCTGCAATCTCATTAGCTTTGACGATGATGTCAATCAGAGGCATCATTTCGCCGTTGATTGCAACAGGAACACCTTCTTCAAACTCGATAGATACCTTTTCAGGTTCATCTTTGGCATCCTGCCAGGAGGCGGTCCATTCGTAGATGTCTTCTGGAGGTTCGTTTGCAGGGTCTTCCAATACATCCCCTTCGATTGCTCTTCCCCAGAGGTTTTCATCAATACTGTAGATTTTATCGTAGCTTAACTCGATTCCTTTGGATTCTGCATATGCCTTTTCTTCAGTTCTTGTTAGGTTCATTTCTCTGATTGGTGCAATGATATCCAAATCGGACATTGCGCGAATGACTGCTTCAAATCTGAACTGGTCGTTTCCTTTTCCGGTACATCCGTGTGCAATTGCAGTTGCTCCTTCTTTTTCAGCCACTTCAATAAGTTTTTGTGCAATCAATGGTCTTGCAAAAGCAGTGCTTAATGGGTATCCTTCATATTCTGCATTCGCTTTGATTCCGCGTGCGATGTATTCGTTTGCGAATTCTTCCTTAGCATCTATATTGTAGTGTTTTAATCCTCCAATTTTGGATGCGCTGTTTTTTGCCTTTTCCATTTCTTCTTCGCCTTGTCCTACATCAACACATGCAGTAATAACTTCTGCATCGTATTTTTCTTCTAATAATTTGACGCATACAGAGGTGTCTAGTCCTCCACTGAATGCTAAAAGTACTTTTTCAGTCATAAAATCACCATAATAAATTTCAATAAAAATGAATTATCAAGATATAATTATATCGTTAATAGTATTTAAAATTTAAAAGATTCCTCTCTGAACGGAGATTTTTAAAAATGAAAAAAAGTAATGAAATCCTCGCCATACGGCGAGAAATTCATTTAAGTAAAGTATATTATTTTACTCTGTTTTTGTTTCTGATTTGCAATGGCTATTGCTTTTTTATCAATTTGGTCAGCTGTTTTTGCAAATAGCTGAACTATTCCCACTTTTATGGCATTTCCTCTAGCAATACCATTGATTGCACCACCGAATGGCGAAAATTGCAGTCCGTATCCTACACCTTTCAATACATTGCTCCAGAAGGTGCTGTAGTCATGATGGTCATTTGAATATATTGCACCATAAACTCCGCCTAAAACACCACCTATTACTGCATTAACTCCCATTGAGATTAATGGAGCAAGAGCGGCTCCTGATGCTGCAATACCCCATCCTGCACCTGCAGTAACTGCTGCAGTAAGTGCTAGAAAACCACTTTGAAGCAAATCCTTTCTCCAGGATGCCATCGGATGTTTCTCATAGTTTCTATGATCTCCTCCGACGATGACAACATCTTCAAGGGAACCGTCATCATTGTAGATGTCAATTTTTTTACCCAGTTTGGCTACAGATGAATAACCGGTATTTTCCGAAAATATTGACATTATGACTTTTGCAGTTCCTTTGTTGAAAATAGCTCCACCGTATTTGGCGTAATTGTTTGTAAATGTGGAATTGAAAATATTCAAGACGCCATTGTTTACAATCGCACCACCATAATCTGCCTTGAATTTGTAATCGACCTTATTATTGTTGAATATGCAGTTGGTTATTGTTAATGTTCCTGAATTTTCAATAGCAATATTAAATCCTTCAATAATCAGGTTGCTGAGATGTACATTTCCACGATTGGCAATAGTTAAAAACTGTGTTGTGTCATCATCATGAGGGTTCTGAACGAATATTCTTGCACCTCCGCCGTTGATTATGAGTACTCCGTAATCCATCTTCATGAGGCTTTTTTGATTAGGCAGAACACCGTAATTATCTTTAAGCATAGTGATGTTTATGATGTCATATTTTGTATTTCCGTTAATGATTTTTGTAACTCTCATTAATGACGCCATATTATCCACAACGGCATTATAGACGCCGCCGTTCAGACTTTCCCTTTCAAGATAGATTCCTCCATCATTAGTTTTTATTGTGGATGGGGAGTATCCTCTGCTGTTTACGAATTTGACCACTGACAGTTCATTGATTTCAAAATCATTTTTGTCATTGTTTTTCCATAACAAGTTTGATTTGATTTTGTTTCCTGAAAATTCACAGTTGTAGAATACTGCGTTTGCACCTTTTCCAATACTGTAGTATGCACCACCTTTATTGGCACCATTGTCCTTGAACAGTGAATTGTAGCAGTATACATTACCGTAGTTTCTTATTGCACCTCCGTTATCGCCGCCCCATAGGTTATGATGAATGATGTTGTTTTTAAAGGTACAGTTGATTGCTGTGAAGGTACCGTAATTCAGGATTGCGGTATTGAATCCGGACAGAGTAAGGTTTATCAGAGTAAGGGATCCGTAGTTTGGAATGTATGCAAAGTGATAGTCATCAGAAGCACTATTTCCTGTAAGTTTTATTGTGGCTCCGTTACCGTTGATAATTATAGGTTTTGAGTTTAACTCTAAATATCCCTGGTCCCATACCGGAAGTGCAAATGTCAGTTTGTCTTTTACTGCACCACGCCATTCGTTGTTCTCCCTATTTTTTTTAATTGCATCGGCAGAAAGGGCATATTCTCCTTTTTTTAAGGTCACATTGAATAATGTTATGTTGTTTAAACCGTCTACCCATTTGTTAAACTCATCTAAATCGTTTACATTTGATATGTCGAAATTTTTAGTTGTATTGTGTGTAAATGAATACACAGTTCTGATGGATAAGGAGGAGTTGACATCAAAGTAGCTGTTTTTCGCGACATGCATATAGGTGTCCCATTTGCCGTCATCGTCATATATGACAACCATACTTTTTTCTTTTGTCCTAATGTCGTCGTCTTCTGTCTTGAAACTGCATTTTACGAAGTTTGTCAGTGAATTCTTGTCGCCATATAAGACTCCTCCAAGTTTATATTCGCTGCTTCCACGGTTGTTGTTTTTATTGAATATGCAGTTCTTGAATGTTGCTTTGTTTTTGTTGTAGATTACAGAACCTGGAGTATCTGTTGCCCAGAATTTTGCATCGTTTTCTGTGAATGTACAGTTTTCACAGTACACTTCTCCGCTGTTTGCAAACACTCTGTAGAATTTTTTGAATTCAAGATTGTCCACTATGATGCTTGAACCCGGTTCCATACCTATGAAATTGTGTTTGTAGTCATCCTCAAGTGTTGAACCGCTACCGTGGATGATTAATGTACCATGTGTGAGGTGGCTTAGATAATACCATTCGGCATCTCTCCAGAAGTTTTCTGTAACTTTATAGGTGTTTTTCTTGAGGTTTATGATTGTGACATCCACTTTATAGTCTGTTCGCACCATTTTTCTAAGGACTTCTGTAAGTTCCTGTGAATTTGAAACGGTGACGTTGTACATGATGAATGCCTCACCGTTTGCCATAACATATCTGTAGGTGTCTTTTCCAAGAATGGAATACATTGTACCGTTGGAAATCATTTTAAATGTTTCATTTGAATATATAGGCATCAATGCACCGTATGATGTTCCGTTAAGGCCAAGATCAATGACTGAATATCTGTTTGCTACAGTAATATAATCTTTGATTGTTTTGCCGGCAAATGTTGTTTCAACGGTATAACTGCCTGCAGTCAAATTCAAAGTGAATCCTGCCAGTCCCTCCGCTGAAGTTTTGTCGGTGAATGTTTTGCTTCCAATCTTGAATGTAACAGTCTGGTTTGCTGAAGCGTTGATTTTAACTATGTAGGGGTCATTGATGTTATAAGTCACATTCCTTTTTAGCACAGTAATCTTGTTTGTGAATGATTCGCCAGTCACATTGTTTATTGCCTTTACGGTGTATGTGCCAGGTTCAAATGTAGCATAAAGGATTGCAGCTCCATTATCATTGACTGTACTTATGTAGTTGGCATTGTTTACATTGAATGTGACCTTTGTTCCTTTGGCAAGGTATTTTCCGTTTTTGTCCTTGAATACGGCGGAGTATAATGAATCGTCACCGTAGGTTTTTGTGATATCATAACCGTATACACTGATGTATTTGACATTCATGTCAAAGGACAGTTTCTGGGAGTTGATTGTGAAATCAATCTTGTGGGTTCCGGTTTCATTCGGAACATAAATCAGTTCCAGGTTGTCTGAATTGATTTTTTTGGTTATGAACTCGCCTTTTTTGTTTGATGAATATTTCACTGTGTCTAAAACATAATATGTTACAGGACCGGTAAATGAAACCTTGATTGTGGTTTTAACACCACTGTAAGCATCTTTGTCTGCAGCTATGGAAACTGAGAGAGGTCTGGAATCTCCTTTGTCGGAGTTACTTCCAATCCTGTGATATTCTTTAAGCTGATTTCCAGTTCCGGCTCCATTTGAACCCCACCAGTTGTTTGATATGACATCATAATAACCACTGTTGAATACAGAACGGCCCTGATCACCAGCGGAGTTATCAAGGAATGCATTGTTGGTTAATTTCAGATGCGCATTTATGGAATCAGTATAGATTGCTCCTCCACGTGATGCTTGCCCACCATTCCTTTCGAAGTAATTTCCGGTAATTGTCGTGGTGCATGCTGTGTTTATATATATTGCGCCTCCTTTACGGGTTCCTCCATTTTTCACCTGATTTGAGATAAATACAGAATTTTTAATTTCGCCTGCTGTTTCAGTATATATTGCTCCACCATAATTTTCAGCCCAATTATCTTTAAAAGTACAGTTATCTACATTAATTCCGCCTTTGGAACGTACTGCTCCTCCGTAACGTTTTTCTTTACCTCCATTTGCGTAGTTTGATGTGAATGTACAGTTGGTAAAGAAAAGAGTGGTTGAACCACTGTCTGAGTGTACAGCTCCGCCGTCACCTGCATTTGCATGGTTGTTTTTAAATACGGATGAATAAAATCTCACATCACCGGATTTCTTGTTAATGTAGATTGCTCCACCAAAATCACTGTCTGCATGATTTCCATCAAAAATTAAGTTGCTGTTGGTGCTTCCGATTGTATCTGTATATACTGCACCACCATGGTCTTTTGCAGAGTTATTTGTGAATGTGTTTTTTCCTGAGAATTGTATGTATTCAGTTTGAATGGCTCCACCTTTTCCTTTTGCAGTGTTGAGCTCAAAAACGCAATTTCCAATATGTGTCCATTTGTTTGAATATACTGCTCCTCCGCAATCGTCGGTTGCTGTGTTTCTTTTGAATGTTGATTTTTCAATATAGATGTGGCTGTCACTGGATACTTTGATAGCTCCTCCGCCTTTTTTAGCTTTGTTATCGATGAATTGTGAATTTTCAATTATCAAATCATTATACGCAAAAATTGCACCACCTTTATCTGCAGAATTTCCATTAAATGTACAATTGTCGATGAATGCATCTTTTTTCACGTTAATTGCTCCACCATGTGAGACATGTGCAACATCACCACTATTGGAATTAAATACTGATTTTGAAATGGTGGCTGTTTTTTCACATTTAATGGCTCCACCGTCATTTTCTACGGAATTCTTTTCAAAAACAGATTTTTCAACTATAACCTCTCCTTTGGAGTATATTGCGCCTCCTGAGATTTTTGCATAATTTCCAGTGAACTTACAATCTTTGATAGTTAAAGTGTCTACGACATTATTATAGATTGCACCACCATAACCGCTTGCCTTATTGTTTGTGAATGTACAGTTAATGATGGTGAATTTAGCGGAACCTGTAATATATATTGCACCGCCATCGGCTGAATTTCCGTCTGCAAATTTCATGTTTTTCAATGTAACGGCACCGCTTGATGATTTAATTTGACCTTTTACTGTATTTCCTGCTCCATCAATAGTCAATGACTTATCAATGTTTATTTTGCTTGCAGAAGTATAACTGCTGTTTAATTTTAATGTTGAACCTGGGGATGCTGAATTGATGATCTTTTGAAGGTCTCCTGAAGAGTCAGCCAACACTGCATCGTTGGCAACTCCTAAATTATCAATTGCATCGTTTTCTTGCATTATTTGAGTGTCATTAGTATCTTCAGCACAAACTGTTGAAAGTGAGCATAAAATAAATAATAACAAACAAATAACTGCCAATTTTCCTTTCATATTAATGACCTCATTTAATAGTTAATTTAACATTTTTACTTACACTTTTGTAGTATTTATTAGTTTTAAAAGTAATTTTGGCTGTAAATTTACCTTTTTTGTTGAGTTTGGTAATTTTGAAAGTTGCCTTTCCTTTTGAATTTGTTTTTGCTGTGTAAGTTTTCCCTTTTACTTTCAGGTATACTTTGGCTTTTTTGAGAGCCTTGTTTTTACTGTTTTTAAATGTAACAGTATATTTTTTAGTTTTGAGTGACTTTTGGAATGTTTTCTTTTTGGCAACAATTTTTGTCTTTTCCTTGCTGATAGTTACCTTAACTGATTTGGAATTTGGATTAAAATTGTCTGATGTGGTAACTTTCAGGGTTTTGGTACCTGCTTTGAGTGATTTTAATTTGCTTGCAGGGATTGTTATGGTTGCAACGCCTTTTTTGTTAGTAGTTGCAGTTTTGATATATTTGTTGCTGATGTAAACTGACACTTTTTGACCTGCAATAACTTTTCCATTTTTATCTTTGATTGTAACGTAATATTTGCCTGCATAATTGATTATGAAGCTTTTTTTAGCTGAATTTATTACAATAGGCTTTTGGAATACGTCCACCTCATAATTGAATGTAGTGGAATTGTACTCGCTGCCTACATAAAGCACTTTAACATCATAAGATCCGCTGTTCAGGTTGGCGATATTTACGGTTGCCTTATTGCTTGTTAAGTTGGTCTTATATGCTTTGCCGTTTACATAAACATTAATTGTTCCTTTTGTTATGCCCTTTGGCATTGTGACCTTGACTTTTAAAGTATCTCCAAAAGTAATGTTTGTCATGCCAATTGTCATGTTCATGGCCATGGTAATCTGTGCATCATCCGAATAAATATTTGCTGATCCGTTGACTGCAGTATTATTGTTGAAATTAATTTTATCCAGATTCAAATCACCTGAAACATAGATTGCTCCTCCGGTGTCATTTGCAAAGTTTTTAGTGAATGTTGAGTTTACAATTGCACCGTCATTGACTGTTATTGCACCACCGTTTATTGCAGTGTTATTGGAAAATGTTGAATTTGAAATATTGGTTTCACTGTCAGAGTATACTGCACCACCTGTTGTTGCATTATTGCTGTTAAATGTTGAGTTTATAATATTTGCATAGTCATCTGCCATTATGGCTCCACCGTACTCCTGAGCTGAATTATTATTGAATTTTGAGTTCAATACATATAATTCGTCGTTTACATCACTGTAAATTGCTCCACCGCTATTGGCGGAGTTATTTGTAAATATTGAATTTTTTACAGTATTGTTGTCAGATCCAAGATAAACCGCACCTGCAGTCTCATCAGCAGTGTTATCTGTGAAGTTGCATGTGTCAATGAGATTTGGATAAGCCATTGAATAAACGGCACCTCCATTGATTGCAGTATTGTTTGTGAAATCACATTTTTCCATGGCAAAGTTCGCTCCCTCTGAAAATACTGCTCCACCGAGATTATCAGCAGAGTTATTTCTAAATTTACAATTATCCAATTTTGTATCTCTTCCTGTAATGTATGCTGCACCACCTATTTCAGCGGTGTTGTTGAAAAAGATACAATTGGCAATGGTGCCTTCAATACCGTACCAGTACACTCCTCCTCCGTTTTCAGCAGAGTTGTTGATAAATGTACAGTTGTTTAAAAAACCGTTTATTCCTGTCCAGTCAACCGCACCACCATACATTGCATCGTTGTTGATAAAAGTACAGTTTTCCATCTTACCGTTGCTGCCTATCCATTCAACAAGATTGTATGAGTATGTCATGTCCCAATTGGTAAATACAATATTTTTTAAAACGACATTATCTGCATGAATTCTAAGGAAGAACGGTAAACCTGTTGAATTTCCATCAAGTTTATGGCCTTGACCATCCAGAATTATACTTTCAGATATTTCAATGCCTTCAGATTTTACATTGGTATCAGCAATTAAGTCATTTTCTAGGGGCACTGTTGAATTTGGAGTTGCATTTTGAATTTTACTGTTCAAATCATCTATAGTTTCAATTGTGTTCGAAACTTCCAAAACTTCTTCGTCGACCACACTGACATTGTCCATGCTTACATTTTCGCTTGCCGATACTGCGGAAAGTGAAATGGCAAAGCACAGCAAAATCAATATGATTATCGTATGTTTGAATTTCATCAAATTTTAACCTCATAAATTATTATAATAATAATTTATAATTTTATTATATTTATTATTTCGTTCAATTTTTTTTGTTGTTAAATGAAATTGTTTACATCAATATTTAAAAAAAGTTTTTTTTGAGGTCATGAGTTTCAGTTGTTTTTTTAAAATTCGATAGAAAAATAAGGCA
>JAFUIW010000076.1 GCA_017473945.1 Methanobrevibacter sp. | reverse complement strand
AATTGCTTCTTGATATGGTTTATTTGATTTTATAGGGGTCTTAATTTAAGGAAACAGTGGTTTATTTGTGAATTTTTTGTTCCTTATTGGAAATTAGACGAAGTGAAATTTCCAATGTAACTGCAATATTCACTGCCAATTGGTTATGGAAAAATATTAATTAGTGGACAGTCCCTGTTATGTTTTTTTGACTGCAATTTTACTTAATGACTTCAATAATCTTTAAATATTGTTCTGAATAATATATTCAATTGGAGTGTTGTCTTTTTGAGTCAACCTCATGGATTAATATGGGTTTAATGTCTATTGGTGATGTCGTAAGTTTAATCTTGCGGCATAGGCATTAAATTTTTAAAACTATTTTTTTTGTAGCATTTAACATTTTTTGCTTGATTTTCATGTATGATCATATGGTTGTTGAATATTACTGCACCAAACTTAAATATTCATAAAAATTAATATATTATCATGAATTTCATGAATAAAGACGGAAATATAAAACAGTTTCAGCTGATTAGATTCATTTATGAAAACTCAAGTGACGATTATGTGATGTCAAAGCTTTCAATTGTTCTTCGCCGTGACAAGATTGAGGCTCCATATTACATGATAACCAAAATCAAGCTGTCCACATGCATTGACATGGAGGAGATGGGACTCATTCATGCGATGGATGTGCTGAACCATGTAAGAAGGCACAATCTCACTGAAGAGGCATACGGTGAAATCAGGGCACTGGTTTTGGATGCTGGGCAATCAGACATGGTGAAAATATCTCAAGATGATGTGCAAATCAAGCTTGACATCATGACCAGAAATGAGGATCAGTTTAGAAGCGTTTTTAATCAATTCAATGAGCTTTTCGTAAAAATTGATAATCTGATAGGTTAGGATTTCAATACTTTCCCCTGATATGATTGATTGTTATTGAACAGGACCATGTTAAATTTATTTCATATTTTGTATTGTTTCAAGTGATTTATATAGTATATCAAATTAACTAATACATATAAAGAGTTTTTTTTTTAAAATGGGTGTTTTCATGAGAAATATTATTATTGTACAATGCATGTCCACAGGCATAAATTACGTTCAGGATATAATTGACAGGAATTGCAATCCCATAATTTTGGAAATGAATCCGTTTGGGGATTCAGAGGATGCACTATCCTATCAGGAAGAAGTAAGGGCAGACTATGACTTGATTGAAAATGAATTTGATTTGATTTATGAAAAGGACACATATGAAGAAACACTTGAAATGGTGAGCAAATATGATCCCTTATTAATCGTTCCCGGCACTGAAGACGGCGTTATTCTGGCCACAAGACTTGCAAATGACATGGGCCTTCAATGCAACCCAATTGAAAACATTGATGCGCTGACATTAAAGGATGAAATGCAGAACAGGCTGGCTGAAAACGGCATTCGCTCAATCAGAGGCAGGGTTGTCCAATCTCTTGAAGAGGCAATTGAGTATTATGACAGTGAAGGTCTTGACGGTGTTGTGGTAAAGCCGAAATATGGTGCTGCATCAGTTGGAGTCAGGTTATGCTCTAACAGGCAGGAAATGATTGAAGCGGTCAGGGAAGTCTTTAACATGAGCGGTGTTTACGGAGACGATTTAAATGAACTTGTAATTCAGGAGCGTATCAACGGTCAGGAATATGTTGTGAACACGGTTTCATGCGATGGGGTTCATCGCGTGACAATGATGTGGAAATACAATAAGATTAAAACTTCCGAAGGCGGAAATATCTATGATTATGATGAAACAGTCAATGAGCTGGGAATCGGTGAGGCAGAACTTGTTGAATATGCCTATGATGTCGCCGATGCATTGGGCATCAGATATGGTCCTGTTCATGGTGAATACATGATAGATGATAAAGGCCCTGTTTTAATTGAAGTGAACTGCCGTCCTCATGGCGGATATCTGGACAGGAGATTTATGGACTTCATTTCAGGTCAGCATGAAACAGACAGCGCTCTTGATTCCTATTTGAATCCTGAAAAATTCAATCTGGACCGTTTGAAAGGATATCGCCTCTTTGCACAGGGTGTAGTAAAAAGTTTCATTGTTCCAAAGGACCTGATTGTCAGGTCTGCTCCGATGAATTCAATTGGGGTCAATTTGAAAAGTTTCTTCAAGACAGATTTGCATCCAGTTCAAAGCCCTCAGACATTCTCAAAAACACAGGACCTTGAGACTGCAGGAGGAACAGTATATCTGGCTCATGAAGACCCTCAACAGCTTCAAAGGGATGTTGATTTTTTAAGGGACATTGAAAAACGCGCTTTCCAGCTGGTTTTAAGTGAGGAAGTCCATGGCATTGTTGACATTGACGATGGGGAGATTGCTGCAGGTGTTGCTTCTTTAATAAAAAACATCAGATCTTATGGAACCTCCCTTCTGGTCACCGAAAATGCTTTTGACAATCTGGATGCATTCCAGGTTTCAGCCGATGAAATCGGTGAAATCAGGGGAAGTTTCGATTGCGTTGTCATCAATTTAAACAGAAGCCTTGAAAAGATGAATGATGAGGAAATGGCAAAGCTGTTTTTAGCCATATTTGACAAGGTCAGGTTCGGAGGTCTGATTTTCATTCCAAAAACAACATACGATTTCATGCCTAATAAAAGACTTGGTGCCGAAGCTCTTTTAAGGGTATTGGACTTCAAGATTGAGCTTCCGATTCATAAGCTGAACAGGATGGTTATTGCATCCAAAAGATAATTGATATCATGACATATGAGCGAAACTTTGATTTACTGAACCGCAAGTTCCGGGAACTCTTTTTCCCGACACTGATGACTTCAATTGCAGGCAATTTTGCAGTGCTGGTAGATGCATTTTTTATCAGCATGTTCATGGGCTCAGTGTATCTGTCAGTTGTACAAAGCATAGAGCCCTTCGTTGCCTTCATCAATGTAGTCTACTGGCTCATAGGTCTTGGGGGAAGTGTGGTGTGCACCATGGCCAAGGCGGAATTCGATGATGAGCGGGCAAATGGCTATTTCACGGTTTCCACAATAGGAATTATTATTGTCGGATTGGTCATAACCCTCTCAACAGTCGTGTTTCAGGGCCAATACGTTAATCTGTTAAATCATTCCGCTCAAATGAAGCCCTTCGTTACACACTACTTCATGTACTATGCATTGGGTATCGTGTTTGAATGTTATATGGTGAGCATTTCCTATTTCATCAAGACCGACGGATACATTGTCATGCAGTTCAGGGCATTTCTGATTTGCAATATTGTAAACATAATATTTGATGTCATCCTGATGAAATTCATGAATTTCGGAGTGGCAGGCGCTGCAATGGCAACAACGTTGGGCCATATAGTCTCTTCAGTATACATCACAATCTACTTCTTCAAGTCAAACAGGACATTAAGGATTATCAAAGTTAAAGCATCAAAGATACTAGGTTATATTGCAGACATCTGCAAATCCGGCTTTGCATGTTCTTCAATTCCTCTTTATACTACAATCAGACTTGTCATACTGAACGCCTTGATTGCAGGAATTTTAGGCAATCTGGGTCTTGCGGCATATGACATGTGTTACAATGCACTGTATCTGGCGGACATTTTCATTTTAGGCACCGTTCAGTCAATATTGCCGATTTCTGCAGTATACTATAAGGAAGAGGATTTCAACGGTGTGGACTATGTAACCAGAAGATCCCTCAAGATAGTAATCGGATTCGGTCTTTTCTTTTCAGTACTGCTCATTGCGTTTCCGCAAATCGTACTTGCAATATTCAATGTAAAGGACCCTTCACAGATTCCCGCAATAACCAACATCATTAGAATATTTTCGCTCTGCTTTATCGGTTTTGCAATAAACAGCCTTTACAGCTTCTACGCTGAATCGGTTCAGTTTGACAAATTGGCAAATGCCATCACTCTTCTTCAGGGTCTGATTTTCCCTGTGGCATTCGCATATCTTCTCACCTACATTTGGGGAGCGGACGGATTCTGGATTTCACTTGTGGTGTCCGAATTTGCAACAGTCATCTTTATTTTCATTTATTCAAAAGTGATGGCCAAAAGAAGCAACGGGGAGTACTCAGGATTTTTCCTCGTTAAAAGACATGATGCCGATTCAGTATTTGAATTCACAATCAACGGAAATGTCGATGATGCTGTGGGACTGTCTGAAAAAATTCAAGGGTCAATTGCCGATGAAAGGCTCTCGGTGCTTGTGAGCATGGCAATCGAGGACATGATTGTCCATATAATAGAAATAAATGAAGATGTTGACCTGATTGATGTGATTATTCGTGAGCATGATGACTATATTCTCATTTCAATCAAGTATTCCGGTATGGGTATCAACGTAATGGATGATGAAAGCATTGAATCAAATATTTCCATCCTGAACAGGGTTTCACAAAAAATTGATTATTCCCAGATACTGGGTCTGAACAACATCGTAATTACAATTAAGTAGGATATAATCGAGGAAATAATTGCAGTCATTTAATTAATAGGAATGTGTTTTAATGGTTTCAAGCAAGGAATATCTTGAATATGTGCTGGAACAGCTGTCCGATTTGGAGGACATATCATACAGGGCGATGATGGGTGAATACATCATATATTATCGCTCAAAAATTGCAGGCGGAATCTATGACGACCGCTTTCTCGTAAAACCCGTTGATGCGGCAATGTCAATGATGAGGGATGCAAAAATGGGGATACCCTATGAAGGGGCAAAGGAAATGATTCTGGTTGAGGATATTGAAAACAGGAAATTTCTAAAGGAGCTTTTTGAAGCCATGTACGATGAGCTTCCATCTCCAAGAAAAAGAAAATGAATGAAATGGGTCAATAACCCAAAAATTACTTTTTAATTATCAATAGTTCTCTCCGATCCATCCCTGGTTAATGTCTGGATATCCGCATTCCTCGCAGTATCCGTCATAGTACGGCGCACCGCAGGAAGGGCACTCGCAGTATGATGGGCTGCTTTCACGATACACTGTTCTTTGCTGTTGGGATCTTGTTCTTGTCTTTGTTTTTTGAGTGCTGGAGCTTGTGCTGTCGCTTCCGCAGCAGGCTGCTGTGACGATTATGAAAATTATTATTCCAACTAATATTTCTGCTCCCATGATTGATTATATTATGTTCATGTTATTAATGTTATGGGGTTATTTTTGAGAAATTCATTTAAATGCTCATTATATTTGACCATTCAAGAAGCATTTTTTTAAGCTTTTTATGGGATCTTTTTTTCATCATATTGGTTGTTAATGAGCTAATTTTTAAATTTACAAAAGAAAAATTTATATATTATGTTTTAATGACTACAATTTTTCTGAATGACTTCAACAAGCTTTAAATATTTTTAAGATCAATATTAATAATGTTAAAAAGCCTCTAAAAATCTTAGGATGCGGTAAGTATGGAATCAACTTATTTCAATACTTATTTATTAAGCATCATCATTTTGTTTTCAAATGGTCTTAATGGCTCCTATGTATTAATCCATTTGGGGGTGAGGTTTTTGGAGATAATTATGTTTCTAGCGATAGCATATTTTTGATATGGAAAAAATATTGAAGACATTAATGATTTTTGTACAATAGATGCATAATGTCGCATCACTTCCCATTGGGGCAATAAGATAAAATCAATTTCTGTGAAGGAATGTTAGAAAACTCCGTCAAGTTTTCATGGGGGCTTTTTCGCTGGCGAAGAACATTATCTTGTTGCTTCAATTAAAAATAGTCAAATTTAAATATGGTATTGTACAATATGGTTAAACGAGAGTGTTGTCTCTTTGAGTCAACATCATGGATTAATATAGGTTTAATGTCTATTGGCGGTGTCGTGAGTTTTATCCTGCGGCATAGGCATTAAATTTTAAAATTATTTTTTCTTAGTATATTTGTGAGATTTCATTGATGGATTTAAATAAGTTATTTTTCTAATCCAATTTGCCATATTTTTTTTTTTAAAACTCTATTGTTTGGATTTTCTGAAATCACATTTATGTAATGTTTAAATTTGTAATGCATTTGTTCAAAAATATATTATAAAAATATTGTTTTGAAGAATATAATATCGTATTTGATAAAAATTGTAAATAAAAACTAAAAATAATAATTAATTTTTGAACAATATTTAAAATTATTTGTATTTATAAAATATTTTCCAATAAAATCAAAATATTTATATATGATGTAGTACAATCTTAATATAACTAAGAACAAAACACCAATGTTTTTAGTAAATATTTTTTCAAAACAAATTAAAGGAGACCACACCATGAATATGTTAAAATTAAATAAACAGAGTAAACCGGACTTTGAAGAACTTTCCGCAATGATTTGCGATTTAAGGGATTTCCTTGATGAGACTCCAGATTTCAGCAACGTCAACTGGAAGAAAAACCTTGATGCAATCATAGATTTCCAGGATGAGGATGGAAGCTTCAAGCTGTTCGACTCATATGACATTCCAAGCGATGCAAGGGTCGATTTCTGCTACATTCCAACATACATCTGCACTGCAGCCCTTATGAAGGCTTATCTGATTGATGGCGATTCATTCGGCCTCAGGGAAAAATCCTCACTCATAAACGGACTTAAGATGTCCTGTGTCAAAAACCTCAGAGGACACGGATACGAGGCTTTAAAAGGCCAGATTGAGGCATTGGGCCTCTTCATGAAATCAGGGCTCAACGAGCTTTTAGACCTTCACCCTGAAATTTGTCCTGAATTTAGTGAAATGATTGGAAATATCATCTCACAGTTCAGGGACATGGAGGACAATGAAAACTTCACAGGTCCGTGGGGCGAAAGCTATGAAAGCGAGATCAGGCTAGTCAACAAATACTTCGTGACAAGAAAGGTATTCGTTTACGGAACCCTCATGAATGGCGAGGCCAACCACGGATACCTTGAAAAGAGCATTTGCCTCGGCAAGGCTGCAATAGAAGGCTATGACATGTATGATGTCGGATGGTATCCTGCAATCGTTGATGGAGATAATCTGATTATAGGCGAGCTTTATCAGGTTCCCCTTTCCGACATGCAGTCAATCGACATGCTTGAAGGTGAGGGAAGCCTTTACGTTAAGAAATGCGAAACAGTAACATGTGCTGATGGAAACGAAACTCTTGCATATGTCTACGTTTACCTTGGCGATGAGGGTGAGCTTAAAAAGATATCCTCATGGAAAGGGGAATACGTATGGTACGTATCATACGGAAGCAACATGCTCAGGGAAAGGTTCATGCACTACATTGAAGGCGGATCCTTTGAGGGCAGCAGATATCACCATCCATGTGAGGACACAACACCTCCTGTGGCCGTCAAGGCAGTTGACATTCCGTTCGGCATGTATTTCGCCAACACTTCAGGCTCATGGCGCGGAAGCGGCGTCTCATTTCTAGATGTCACCCAAAGAGGAAAAGCTCTTGGAGTGGCATACCTCATAACTGAAAAGCAGTTTGAACACGTCTGCCGCAGGGAAAACAACGGCCGTGAACCTGATCCCGCATGCGGATGGTATGAGGACATAATCAGTCTTGGTGAAATGGATGGTTTTGAGGTAAAGACAATTACCAACAAAGACCTGCGCCCTTACAATGGACCTTATCCTGATTATCTGGAAACATTAAAGAGAGGAATCCGTGAAAACTGGCCGGAAATGTCTGACGGGGAAATTGAGGATTATCTT
>JAFUIW010000075.1 GCA_017473945.1 Methanobrevibacter sp. | reverse complement strand
TGGATGAATTGAATGTAAAAGCAAATAACTATTATGATTATATAGGACAGGAATCATTGATATTGCTTGCAAAGGCATGTGTGGTTTCAGCTCTGATGAGAAAAGAAAGCAGGGGATCACATCAAAGAACCGATTATCCTGACACAAGTGATGAATTTAAAAAGACAACATGCGTTACATATGACGGTGATATAAATGTTGATTTCAGGTAGTGGTGGGAAAAATGAGCATTAAGGTTAAAATCAAGATGGGTGAGAATTATCAGATATTTGAATATGGCGGCGATTTAAATATTCCAGTGACAACACTCATTGAAAGACTGGACTATCCGATAGAATACTCCTGCAGCTGCCTTCAGGGACTGTGCGGAGCATGTGCAATGGTAATAAATTCCCAGCCAAAACTGGCATGCAAAACATTCGTGAATGAAGAGATAATGACTAGGGAATATGAATTGATAACTATAGAGCCGTTATCCAAGTTCCCTCTGGTAAATGACTTGAAGGTTGACAGGTCTGTTTTGCATGATGTGATGAAAGACTGTGAACAATGGCTTGAAAGCGATGCAAATGTTAGTGATGATTTAAATTTTGATTATGAAATGTCAATGTGTCTTATGTGCGGATGCTGCACAGAGGCATGTCCGAACTACGGATTTGATGATTTTGTAGGAACACAGGTTGCGGTTTCAGCATCCAAACTGATTTCACTGGAAAGTGACAAAGACCATACAAAATCAATCAAAAAGAAATATAATGACCATTTCTATCCGCACTGTCTAAAGACACTGGCTTGTGAAGATGTGTGTCCTATGAAGATTCCAACACAACGTGCAATATCAAAAATGAACAGAAAATCCGTCTGGAAAATTTGGCAAATTATAAAAAGGGATTAAATGATGTATTTTTCTACAGATTACGACTCACCGTTAGGTAAAATGCTAATTGTAAGTGACGGTGAAGCTATCTGTGGGGTCTGGTTTTACGGGCAAAAACACTTTCCATCATTAGAGCTTGAAATAGATGATGATTTGACTATTTTTAAGGAAGTTAAAATGTGGCTTGATGATTATTTTGCCGGTAAAAATCCTTTAATTAATTTCAAGCTGAATCCGAAGGGCACTGAATTCAGAGTCAAGGTCTGGAAGATATTGTCTGAGATTAAATACGGTGAAACAATGACATACGGTGAGATTGCTTCAAGAATATCTCCAACAATGTCTGCTCAGGCGGTAGGCGGTGCTGTGGGCCACAATCCAATTTCAATCTTAATACCCTGCCACAGAGTTTTAGGGGCAAACGGCAAATTAACAGGATATGCTGGCGGAATCGATAGAAAGATTGAGTTGCTGAAATTGGAAAAGATTTCATTTTTCAAATAAATTTAAATTAATAAAAAGTCAAAATTAATAAACATGTCACGACAGGATAAAATTGTAAAAACAAGTATAATAGGCATTGTTGTTAACATTATACTGGTTGCATTCAAGGCATTTGTAGGTATTGTCACTAATTCTATTGCAATTACTTTGGATGCGGTCAACAATTTAACTGATGCATTGTCATCCATCATTACAATTATCGGAACTAAACTTGCAGGCAAGGCTCCTGATAAGGGCCACCCATATGGATACGGTCGTATTGAATATTTCTCATCTGTAATTATTGCAGCTATTGTCTTATGGGCAGGTATCACAGCATTTATGGAATCATGGCCTAAGATATTCACACCTGACGTTACAAATTATACAACTGTTTCTCTTGTAATTGTTGCGGTTGCAGTTGTCGTTAAATTTGTTTTGGGCCAATACGTAAAGCGTGTCGGTGAGGATATCAACTCCCAGGCTCTTGTTGCTTCAGGAAGTGACGCATTTTTCGATGCAATCTTGTCTCTTTCTACTTTAATTGCAGCTATCATTTCAATATTCTTCCACATTTCCCTTGAAGGAATTTTGGGAGTTATCATTTCAATTGTAATTATAAAAGCAAGTATTGACATGCTGAGGGAAACCTTGGACAGCATGATTGGTGCAAGAGTCGATTCAGAATTGTCCCACAAAATCAAGGCTTCCATTCTTGAAGTTCCGGGCGTTTATGGTGCATATGATTTAAGCCTTCACAACTATGGGCCTGAAGACATGCAAGGGTCAGTTCATGTTGAAATAGATGATTCCCTAACAGCAGTTGACATACAAAAGTTATCAAGGCAGATTTCCGCTAAAATATTCAAGGAATTCTCAATAATTTTAACTGTTGGAATTTATGCGCATAACGATACATACAGCAATATCCGTGATGACTTGTATCATATTGCTTCAAAATATCAGGAAATCTTGGAAATCCACGGTTTCATTGTTTATGAAGAGGAAAATTTAATAACCTTTGATATTATCGTTGACTTTGATGCGGACCGTGAATCAGTCAAAGAGAAAATTTTAAGCGAGATTAAGGCCAAACATCCTGAGTTCAATTATGTGATGATTGACGATTATGATGTCAGTGATTAAACATTATTTTTTTAGTGATGATTTTTTAGATATTAAAAAATCATTAGTTTTTTCATTTTTCAAAACGAAAACATTTTAAATTCTTTTTAACTATTTTTAATTAATGAATGCTAGGGTAGATGAAGACAAGATATTTACAAAATCATTTTTTCTAGTTTTTGGAGCTTTGCTTTTCACTGCTCTTGTGATGTATGTATTGATGTCTACCGTTACTGAGTATGCCACTGCAATGGGTTCTTCAGCAATGATTGCAGGTCTTGTTTCTGGAATTTACATTTTCGGGGGATTATGCTCCAGAATATATTCAGGAAACGCATTGGAGAGAATCGGCTGGAAGAGGACAGCTTTGATTTTCATGAGCATACATTTCCTCTCATGCATTTTATATTTTTTAGTCAGTGATGTTACACTGCTTATCATTGTCAGATTCATTCATGGAATTGGTTTTGGGGCTTCAGCCAATGCAATAGTGACAATAGCTTCTGATGTGCTTCCCAAAAAACGTTTTGGAGAGGCATTCGGTTACTTCATGCTTGGAACTACTCTGGCGGTAGGTCTTGGACCTTTCATTGGTGGCATTGCATATGACTTTACGGGTTCTCACGGCTGTTTTGTATTGGCAAGCATTTTTTCCGCATTGGCTTTGATATTCATTTATTTTGTTGATGTTTCAGCTCATGATCCCGGAAATAATCCTAAAGATAATGACTCTTCCTTTGGCATTGATAAGATTTTTGAAGTCAGTGCAATACCTGTTTCATTTTTCACAGCACTTACAAGCCTAGGATATATTTCAATCTTATCATTTAACAGGCTTTATGCGGCAGAAATTAATTTGACTGATGCATTTTCATGGTTTTTCATAATATATTGCATTGTTTTAATCGTATCAAGACCTATTGCAGGTAAAATCCAGGACAGGGGTGGGGACATGATTGTCTGTTGCACTGGAATAATTGCTCAGGCAATCGGATTGTTCTTGATAGCGGTTTATCCATCAACATGGACTGTAGTTGTTTGTGCGATTTGTGCAGCTATAGGTTTTGGAACTCTGAACTCTGCATGCACCACAATCGTTACAAGAAACGTATCTGAAAACCGCAGGTCTTATGCAGTTTCAACATTTTTCATCTTCTGTGATGCAACAATGGGTTTTGGACCGGCACTTTTAGGAATATTTGCAAACAATGGATATTCTCCGGTTTATTTCATATCATCAATAATCACTCTTCTGGCTCTACCGGTTTGCATATTTGCTCTTAGAAAATAATTTTTATTATGAACTAAATATAGTGTAATATGGATTGGGCAATAAATTTAGTAATAGGTAACATCATCTCACTGATTGCGGGGATTTTCATAATTCTGAGCATGTGGGTCAATGATGAGAAGAAGGCCTATTTCTACCAGTTCTTGAATGCATTTATTTTGATGATTTCTTCTGTTTTTTTCTTTTCATGGACGGGTGTAGTTACCATGGCCATTGCAGCCTCAAGAAATCTTATGGTTTATTATGACCGGCTGAACATGAAATGGACAGTATTTTTCATAATTATTTCAGTTGTCTTGGGTTTGGCCGTAAACACATTAGGATTTGTCGGACTCCTGCCGATTATTGCCATTATACAAATTACACTTTGTAATTACTACTTAAAAACAATCAAGCCAATTAAAACAAGTTTTATCGTAAACAGCGGAATTTATATTGTTTACTTTTTGGCAATTCTTGATTTCTCATCTGCAGCCATTGAGTCTATAACTGCACTGATTGGTGTGATTTCACTTATAAAATTGATTATGGATTCAAAAAAAGAAGATAAGATAAATTAATTAAAATTTATCTTTTAATCGTTTGCATGAACGTCAAACGCATTCATTAACATTTCACCAACACCTGGTGCATCAGGGTCATGGGATCCTCTTCCGGTATCAAGCGCTCTTATTTGTGAAATTTCATCTTCTGTTAATTCAAAGTCGAAAATGTCCATGTTTGATTTGATGCGTTCGTCTTTGGTTGATTTGGGAAATACTATGATTCCTTCCTGGTTTTCAAACCTTAAGATGATTTGGCCTGCATCCTTTTCATATTTTTCAGCAAGACCTGTAATAATATCATCGGTTAAAAGGGAGTTGTTTCCTCTTCCAAGAGGTCCCCATGCCTGGATTTTAACATCATCTTTATCTAAAATTTCCCTTAGTTCCTTTTGTTGGATATATGGGTTGAATTCGACCTGATTTACGCTTGGAAGGGTATCGAAATCAGGAACCCATTTCATCCAGAGTTTTGGGGTCATGTTGCTTACACCGATGGATTTGATTTTTCCTTCATCTTTTGCTTCCTCTAGTGCTTTCCATGCCTCATCCACTTTTCCGTAAGGCTGGTGAAGTAAATATAAATCCATGTAATCGGTTTGAAGTTTTTCCAATGAAGTGTCTATAGCTTTTTTGGCATCTTCATAAGCATAATCTTGCAACCACA
The DNA here is from genome assembly GCA_017473945.1 of Methanobrevibacter sp. Classification (GTDB taxonomy): domain Archaea; phylum Methanobacteriota; class Methanobacteria; order Methanobacteriales; family Methanobacteriaceae; genus Methanocatella. Next base: position 2,606 of record JAFUIW010000075.1, on the reverse strand, counting down.
TTTTTGAAGTTATCCATACGTCTTCACGGTCCACATCGCTGTCCTTTACTGCACTTCCAACTTCCTCTTCATTGAAGTATGCTGCTGCAGTATCGACATGTCTTATTCCAAAGTCCAATGCTTTTTTCACGGTTTCGTATGTTGTTCCGTCTGCAGGGATTTCAAATGTTCCAAATCCGATTGCAGGAATTTCATTTCCATCGTTTAGTTTGAAACTTTTCATTTTTTCACCTATTTTATGTCATTTTTTTAACACAATGTAAAAAGTTTTATATAATAATAAGTAGAATATAATAATATATAAATCTTTCCTAATGAAAGAGTTATCTTAAGAAAGTATATGTGGGATATAATGAAAAATGAAAATTTGATAATATATATTATGATGCTCGGTACTTTTGGAGTATTGAGCACTGAAATGGGTGTTGTGGGGATTTTACCTCAAATTGCCCAGTATTTCAACGTGGACATAACACAGGCAGGACTATTCGTAAGCTTGTTTGCACTGACAATAGCTATTTGCGGTATATTCATGCCGTTAGTGTTTTCAAAGTTCGACAGAAAAAAGAGTTTCATTTTGGTTTTGACTGTCTTTACAGTGTTTTCAACAATCGGTGCGTTTGTAACAGATTTCAACATTGCATTGGTCTGCAGAATAATTCCCGCAATCTTCCATCCGATCTACTGCGGTCTTGCACTGACAGTTGCCGCTGAGATTGTTGAGCCTGAAAAGGCGCAGGATGCAGTCAGTAAGGTTATAATGGGCGTTTCTGCAGGGATGATTGTTGGAGTTCCGATAACAACATTTGTAGCAACAAACTTCGGATATCAGTTCTCAATGCTTTGCTTCGCTCTTGTGACATTTATCGCATTGATTGCAACAGTAATATTCTTCCCTTCCCTTCCCGGAAAGGAACAGTCCTATGGAAACCAGGTTAAGGTTGCAACAACAGGAGTTTTCATTGTATCTGTTTTGGGTGTGATTTTCCTTAATGGTGGAATGTATACTGCATATTCATACATTTCAGAGTTTTTAAACACAATTACTAACATTTTTGGAACAGAACTGAGCATTGTATTGTTTATTTATGGTGTGGCTTCAATTGTTGGAAACTGGGCTGGAGCAAAATTGCTGAACACAAAAACAAGACTTACCGTTTTGACATTTCCAATAATCTTTTCAGTTCTGATGGTGGCAGTATTCATGTTAGGTGGTCTTAAAATACCAATGATTGCATTAATGATTATATGGGGATTGCTTGCTGGAATTGGTAATGACATTTCACAGTACTGGATGGTATCAGCAGCTCCTGATGCACCTGAATTTGCAAATGGTATATTTTTAAGTATGGGGAATGTCGGTATCACTTTAGGAACCACAATTGCAGGCGCAGTCGTTTTGGGAATGGGAGTTCAGTATGTAATGCTTGCGGCCATTGTCGTAATGATTGTGGATTTGGCATTAATATTTTTAAGAACAAACAGATATAATATATAGGGGATAAATATGGCATTGCCAAGTCAATTTAAAGAGGGAAACGCTCAAAACATTTTCATTTATCATTATGTTGAGGAAATGATTGCCAGTTATGGAATTTATCTAAAGGATGTATTTGATGAATCTGAAATAACACGTAATGAAGTTCCGTTTTTGTTAAGAATTCGATTCAGTGAAAACACCACTCAAAAGGAACTGGTTGAGCTATTCAAGGTAAGTGAAGGTTATACTGCAAAGCTTTTAAGAAAGTTTGAAGATTTAGGATACATTGAAAGACATGAAAATCCCGAAAACAGACGCATAAAAATAGTTGAGCTTACCTCATCGGGAATTGAAAAGACTGATGAGATTATTGATATGGTTTCTAATTGGGAAGAAAACGTCACATCAAACCTGACTGATGAAGAGGTTGCAACATTGAAAAAATTATTGTTTAAAGTGGTTTTGGATTAGTTTAAAAAAATGTGGTGTTAAAATAAGGAGTGATAATGTTAATTGTTTTTTAACATTATTCTGACTCTTCTTCTTCTTTTTGTTTTTTTAGGTTTTCGATTCCAATAATCATTTTTTACCTCCTGTTTTTGATTAGGTTTACTTAATATTGTATTATATTTTTATCATATATAAATATTTAGGTATGCCTAAATTCTATAATTGTTTATTGAAATTTAGTTTTAAAAATTGAATTTAAATAAAAAAAGATAAGAGTTAATTAAATTAACTCAATAATTTTTATAGTAAACCACAGCCTTGTATGGGGTATATCCGCTAATCAGATCTGTTCTGATGTGTCCGCCATTTCCTGTCACTGTTTTGGTTTTGATTTTTTTGGAATCCTTGTTGTTTTTGAAGTAGAATTTCACTTTAGTGAGTTTAGTGTGGTGAGGTACAATATCTCCGTTTACTCCACTGCCGATGTACCATGCGCTTACGCCGGTTCCCTTGTCAAACTGTGAATTTCCGGTATATGTAACATAACCGGCTATTGCATCACGATTTTTGAATTTGGTAGCCTTAGGTCCCCATGATACACCAGGCTTGAAGTTGTTTATTTTAACAGTAACTGTTTTCACATTGTTTTTTGTAACTTTTTTAGCAATATTGATTG
>JAFUIW010000074.1 GCA_017473945.1 Methanobrevibacter sp. | reverse complement strand
TGATATTGACTCTATTTTTTAAAAATAATAAAAATCCTTTTGTACTATCAAAAGGCAATCAAAATTAATATGAAATATTAAAAAAACAAGCTCAAATTAATGAGTTTAATCGGGTAAAAAATTCAGACCCCTAAAGTCTATAATCTCCACTATCTCATCATCTGAAAAATCGGTTTCATTCACATCTATTATTCCAAGATATTTCTCAATATTTGACTCTGCCATACTAATATTTTGAACCTAATGACAAATAATACTATTCCAAAAAATCACACCATTAATCAAAATTATCCATGTTTTCAACCACTTTCCTTCCCTTATCAGTCAGCCTGTAGAGCCTGCCCTTTCTAACTTCAGGATTGATGCATTCAACCAGTCCCAGCTTTTTCAGCCCATACAATAAACTAGATACATGACTTGTCTTTATCCCCGTGTCTTTGCCGATTCTGCTTGGCATTTTCACTTCACCGCCCAGTGCCTTCATCACTTTTGTTCTGTACTGTGATGCCTGTACATAACTGATTTCTGCTATGAGTTCATCACTTAATTCCATTATACACACCCATATACAATGCTTTTAAAAAGTTAATCACCTGTATTCATAATAATCATCACTCAGTTCCATCCTGTCCAAATCCAGTTTGTATGACCTTTCGAAAGACCCTACCCTGAAAATCACACGGAGATTGATTTCATCAGAGAAACTGAACTCATCAGATGCCATCGAATAATCGGTTTCATAGCCTCCGGAGCACCTTATGAATTCCCCTTCCGTTTTTTCAATCAGATTCCTGAAACTGGGATTTGAAATTAATCTGTCATAATTGTGTGAGGTATAGCAGTCGATAAATGTGCGGCGAACATCAAATTCCAGAGTGTATTCAAATTCATCGGTTGTCTTTATATACTCGTTTTCACGTGTGAAAACAAAGGTGTAATATCCGTAGCCCTCCTCATTGACCTCAAGTGCCGTGCAGTCTCTTGAATTCAGCAATGCCGCAAGAGCATTTTTAAGAATGACCTTCTGTGCCAGAAACAGCCCCATTGAATTTAAAATGTTGTCAAGCCTTTCGGCATTTGTCAGATTTTTATTAGATGAAAAATCATCCCCATAGCTTACTTCATCATCATATGGTTCACTGTCACGTGATGTGCCGTCATCCCTTTTTTGTGAAACAAGATACGGCAGTTCGTTTTCATCTTCCCTGAAATAAGGGTCCCCCATTAAATCACCTGCTGTGTGTAATTATATTTCACTTACTAAATAACTGTAATCCAAATGCTTTTGAATTTCAACAAATTCCACGAAATCCTATTGCCACTCATCACATAGCCACTGCCATACTGAATTTCATGAGTTGTCATTGCATAAAGTTACATCCCACTGATTTCATAGTCATTTGCTTGAAGCTTCCACTCTTAATTTTCAAAATGGGTAAAAATCCGACAAATGTTGAAAGAGTGATGTATCTTTTCCATAATTTTTGCTTAAGTTGCTGCCAATAGTTGGAGGCAATGATTAGAATTATGTTTTCATATTCCCATACCATGTCAGTCTGCATTTTCACCAGACAAACAGCATTCTATCTTTTAAACCTGTTCAATATACTGTCTCCAACAATGCGTGCTCCTACAATCACATCAACGGCAATGCCTTCAGCCTTTTCCTTTCTTCTTTGTCTTTCAAGATTTTTTTGCTCCCGGATTTTGGCAACTTCCATGTCCGCTTCAGCAAGACGCTCATCCCAGTCCCCTCCAAGCAGGTCAATGATTTGGGCATTGATCTTACGATTGTTCTTTTTTGATGTGAGAAGTGGATGATTTTTCCTGTAGATTATCATGATATGGTCAACCGCTTCCGGTGTCAGACTCTTTTCAGGCATGTTGCGCTTCATTTCCACATTCAAATACGGGCTTTGGAAAAATTCATCATATTCATCTACGGCCCTTTGATATTCCTTAATGGCTTTTGAGAAGTTATTTTCCAGGGCCAGGGCATTTGCCTTTTGGATACGCTCAAAATAATCCTTTTTCAAATATCTTGTATGTTCGATACCTCTCCTGCGTGTTGCCTCTTTTGATCTTTTCTCGCGAAGCTCTTCATTGTTTTTGATTACATCACCATTGCCGGATTCCTTTAAAAGCCTTTCCAGATTCTCCGTTTGGTCAGTGCTTAATATGTGCAACTTGAAGAATTCATCATAATGTTTTTCTGAAATCCATTGGACATCCTCATTTGAGAGCAGATTGTCCCTGTCTGGCATTCCGTCTACAGCCACGCCCAGTTTTTCGGACTGCTCAAAATATTGTCTGCCATATTCAAAGGCTTCAAGATAATATTCTATTCTGCGCTCATCGTTACTTTGCCTTCTTGCCTCGTTCAATTTGTTTTCATACATATTTTTTTTGATGCCCAGCCACCTCTTATTTCTTTGCTCACGGCTAAAGTAGGGCCTGTTGAAGTCATAATTATTATTGTCTGAATAATGTTGTGAGTCGCTGTTATGGCCATTATCATCGTCACTGCTTCTGTGACCCCAGTTCATGGCATCCATTGAACCGCCTGTGGCATCATCGACCGGATCGCCTATTTTCCACTCCCACGTCATGACAAATCACCTTACTATATTATAATTATGTGGCTTATATGTTAATAAGTGTATTCCATTCACATCGAGGTATAATTAATCATTAACCATTCAGAACTTTCTTAGCATTATAATCCTTTTGAGCTTCTTTTACTTTTTCTATGAAAATCTGCAAATCAGAATAAATGGGAAAATTAGGTAACTGAAGGTCAAAAAATTCAATATCGCCAAATAGCCCTAGTCAAACACCTCATAGAGCGCCATCATCATTTCACAGGGTATGGTCAAGTCCTGTGAGTGGGGATTGAGTATAACGCCGTCAAAGCCCACATTTCCATCGCTTTCATGAACCGTTTGGCAGAAGTCGTAAAAGGGATATGGAACAGGATTTGGAATTTCAGGATATGTTTTTGAAAACTCGCTTCGTGATGTGAAAAAGGCAAAGTACTTCTCCCCACTAGCGGTTTCAAGAAATGCCACTGAATCAAAAAATGGTGCGCAGTAAAGGGTTGAATTTACAAGTTCAGTTATGAATTCCCTGTTCAAATCATCGGGAATTTCACCTCCGAATTCACATATCCTGTCCATGATCACTTCCAAATCGGAATTGTTTATGAGAAACTGCTCAGGAATTATGAAACCGTTTTCATCCATATAATGTACTGGACGGTTGGCTAAAATCGCATTTGTTGAAAATTCCTCATCAAAATGGCCCAGATCAAACATTTTTCTAATGTCACGTGCCTTGTTTGAAGCAGTGGATTTTTTGGTGTTGAAATAATTGCATATCTCATCCGGTGATGTGTGAGGCTCTGAAGAATTGTCAAAAAGAAAATTGATTTGTGCAATGGCATATACTATTCCGCTTGCCCAGTTTTCAATTTTACCCCTTCTGAATGGCACTTCACGTTTTCGTCCAAGCTTTTCAACAAGCCTGACGCATAAATCTTCAAATTCCTCATCCAGATATTGC
>JAFUIW010000073.1 GCA_017473945.1 Methanobrevibacter sp. | reverse complement strand
GGATTCACCCACGGATACAATGGTATAGGAAACATTGGGATAATAATTTCAGGTTTAGTAATGGGATTTTTAGCATGGAAAGCCAATGGTCTGGAAGTCAGTTCCGCATTCCATACTGCTAATAACTTATCCTTCAGCTTACTGGTCATGTTCGGAATTCAATCCTCAACCTCAACAATAGTAATGTCTGATTTAATAATTTCAACCATGAGTACTGTAATTTTTGGTATCTTACTTTATTACATCGGAAAGAGAAGCAACTGGTTTGGTGAGATTCCGGAAACCCCTCGGGAGGATGATTCTTAAATTGAGATACATCATCCATCTTTTAATTGATGGCTTTGAATATATTGTCATAAGGATATTTTACTAGTTGTCTGATAAGTCGGAGTGATTGCTCACTCCTTCTCTCCTCAGAACGGCAAGTGTCAGTTTCCAAAAAAAACTACTCAAGCATATTGTTTACCCAAAGCAAATTTATTTATATGAAATGGGTTCGAAAAATAAGTTTTGAATTGGTGATGGTAGTAAAAAAAGAAATAGGGAAAAATATAATCCCTATTTTTTAACGGTTATTTTTTTGCTTACAGCATCTTTACCATAAGAAACCTTATAGGAGTATTTTTTACCAACTTTAAGTTTTTTAAGCACATTCTTTTTGATTTTGAAAATTGCAACACCTTTCTTGCTGGTTTTTACCTTATAGGTTTTGCCTTTGAATTTCAAGGTTACGTATTTGCCTTTAATGTATTTCTTGTTGACCTTTTTCAAGGTCACTTTGATTTTAAGGACTTTTGCAGATTTTTTAGCCTTAAGGTTTTTAGCAACAACAATGCTGTTCACTTTAACCTTGTTTTTAACAGTTACATCTTTATATGTTGCAGTGATTGCGTATTTACTTGATTTTGGTTTAACAGTAGGTATTTTATAAGTTGCATAACCTTTGCTGTCGGTTTTAACCTTTTTGGTGGCACCGTTGAATTTGAAGGTTACGTATTCACCGACTACGGCCTTGCCGTCGATAGTTACACGAACCTTATAAGAGGTGCCAGCTGAGTAAAGCATGACAACATCCTTATTGCCTGTGATAACCGGTTTTGATGGAACTACAGGTTTAGCGACAGTGTAGACTTTCAATATTGCTGTTACATTATCTTTAGCAAGATCTTCCCAATTGACACCATCCACACTTCCAAATGAAACGTTTTCCTTATGATGATGTCTTGAAGTACATTCGAAAGGTAGAGAACTATTTTTGAATACAACTTTAAAAGTATCATTTGCTGAAATTGGAATGTATTGTGTTAATTTGATGGTATGATAACCTGCAAATGGGCTTACGCCATTTTGTGTGTGTTTTAACACTCCATTAACATAAATATCAAATTCATAATCAACTCCCTCACTATCAAAGTAAGTACCCACGGCTGCAATTAAATCATCTTCAAGAGCAGTGTAGGTATTTGAGAAGTACTTGTATTGATCTACAAAGTTATTTAACTGTCCGGCATCTGTTTGATAATTCTTATTGTATGGAACAGTGTTGTTAAATAAGTAAGCCGCATAGTATGGATACTGCTGAGGGTTTTGAGTAGTGAATGAGGTATCATAATATGACAGGTAGAAATAGCCTTCATCTCCCCACTCTGTACCCCAGCTGTTTTTAATAATCCATGCACCATCACCAGAAGGTGGATTTAGGAAATTACTTGCAGGATAATTATCATCCCAACCAACAAGAGTTACCGCATGATTTATACCTTTAGTTCCATTGTAATAACGTGCAGCAGATGTTTCGTTATAATATTTTGAATTCTCACCTGCATAAATTGCCACTAGAAATGCTCCGTAGTCCATTAATGCTTTTTTAAAGATATCATTGTCTGTTGCATTTTGACGAGCCGGGAAGAAGACTACGTCCTGAACATGTATGCTTTCATTTGCCATGTTGATATGAGTGGATACTTTTCCAAGCTCATCATATCTATCCAGATCTGTTGGATATGGACCGTACCAGTTTACAAGATATCCGACACCTGTGGATTGTTGTGCACCTTCTAAAATTCCATCAACTCCATAAATTGAATATTGAAGCATTGTATTTTGAATATTGTCCTGTGAAAAATTATATAATTTTCCGGTTGCTTTAAGCAATGCTGATTCTAAAGCACCGGATGTTGCAAATGTCCAGCAGGCACCCATATTACCCTGGTCTCTGACAGGACCCACTAATCCATAATCCTTTAAATTGAATTTATCCGGTAAGGTGTCAAATTTATAAGGAGTATTATTAATCAGTGTTAATTCTATTCCGTCGTTTACCACAATTGTTGCATAAAATGTGTTGTTAACAGAAACCAAATCATTATTGAATTTATTGTCTTCGGCAATGTCTTGTGTTGAGAATACTGAGTATAGGGCATTTCCGTTATCCTTAAAGGTGTTGTTTTGTAATGTGAGTTTGGAATCATAGGTGAATACCGCATCCCCTTTGTTTGATCCGTGATTGTCAATGAAAGTTGAACCCTTGATTAATATGTCTCCTTTATCAAAGTACAATACTCCCCCAATTTCCAAATCTTCTTTAACAACATTATTTCTCTTGAATGTGGAATTTTCAATGGATACATCAGCATATGATGTCCATAATACTCCACCATCATACATTGCAATATTATCTTCGAAAGTTGAGTTAATGATATTTAACTCAGCTCTAAGCTGCATTACGGCACCTCCAAATGCCGCAAAACAACCATGGAATTTTGAGTTGGCGATTGTCACATAACCCTGTTCAATATCAGCAAAAATCACCCCACCATCCTTACCTGAAGTGATATTTGTAAATTCACAATCCTCAACAGTTAAATTAACCTCATATTTAACGCCAATTGCACCAGCACTATTCAAAACAGTAAGATTCCTGAATTTAGTGTTACGTACAGTCACCCTACCATCTTCACCATAAATTGCATTGGCATAGCTTGAACGTGAATTTGCAAAAGTGGAACCGTCAACAATCAATGCTCCGCCAGAAAAATAAATATGTGACCATTTTGACTCGATTCCACCTTCAAAAGTGGAATTTACAACAGTTACATTAGACTTTTCGTTGAAAAAAATGTCTGAACTGCTAGTACCAGTATTTGAAATAAATTTTGAATTGTTTACAACCAGATTGGCAGCGCTTAATTCAATTCCACCAGAATCATATTTGGAGGATGAGTTTTGAATGGTGACATTGTTCAGATAATACTCTGCATTTGGCTGAACGAAAGACACTGCACCATTTAATGCATTTTTGATTATCAAATTTTTTAGAGTGACATTGTTCCCAGTTATATTAAATATTCTCGCTTTTCCGTTCCCGTCAATACTATATCCGTTACCGTCCAAAAGGAAGTTGCTTTTGGAGACATTAATTCCATCTGTGAAATTGATGTCATTGCCTTCATCGTAGACATAGTCATGAGTAAGTTTTAATTCATTTGTACTTTCATTTATGTCTTTATTTAAATCATTGAAGTTAGCATTTGGTGAATCTGAGGTTAATAAATCCCCATTACTTGTAAAGTTCGTTATGTTTTTTTCTGCAGATACTGCTGATAATGTGAATAATATCAGCAAAATCAAACTTAAAACAATTAATTTATTTATTTTCATACACACATATATTAGTTAAGAAACTATTAAATATATTTCTATTAAATTTTCTAATGTATATTATATATGATGATATACTGAACGGGTTTCAGAAATTAAGTTTTGAATTGGTGATGGTGGGTGTTAATGTTTTATTGAAATTCACTAGCTATCTCATGATATTTATCACTAACAATAGCTACAAAGTATTTTATCTCGCCTTTAACTTCTAATGTGTTATAGTCCACTTCTTTAAGATAATCTATTTCGTTAATCTCTTCAGGCATATCTGTTTCAACAATGCTGTACCATCCCATTATCATTAATGGTTTATCTTTTGGAAATTTCTTTAAAACTTCAATTGCTTCGCCACAGTTCATGTTATCACCTAACTAGAATATAAACCTAAAATTTTAAACGAAAACCAAATGTTAGAGAGATTAACTGATATTAATATTTTTTGCCATATACAAAAAAAATATAAAATTGGAGCAATATTGTTGATTATGTATACAAGGTATACCTTGTAAACTATATATACTTAAAACTACAAAATATATTATTGGTGATGTATAAATGGAAACAAAATCTATCAGAGTCAGTTTATTTAATCATGAAAGATTAGCAGACATTGGACATAAGAATGATTCTTTCAATGACATTATCTCTAAAGTATTAGATGATTATGAAGAATATCAGAAGATTAAAGACTTAATTGAAGCAGATAAAGAATTTGCAAATGGTGAAGGAGTTCACTTTTCTTCATTAGACGAACTTGATGCATATCTAGATGATTAATATGGAACTTGAATTTAAACGTTCTGCTTTAAAACAATTGAAATACTATAAAAAGAAAAATCCAATAGCTTACAAAATAATCCGTGAAAAATTAGAAGAAATAATAAACAATCCAGAAGACACTAACTATAAAAAAGTAAAAAAATATCCAAAATACAAAAGAGCAAGAAAAGGAAATTATAGAATCTGTTTTAGAGTAGAAAACAATTGCATTTATATTGGACGTATTGAAGACCGCTCAAAAGTATACCAATAGTTTTTCCAAATCTGGTTAAACTATTTAATTTTCTATTGGCAGATAAACTGATATTAATATACCTATTGTTCATATATCAAGGTCACAAACCAGAATCCAAATCTAAAAACCCCAATGTTAAAGTTAAAGTTGATTCATTTAATCAAAACAAAACTCCAGCTATTGATTTAATTAGAATTAACATCAATTATTTTAACACAAACATAACCATCCATTTTTAACTTTAACATCCACCATTACCAATTCAAAACTCACTTTCCGAAACCCTTTCATATATATCAAGGTCGCAAATCAAAATTCATTTTCCAAAACCTTGCCGTTAATGTTAAAGTGGAATCAATTAAATTAAACATAGAAAATTTACTTTTGATTAAAACATTAATTCATTCAATATTTGGAACGGTAATGAAAATATGAAAAACGAATCTGAAAAAAATAAAAAGAGAAATAAGGAATTAAAATCCTTATTTATAATATTCCAAGTTTTTTAGCAGTCTTTTCATCAACCTTACCAGTTACTTTCAGACCTTTGGCTTTCTGGAACTGTTTTACAGCCTTTACAGTGTAGTCCCAATATATGCCGTCAACCTTCAGGTAATGGCCGTAAGCTGTGAGATAATATCCGTTGTTTTTCAATGCCCTTTGAATCTCTTTGACAGTTGATTTTGCTTTGCTTCCTTTGGAAATTGTTTTCCAGGTAGAAATAACTTTAACAGTTACTTTCTTACTAGCCTTGTTGTAGTACTTGTTTCCTTTGTATGTTACAGTTGCCTTGAATGTTCCAGTTTTGGAAAGTTTGGTAATCTTGAATGTAGCCTTGCCTTTACTGTTTGTAGTGGCTTTATATGTTTTGCCGTTTACTTTCAGATAGACTTTTGCATTCCTGATTGGTTTGCCGGTATTGTCCTTTAATATTATGGCGTATTTTTTGGTTTTTGTTGTTGTCTTGAACATTTTATTGGAAGCAGTAATCTTTGGAGTTGCCTTTTTAACTACAACTTTAGCAGTGGCATCTGATCCAAGATAGTTATTGTTGCCTGCAAATGTTATTTTTGCATTGTATGATTTTGGAACCAGATTGCTTACTTTAATTTTAATTTGCCCGTTTTCATCAGTAGAATAATTTTTAATTGTGTTTAAATCAACAGTTACAGTAGCATTTGCCAAAGGATTTCCTTTACTGTCTTTTAATGTGATTACAAGATATTTGTCGACTTTATATGTTGCAGTCACATCAGCTGCAGATATATTAGTTGAATCCTTGCCTATGCCGATTGTAGTAGTTTTTGAAGCAGATTTGTATTTATCATCACCAGAGTAATCAATTTCAGCCGTGTGGTTTCCAGCATCCAATGCTGGGAGTTTGACACTTGCAGTTCCATCTGTTACAGGAACTGTACCAACAACTTTACCATCAACTGTTAGTGTTACGTTTCCTGTTGCGTCACCTGGAATCTTGATATCAACAGTAGCATTATCACCGAATTCAATGTCTGACGGAATTGTAATTTCAGGAGTTATATCATTTTTAGAAACAGAAATTTCTTTAGTTTCGTTTATAGGATTGTATTTACCGTCACCGGAGTAAGCTATTTCAACAGTGTGGTTTCCAGCACTCATTGAAGGAATTGTAACATCAGCATTTCCATCTTTTACAGGTACAGTATCAACAACTTCCCCGTCAACTTTAACTGTGACATTGCCTTTAGCATCAGCAGGTAAGATGACATTAACGGTTGAATTGTCACCTACAGTGATATTTTCAGGAATAGAAACATCAGCAGTTGTGTTTATTTTACTTACTGTTACTGTAACGGTGGTTGAGTTTTTAGCATAGATTTCATCATCTCCAACTTCAAGGGTAATGATTGCTCTACCTTCACCGACAGCGGTAACAATACCATTTTTATCTACAGTGGCAACAGATTCATTGCTAGATGTGTACTTAATTTTAAGCATTATTGTATCCGGTTCTATAGTTGCATTAATTGCACATGTTTCATCTACTTTTAAATTCAAAGTAGCATTTTCAACACTGACACTAGCGTCGTTCAATTCGACATTAACGGTTATTGTCTTGTTTTCAGCAGCAGTATAATTTTCGTTACCGGCAAAACTGACTGTAATAATTGCTTGACCTTGACTATTAGCAACAATAGTTACATTATCTTCAACAAAAACAAGATCTTCATTACTGGATGTGAAAGTTAAACTACCTGCACCGGCAGGAGTTAAATTCGCTAAAACAGGGACCTCATCACCTACTTTTAAATCAAGTGTTTCATTAGCTAAAATGATTTCAGTAGATAATTTATTTACAGTAATGTTGACTTCTTTAGTTACTGGATTGTGATTTTTGTCAGCTATTGTTGTTACAGTTAATGTGTAATTTCCTGCGCCTAAACCTGAAATTGGAATAGTATAATTACTGACAGTTACATTAACACCATCAATCTTAGCAGTAATGCAAGTTGCTCCTTCAGTTGTTACAGTAATGTTTTTACTTTCACCATAATCTAAAACAACATCATCCAATGTTAAAGTGGAATTAACCTTATTGACAGTGATGTTGACTTCTTTAGTTACAGGGTTGTGATCATCATCAGGTATTGTTGTTACAGTTAAATTGTAGGTTCCTGCATCTAAAACAGGAATTTGAATAGTATAATTATTAATAACAGTCACATCATTACCATCAATCTTAGCTGTGATTCCAGTGGCTCCTGTAGTTATTACAGTGACATTCTTGGTTTCACCATAATCTAAAACAATATTGTCCAAGGTTATTGTTGAATTGACTTTATTAATTGTTATAGTTCCATTGTTGATAGTGACATTGTCAAGTCCAACATATGTTGCATTGACTTTATATTCACCGTAAGCGTCAAAGGTATGTTCTGCCCACCAGGTACCATTAGTACCATAAGTCGCATTGATTTGGGTACCGTTTGGTAAGATAAATAGTAATTTACCTGGCATAACTTCACTGTAGATATTTGATTTTGCAGTGATGTTAACAGTCTTGTTAGTGGTTGTCTGGGAGGTGACATTAACATTGAATTTAGTGTTGTTTGTGATTGTTTTTTCAGCTTCAGTGTAGTATGAATCTGTGTCATGGCGAGCGCTTATGTAATAATTTTCACCTGCACTTATATCCAAAACAATCATACCGTTCTCATCTGTGACCATAACATCACTTAAAACAAGCTCGTTATTAACAACTACCCCTACAGTGATGTTTTGGCCGGTGGCCTTATTGGATCCAGACATTGTAGCACTGACTGTTGTAATTCCCTTTGCTCCCCAATATGTCACATTGGTAAAAGTAACTTCAGCATCATTACTAGAATAAATTGCATTTAAAAGGTTATTCCTGCCTGTGAAAGTAATTGTAATATTATTATCATTCTTAGTTATTTCTAAAGCTTTTGCATTTGCTCTATTGTTTAAAAAACGAGAATTAGAAACAGTTTTATTGGCTGATGTACTGTGGAAGTAAATTGCAGAACCAGCAGTTGCATTATTGCCAGTAAAATTACAATTTGACACAGTACCTGTACTATCAAACCTAATTGCACCACCTTGAGATGTTGCGGTGTTGTTTGTAAAGTTACAATTTGTCACAGTACCTGAACCCCTGAATCTAATAGCACCACCTACAAATGTTGCAGTGTTGTTAGTAAAATTACAATTTGTCACATTACCAGTATCCAAGAAGAAAACTGCACCACCATAGGGTGCAGTGTTATCAGCAAAATTACAATTTGACACAGTACCTTGACCCAAGAAGTCAACTGCACCACCATAGGTTGCAGTGTTATCAGCAAAATTACAATTTGTCACACTACCAGTACCTTGATAGAAGTAAACTGCACCACCATTGTCTGCAGTGTTGCCAGTAAAATTACAATTTGTCACATTACCTTGACCCCAGAAGTAAACAGCCCCACCATCTCTAGAAGCAGTGTTGTTAGTAAAATTACAATTTGTCACAGTACCTGAACCCCTGAATCTAATAGCACCACCTTGAGATGTTGCAGTGTTGTTAGTAAAATTACAATTTGTCACATTACCAGTATCCAAGAAGTAAACTGCACCACCATAGGTTGCAGTGTTATCAGCAAAATTACAATTTGACACAGTACCTTGATCCAAGAAGTAAATTGCACCACCATCTCCATTTGCATTGTTACCAGTAAAATTACAATTTGACACAGTACTAGTCTCATTAAAGTAAACTGCACCACCATAGCTAGTTGCAATGTTATCAGTAAAATTACAATTTATAATCCTGCCAGTAGCACCCTCATAGAAATAGACAGCACCCCCATCACCGGTTGCAGAATTGTTAGTAAAGATACAATTTATCACATCACCATTGCCAGTAAACCAAATTGAACCTCCACTACTAGAAGTTGCTTTGTTGTCCGTGAAATTACAATTTTCAACACTACCTGAAGCCATATTAATAGCACCTCCGCCATTAGAAGCGGAATTATTTGTAAAATTACTATTTGATATGTTACCCTTGCCACCAAACAGGACAGCACCACCAAAAGAAGCAGAGTTATCAGTAAAATTACACTTTGCTACATTGCCTGAAATCATAAAGAAGATTGCTCCTCCACCCAATGTTGAAGATTTAGCAACATTATATATAAAATTACAATTTGTCACTTCACTGTTATCATAAAAGTAAACTGCACCACCAGCCCCAGTTGCAGAACTATTAGTAAAATTACAATTTGTCACAGTACCAGAATATATCCAGATAGCACCACCATCTCTAGTTGCGGTGTTATCAGTAAAATTACAATTTTCAACACTACCAGAACCCATCCTGACAGCACCACCATAATTCGCAGAGTGGTTAGTAAAACTACAATTTGTCACAGTACCAGAATATATCCAGATAGCACCACCGTAAATAGAACCTCCAGTTGCTTTGTTATTAGTAAAATTACAATTTGTCACAATACCCGTATCAGAGAAGTAAACAGCACCACCACCACTACGCCCTGCAGTGTTACCAACAAAAGTACAATTTGACACAGTACCATCACCAGTAAAATGAACGGCACCACCATCATCTCCAGTTGCAGTGTTGCCAGTAAAATTACAATTTGTCACAGTACCATCACCAGTAAAATGAACGGCACCACCATCCCCCGAACTTCCCATTTCTCCAGCAGTTCCAGTTGCTTTGTTATTAATAAAATTACAATTTGTCACAATACCAGTATTAGAGAAATAAACTGCACCACCATCTACAGAAGCAGTGTTACCAACAAAAGTACAGTTTGTCACAGTACCAGTATTAGAGAAGTAAACTGCACCACCTGAGGATGTTCCTGAGTTATTAGTGAAAATGCAATTTTCAACAGTACCTGAACGACCAAACAAAATAGCTCCTCCCAAAGCATTATATTTTGCATTTTTAATTGTTAAATTTTTAATTATCACACCTGAAGCACTAACATCAAATGCTTGCTTATTTGATCCTGCCATATCAATAACAGCACCTTTACCGTCAATAACACTATTGTCATCACTAATTTCAATAGTTGATCCTGAATCGTAAGTATAATAATCATGTATCAATTCAATGTTTCCTCCAGAACCAATCTCTTCAGATAAACCCGAATAGGTACCCATATCAGCACCTAATACTTCTGAATCAATTTCTCTACTCATACTTTCATCAGTAGTTGTTTGTGTCAGTATAGTGTTCTTTTCACTTGTCTTGAGATTATCCGCATCCAGTTCACTACCTGCAGATAATTCCAGTTGACTTGTATCTTCACTGGCAATTACTGTATCGTTCACGTCACTGGCACAGACGCTGGCCGCACCGAATATGAATATGGCCAGCACCAGCATGAACATTATTTTCTTGTATTTCATTATCTCCTTGAACTCCTGAAAATTCTATGCTAAAAAATGTTTTATATCATTCAAACAATCATAAAAATACATGTCCTTTGTTTAAAACTTCTAAAACATGACTAAAAGTCTATCAACGAATATATAAATACATAACGATTTTGAAGAACGGGGGCAGATAAACTGATATTTTTATACATACCATTTTAAGAAAATAATGGAAGAAATATCCTCCAAAACACCTAAAATTTAAAATACGAACAATATTATCCGATGAATTTCCTATGCGATATTTTCACGTTGTTTTGATTCACCATTGCATATTGCATGATAGTGTCAATCTGCACATGACCCAATAGCCTTTGAACCTGTTCAATCGGCATTTCTTTATCAATTGCATTTGTTGCCATTGTTCTTCTGAACTTATGCGGATGTATCTTTTTGATTTCAGCTTCATTGCCAAGTTTTCGCATTCTTTTTTCAACACCAGGAATTCCCAGCCGATTGTGAGGTTTTCTAAGTGACACGAATAGTGCGGGATTATTGTCGTTTCTTGACTCCAAGTATTTTTGAAGGTGAATTTTTGTTTTTGCATCAAAGTAAACTATACGTTCGCTGTCACCCTTGCCCAATACAACACATTCCCTTTCACTAAAAAGAACATCATCAATATTTAGATTTACAAGTTCCCCTACGCGTATACCGGTTGATGCTAAAAGCTCAATCATTGCCAAATCCCTAATGTTATCGCACTTGTCCATTAGGACTTCAAAATTCTCATCGCTTAAAACATCTTTAACAACCCTTTTGGTTTTAATCCTATGAATTCTTCTAACGGGATTTTTTGAAATATATCCCTCATCCTCAAGCCAGCTGAAAAAACTAGACAAAACTCGCCTGATATTGTCAATCGTTGATTTGGATGCATTACTCTGATTTTTATATTCTGCCAAATATTTTCTCAAATCATCAGTTGCGATGCTTTCGATTTTAAGATTAACTGACTCCAACATCTTGAAAATCGTGTTTCTGTAATAATTAATAGTTTTTTCAGAACAACCTTCAATTTGTTTGGCTGAAAGAAAAGACATTAATAATTCATGATTTTCTTTTGATTCATCAACAGATAAATTATTGTCCTTTTTAAACACTTCAAATTCATTCAAAATACTTTTAAGACTTTCATTAAGTTGTACTATTTGAATTTCATTAGATAAGGTTCCATATTACTTTCTATTAATCTAACCAGTTCATTTTTCATTAAAATTCCCCTATGAAAATATTAATTAAATCAATCTTGAAAACATATGCAACAGAAACTTTGACACTAAATTTTTCTCATAAACCTAACTTTAAATTGAAATAAGAATAGTAAGTATTATAAAACTAAAATATTAAAAAATTTAAAAAGTTAGTCTTATATACCTAAAAAAATATAATAACATTATGGTTCAAAGAGACTTATACATGAGGCAAATCATCCCATTAATCGACAATGAATTAATCAAAGTGATTACTGGTATTAGAAGATGTGGAAAGTCATATATGTTAGGATTGATTAAAGAAGAACTCCTCAAAAGAGGAATAAAAGAACAAAACATTATACTAATTAATTTTGACAGCAAAAAATATAAAAACATTAAAAATGGTGCAGAATTAGACAAAATTGTTGAAAAATCAATAAAAAACAAAAAAGGAAGAGTATAGTTATTTTTTGATGAAATTCAAAATGTTAAAAAATGGGAACGATCTATTGCAGGATATAAAGTAGATTATGACTGTGACATCTACATCACAGGCTCAAACTCAAAGCTACTATCCGGAGAATTGGCAACCCACTTAACCGGAAGATATTACGAAATAAAAATGTACCCATTCTCCTATCAAGAATTCCTTAATTTCCACCAAAAAGAAAATAGCTTGGACATGTTTAATGAATATTTACAATATGGAGGAATGCCCCAAACATTCCTGCTTGACAAAACACAAAAAATAAACTACATCTATGATTTATTTAACTCAATTTTTTACAAAGATATTGTAAAAAGATATCAAATAAGAGATATTGATATCCTCGAAAGATTAACAACATTCCTCTTTGACAATATTGGAAAGATATTCTCGGCTTCAAGCATTGCAGAATATTATAAAAAAGAAATGAACATTAAGATTTCAAACAAAACAATAACCAACTATCTCAAATACCTTGAAAATGCATGCTTCATAAAAAAAGTGAAAAGAGAAGATTTAGAAGGCAAAGGCATTTTAAAATTCAATGAAAAATATTATGTAACAGATCATGGCTTTTGTGAAGCAAAAGCAAAAGGAAACATTGACAATATCGGACGAGTCATAGAAAACATTGTTTATTTTGAGTTTTTAAGAAGAGGTTGGAAAATAACAATTGGAAAAACAAAAGATTATGAAGTTGATTTTGTATGCAGAAAACATAATCAGACAATATATGTTCAGGTAAGCTATCTGCTTGAAAGCGAAAAAACAATTGAAAGAGAATTTAGGCCATTTTCAAAAATTAAAGACCACTATCCAAAATACATAATAACTATGGATCAATTTGATAGGTCTCGAGATGGTGTAAAACACATCAATCTCCTAAATTTTCTTACTGAAGAACTAAACTAATATTAAATTATTGTCAAGTACCAACACTAAATAATTCCAAGAAATATTTAGTGTTCTTATTTATTTTTAATTAATTAAGTTATAATGACATATAAACTGATATTTTTATAACTAATTATTTGTTGCAAAAATACATAATATACTTTTTGACCACAATAAGTTCAGCAATTCTTATATAACCAATTAAAAATATCGCATTCCAATATCTATAAAATATTAATCATTAGCAATAGCAGAAAAGAGTATGTTTGAACCTCCCGTAGTCATACGACGAAAATATTCAACATCAATTACACATAATGTTTAATTATAGTGTTTTAGAAAATTAAATTTACATTTTTATATATTATTTTAATATACTTTTAATTAACTATTTCTAATTTTACATCTGAATTGTAGCGTGGATGTAATTTTTTAATTGGTGGTTTAATATAATTATTTAAAACTTTATTCCACATTGTTTTTGATTTAACAGTTTTATAAAATGAATCTTCTACAATTTCTTTTAGTTTGTTTAGTTTTTCATCTTTATCCATTTTTTTGAAGTTTTTGATTTTGTCAATTTTGTATTGCATGTTGTCTCTTTTGTTTTTGTACCATACTTTTTCTATTGGTTGTAATTGGGGCGAATATGGGGGTAAATAACATAATTCGATGTTTAATTCTTTTGCAAGATTTTTTACAACGTCTGCTTTGTGTGATGAGAAATTATCTATCAAAAGGAATATGATTTCTTTGGGGTTTTGTTTTCTGATGTCTTTTAAAAGATTCATTATTGTTTCTTTGGTTGAATTTTCCATAAAAGTGATGTAATCTTTTCCTTCGGGAGTTAGTGAATAGAAACCTGCTGCTTTGCAGGAATATCTGTTTGTGTCTGTTGATAGTTGTGGTTTGGTTAGTGAAATTACTTTAATGTAATTTCCTACGAATTGAAATGCAGATTCGTCGAAACTGAATATTAAGACTTTTTTATTTGAGTTTAGATCAATAATATTGCTTGTTTTTTCATCATATTTGAGACAATATTTTCTAAATTTTTGAAATAAATTTAATTTAAAAGTTGATTTATAATAGGGGCTTCGGCGATAATCTCGTCTATATGGCTTGCCATATTTTATATTGAATTTATTTTTGAGTAATGGGACAATATAGGATAAATGATAATCTGTATTGAATAATCTTTTTATTAATCCTTTTATTTCCCATACTAACCAGTCGTCTCTTTCACTTAGTTTTTTTAAGAGTTTCCAATTGTTTTTTAGTTAATTTTGATTTTCTTCCTTGACCTTTTTTTCGCAGTAATCCTTCATATCCTTTATTTTCCCAAGCTTTGAGCCAATTATTTCCAGTAACTGTTGTCACGTTTAGGAATTGGGATGCTTCTTTGTTGGAGAATCCTATTTTTCTAAATAATAGGTATGATAATTTTTGATAAACAAATAGGTTTTTTTCTTCTTTCATTTTGAGTATGATTTCTTTAATTTCTTTTTTATCTTTTTCTGAAATGTCTTCAAAGTTGTCAATGACATTTTTTGAAATTTTTTTAGTGTCACGTTCAATTTCGAAATAATTGGCAATAGGCACGTTTAATCTGATTAATAGACTTCTTACACTTTGATATTCGTATTCAACATTGAATTCATCTTTAATTAATTTTTTAACATCATCAACAAGCCAACTATCCCTGGATTGTAGTTTAATTTTTAAGTCATTTAATTGTTTATCGGATAGTTTGGATTTACGTCCACCGCCATAATGAGGTATTAATGAATTATATCCTCCCTCAGCCCACATATCTTCTAGATAATATCTGCTTGATTCTGGAAATCCTGCTAATTCGCAGGATTTGATTTTTGAAAATCCCATTTCTTTAAATTTGAAATAAAGTAATTTTTTAAATACATTGACATCTTTTTCATTATCTAACAATTGATTTATTTCATCTAACGATAAATCAGTTCTAGATTTTAAATTTTCCATACTCATGATTATTATTTATGGTTAAAATTAGTATATATACTTTTTTAGAAAAAGTTTTTTTAAAATAAAATAAATTAATTTTCTAGAACACTATAACAGTTGTGGGGGAATATCTAATTTTACTGTGGATAACTGTGTGTTAATCATGTTAATGTCTTTTGTTCTATTAAAAAAGTATTTGTTAATATCCTTTGGCATTGAAATAGGCATTATTTTCATGTTAAACACTTCCTTTTATTTAATCATATTTTATTTTAACTAACTAATATGTTTTTTGTTATTGGATTTATTCTATGAAATCGAACAAATATTATTTTATAGAAAATAAATTAAAGTTTTATTAAATTGAATAAGTTCTTTAAAATCGAACATATCCAATAAAATAATTAAATTTAACAGAAATTATTTAATGGAACCGGACCCATTAAATAATCAAAAATATTTTTATAAATATTATGAATTTTAAAGTATTTAAAATTAGTTATT
>JAFUIW010000004.1 GCA_017473945.1 Methanobrevibacter sp. | reverse complement strand
GTCCTAAGGGTAGGTTATCCACGTGTTACTGAGCCGTACGCCACGAGCCTAAACTCGTTCGACTTGCATGGCTTAATCGAATCCCAATAGCAGTAGCATCTGCCAGGATCAAACAGAATTGAACACATAACAGTACTATTATTGAAGTACACATAAAAAAATATAGACGAGTGTAATACACTAAAATAAATTTGATATAAAAGATTCTATAATCAAATTTCACCACATCTACAAAACTTACATCATACCCGAAAAAACTCAAGTACTCACAAAAGCACATTCATGATATTAAAGTAATTAATATAATAAATATGATAAATTATAGCTACATGCGGAAAAGCAGTCATCATAGTCAAGATTGTAAAATACAATAAGACTTAAACCAACGCCATAAAACATATAGCACATCTAATAGAGAGACAAATTATAGTAACAAATTCAATTAAAAAACATTGCAAAATATATTAAAATATAGAATAAGATAATATTATTTAGATTATTAGATGAATAATAGATATTAATACTATAAAATAATAAAACTAAACAATATAAATAATAATTTTTAAAAATTTTTTTAAAAGTTATTTGAACACAATCAAACAAAACAATTAATAAAAAAAATATTTTTAGTAATACCCATATTTTTATTATAATATTAGAATAGCCATTACATAGATTATATTTAAAACTTTCTATCTAATTCAAATAATAATTACTTTATATATTGCTATTCCAATATATTAATTGGTGATAAAATATGAAGTTCGGTATAGAATTCGTACCTCAAATACCATTAAATGAATTAGTAAGTTTAGTAAAATTAGCAGAAGACGTCGGTTTTGAATACGCATGGATCACAGACCACTACAACAATAAAAACGTATACGAAACCTTAGCATTAATTGCATCTGAAACTGAAACCATTAAAATGGGTCCTGGTGTAACCAACCCATACGTAAGAAGCCCTGCAATTTCTGCATCTGCAATCGCAACCATTGACGAAATCTCAGAAGGAAGAGCAACCTTCGGTATTGGACCTGGTGACAAAGCAACTTTCGATGCTTTAGGAATTGAATGGACCAAACCTGTATCCACTATTAAAGCTGCAATCGCAGACATTAACACTTTATTAGCTGGAGAAAAAACAGAAGGTGGAGCAGCATTAGGTGGAGCAAAAGCTGTACAAGAACACATCCCTATTTACATGGGTGCTCAAGGACCTAAAATGTTAGAAACCGCTGGAGAAATCGCAGATGGTGTATTAATTAACGCTTCCAACCCTAAAGATTACGAAGCAGCTATGCCTATGATTAAAAAAGGTATTGAAGCAGCTGGTGGAGACAAAGCATTTGATGTAGGTGCATACACTGCAACTTCCATTGGTGCTGACTCTGACGCAGCTAAAAACGCTGCAAAAATCGTTGTTGCTTTCATTGCAGCAGGATCCCCTGCTCCAGTTATCGAAAGACACGGATTACCTGAAGGATTCAACGAACAAATGGGTGCTTTCTTAGCTAAAGGTGACTTCGGTGGAGCTATCGGTGCTGTAACTGATGAAGCATTAGACGCATTCTCCGTATGTGGTACTCCTGATGAGTTCATCCCTAAAATTGAAGGCTTAGCTGAAATGGGCGTAACTCAATACGTAGCAGGATCCCCTGTTGGTAAAAACGTAGAAGAATCCATTAAATTATTAGGAGACGTAATCGCAAGTTTCTAAACTTGCTTACTTTTTCTTTTTTTTATTTTTTTAAACCATTACACACAACTTATTAACCAACTATTTTTTAACAACAGTTTTAATTATAAAAAAATTCTAACTATATAACATTATAATTATTATATTGCAGGTATTATAATGGAAATTGAAAAATTAACCAAAGAGATAAGACAAAAAGCATTTGAAAGAAAAGATCCGAAAACACCAGAACAAGTCGGAGCAAGCTGGTATAATGATGATTTGACCTATGATGGCGTTGCCAAAACATTATTTATAATATTGCCTACACCAGGTTGTGCATGGGCACTTGGAGACAGTGGCGGATGTACCATGTGCAGTTATGTTTCAGACTGTACACTGGAACCTATTGATACTGAAACCATTTTAAGAATATTTCATGAGCATCTTCAAAGGCATCCCATATCTGAAGAGGATAAAATTTCAGTGAAACTCTTCGCATCAGGCAGTTTCCTAAATCCATATGAACTTCCAAAAGATGCCCGTGACGAAATTTTAAAAACATTGATGAACTTAGGAAATGTCACTGAAATCATTGTTGAATCCAGACCTGAATATGTTAGGGAAGATGTTTTGGATGAAATTTTTGAAATAATAGGAAACACTTTATTTGAAGTGAGCATAGGCCTTGAAACATCAAATGACTACACCCGTCTTAAAAAAATCAACAAAGGTTTTACTAAAGATGACTTTGAAAATGCAGTTAAATTAATGAAAAATTTAAAAGATAAAAAAGGATACAACATAAAATCCAAAGCATATATTTTTGTAAAACCAATTTTAGTATCCGAATCTCAAGCGATTTCAGAAGCAATTGAAACCGCAGAATATTGCGATTCAATTGGAGTCAACAGACTTTCATTTTGTCCTGCAACAATTCATAGCGGAACAGTTATAGAAAGGTTCTGGAGAAAGGGAGCTTACCAGCCACCTTGGATCTGGTCTTGCATTGAAATCATAAATACTGTTCGTGATGAACTTGACATACCTGCACTTTTAGACACATCAGGATTCGGTTCAAGACGTGGCCCATACAACTGTAAGAAATGCAATAAAGACTTAAAACATATGATAATAGCCAATAATTTAACTCAAAGTAAAATTGAATATGAATGTGAATGCAAAAGTGAATGGTTAGCTGAGATAAACAATTCCGATATGAACAGCTCAACAGTTGAGATAAAACACATTCCATTATATTAAAATATTAAAAAATATTAAGTTATATTAGGAGGAAAATATGAAAACTAAATTTGTTAGTTTACTAGCTATAATTCTCGGATTAATTCTTATAATATTTCCAACACTAGGACTTATTGGAGCCAGTTCTCTAATAGGCCTTTCAGTATTGCTAATGTCAATATATTTACTTGTTGTTGGAGTGACAATCATTGATTATAATACCTCAGGAGCAATACTCGATTTAATTCTGGGATTATTACTGTTATTCTTGAGTATTGGTCTAATATTCAATCCAGCCCTACTTGGATTTTTAACCCAAATCACACTATATCTTGCAGGAATAATGTTAATTATTGTTGCCGTTGCATCATTAGTCAACAATCGCAGCTCAAGATATGGATTTTATATAGGAATAGCGGGGATTGTTCTCGGTTTATTGTACATAATTCTAGGAACTTACATATCAAATCCAATTATTCTTGGTACATTAATCGGAATTTGGTTAGTAATAAGTGGTATTCTAAAATTAATGGATAGATAATCTATCCCCATTTCTTTTTTGGTGTTAATATTGATAGGAATTAGTGCAGATTTTGACCCAGTTCATAAGGGTCATGAGAAATTAATTAAAGAAGCTCGCAAAATTGCGGATAATGAAGGCAAGCAAGTCGTTGTATATTTGAATAAAGGTTTTAGTGCAAATCATGCACCATTTTTTGTGAATTTTGAGGCCCGCCGTGAAATGGCACTGGCATTGGGCGCAGATGAGGTTAAATCTTTTGAAGGCCTTCATCACAGACTGGTATTGTCTTATAGTGTTCCAATTCGTCTTAAACAAATGATAGATGATTGCGTAACTGACTATATAACCTCCGCAAGTATTTCACTTGATGAAATTAAGTCAAAGGCACAGAAATTTATTGATGAGGGAAACTTTGTTGGGATGCCAAAAAATTACACCAACAGAAATGAAATCAGATGGTATGCAATAAACGAGTTTTTAGGGTCTAAACTCAAATATCATATTGTTAAAGAATTCAACAAGGACAAATATTCCGGAAGACTGATTCGCCAATCAATCATTGACAATGAAATGGTAATTTCAAATGAAACCGCCAAATTGCTTCCTAAAACTACTGTTGAGATACTGCAAAGGGAAATTGATGCAGGCAGAATTCCTGGCGATAGAAACTGGAATAATATCTACAAAAGAATGAACACCTACTCAAGAGGAAACCTTGAAAAAATAGCTTATCTCAATGGAAATACAATAAATGAAATTATTAAAAGAAGAGTCTATAGAGATCCTGAATCTATTTGGGCAGTTTTTAGAAGGTCAGATTATGGTCCGGTAATGACCAGACTCGCAATCAGTTCCATTGAAATGGAAGTTACAAAAAAAGAAGTGATGGAATTAATGCAAAGTTATGAAAAGCAGGGCGTGATTCCGGATAATCAGAAAGTTCAAAGAGTTATTGACAGGGCTTGGTATGTTGCAAGTGAAGGTGAAAAAGGAGTGAGTGCACGTGAAGCCAATGAACACTTTAGAAGCCAAAACATTGATGTTGATGCACCATCAACTCTTGAAGCAGGACTCAATTTAACTAAATTTGAAACCAAGATTACCAAAGAGGGTATAAATACTGACCTGTATGTCGATAAAAACGGAAAGATTTCAGTTCAGTTTAAAAGCGAAGGCAAAAAAATCAAAACCAACCTTAGACTTCCAGCACAAGAAGTCACATATCTCAGATACATTATGGATTCACATTTCATTCCAGTCAGTGGAAGCATAAAAAAAGCTAAAAAAGGTTTTAAAGTTAAAGTGGTTATCGGTTAAGTTTTTCATGTGCCGCTTTAACCATTATTAATTCAACACCATCAAAATAATCAATTATTTCTTCCAGTTCCTCATTTTTTCTTTTAGAGCTGGCAATAGTGTTATTTATTCTTGAAAGTGATTTATCTTTAAAATCATCACCTTCAGTCAATGCCAATACGTCAAAAAATTCCTCTTCCAAATCATATTTAATAGCTAAATCTCTTGTTTCTATTAACAGTGCAGAAAGGGATTTAGTATAAGAGCTTCTAAGCAATTTTAAAACAGCCACGTCACCAATATTATCGCTTATCTTTTTTGTTGTAATAAACTCATTTAAAAAAAGCAATTCTTCTGATTTTTCACCTGAAACATACAAAATAGGATTTTCAGAATCAATCTTTCCGATTATTGCACCATCTACCATGTTCTTAACATGACTGTCAATTTTCAATGTGGTGTCGGGAGAAATGTTATTCAAATCCAAATATATTCCATTTGAGAATTTACCGTAAACCTCAGCCACATCCAATGCTGATTTTGGAGATGTGGCTGAAATCAGAATATCTGATTTGCATGCCACTTCTTTAAATGTGTCACACACTAAAATACCGGAGTCATTTATATTTTGAATTGTGTTTTTTGACCTTCCTTCAATAGAAGTTATAAAAGTAATATCATCTGATTTTATCAAATTAAAAAGATTTTTTGAAACTTTTCCAAATCCTATTAATCCTATAATCATAGATACCACATATTCTATTTTTTAAAAAGAAGCATGTCATGTAAATTTACTCCAATATCCCTTGATATTGTATTGCATTTTGCACATAACAAAAAGTAAATGTCCTTATCTGACAGATCTATTTCGGTCAGCCCCTCATAGTTTCCCATTCCTTTTGAAATTATGAATTTGTGACTGTCAAAAATTTGTCGAAATTCATCTGAGATTTTGCTGTCAACATATCCGACGGTTCCGGCACCTATCTCAACAATTTCCCCAAATTCATCCAAGCCGGCATCTAAAGCTTCTTCCATGCAAGCATCATTCAATATAGGTTCTGATTTAACTGCAATTGTAATGTCCAAATCATATTCGTTAATTTTTGAAAGAAGCAACTTATCGAATACAATCTCTCCGGTATTGTCAACAAGATACAATACTTTATCATGTATTTTTAGGGAATTTTCAAACTCTTCAATATCTTTAACTGCCAGTTCTTTTTTAAGAGAATCCTTTATTACGCTTTCAATATCATCATTCAAAGTAAATGCACCGAAATCCAGAATATTTCCTATAATGGCTATTTTAACATGATTTTCAAGGCTGTCATCCTCATCCAATATTTTTTTAACATCATCCAAGTATTTTAATGCTATATTGTTGCTTTCGATTTTTTCCTTATAATATGGGTCTGCGCATCCGGTTCTTTGCTTGATTAATGCGTGCATTGTAGATCCCGTACTGTTTGAATTAGTGCCCAGGGTAAAATTATTTGAAAGATACTTGAATATCTCTTCCATTATTTCCATTTTAAGGAGTTCATCATCGGTTGATAAATCTAGAGCTTCTTTAGCCTGTCTTAAAAAACATGGCCCACATTCATAACTTATTTTCACTTAACCACCATAAATTATTTGAACTAATTGTATCTCGTCGCCTTCCTGAATTACTGTATCTTCAATTACAAGCTCCCCGTTTTGTTTTGATACAACTGTCTGAGCGGATAATTCCAATTCGTTAAGTAAATCTTTAATAGTATAATTTTCATTAGGGATTTCCCTTTCTTCATTTAACTGTTTATATTTTAAAGTAAATTGCATTTCATCACAATCCTAATTCTTCTAAAAATGAGCATGCCTTGCATAAGTCATTTGATGCAGGCTCTCCACATCTTCTGCATCGGCCATGTGCATAATCCTTTTTAAGTTCATCCTTTAAAATGTTTTTTATCTTGTCATATCCACGCAATGTGGAATACTTTATAGTAGGGTGTTTTTCTGCAAGCTGATTGATTAGTTCAGATACTTCTCCCCTGAAAGACTGCATGGCATAAGGACAGCTGTCAAAATGAACTTCAAGGTCTTTTGCAACAACATATAATCCAATTTCCCGTTCAGGAATTTCCCTTAACGGTTTGATTTTCACTGTAAATTCCTCTGCTTTGGATTCTGTTTTTGCACCAAGTTTTGTTAAATTGTCTGTATTGCCCTCAAGGTAATTCATCATGATTCCCTGAACTTCATCATCCAAATTATGACCGGTTGCAATTTTAGTAGCTCCAATATCACGGGCGGCCTTGTTTATAATGGTTCTTCTAAATACTCCACAGTAAGTGCAGGAACCCTTGTGGTTTTCTTTTTGCATTATCTCATCCAATGAAATGCCATAGTCTTCCTTAAGTGAAACCACTTTATGTTCAATGCCCAACCTTTGCGCATGGCGTATCGCAATATCAACACCGTCCTGCCTATAGTTGGCTATTCCTTCATCAACTGTTACCGCACAGATGTCAATGATGTTTCTTTCACGAAAACTATTCAACACTTCCAATGTGGTTACACTGTCCTTTCCCCCAGATAGTGCAACCAAAACCTTATCTCCTTTATCAAGTAGTTTTTCCTTTTTAATTGTCTTTATAGCTTTCTTTTCAATTGATTCTATGAAACAATCCTTGCACAATATCTGACCGGATTGTTCTCGTTTATAAATAACCTTAGGATTACCACACGTACTGCATTGCATAATTATTACCTACATCTGTTCTACAAACTGAGCCAGCTGGTTAAGAGTATTGACTTCAAATACCTGAGCTCCGGCATCTCTATATAAAGAAACGCAACTATCCACAACATCCCACTTATTCCTATCTTCAGGATTGAGAATTATAACTTTTTTGGCATCTCTTACCATATCCTCAACCAGTTCCACACTTGCTGGAATGCCGTTTACCTTTGGTCCGGCCCAATCTCTGCAATCAGATAAAATAAGCACATAAGACTTGTTGCTGATGTGGGCCATGTCCTGGAACTTTTTAAAAGCAGAATACATGTCTGAAGTTCCATGAACCATCATGTTCTTAACCCTCATGTCCTTAACCTTAACAAATGAATCAATGAGATATTCTTCCTTTAAAGCATGAGTGGTTTCTATTACCTTATTGTCAAATTCAAAGGTTCTTGATTTTTTAAAGGCAGTCTGTGCTGAAAACATCAGCATGAAAAACCAACTGCTGATCCATTCACAAGATCCACTAATGTCATTTAAGAATAAATGTTCGTTCTTGTGAGGCCTTGGTTTTTCCTTGACTATTTCAAGTGGAACACCGCCATACTTCATGTTTGCCCTGATTGTCTTTCGCATATCTATTTTGTTTGAAGAGGATTTTATTTTTCTTCTGGAACGCTTATTAGCTATTCTTTTTCCTAGCCTTTGACAGATTTCAAGCATTCTAGGATCAAATCTGTTTAGCTTGGTCAGGTCCTTGTTCATCAATTCACCATCCCTTTCAAGCTGCTTGACTTCATCCAAAAGGGGCTGGCCGGACAGCATCTTTAGTTTTTCGTTGTTGATTCTCTCCTTATTGACTTTTTGGAAAAGGTTGTTTTGCTTTTTAATAATATATTTATTTGATTTAGGACCAGTACCGCTATAAGCTTTACCCTTATTTAATTCAGGTTTTTCATTTTTCTCAACTTCAACTTTAAATATCTTTTCAAAAATCTTATTGAATTTGGGAATGTCGTATTTGTCCTTCACATAGACTGCCATCAGCGCTTTTTTTAGAAGTTCACGATTATCATCTCCCAAATCCATATGAACCTGAACAGCAGCCTGAGTACTTCTTATACTTACAGGAAGTCCTTCCTGCCTTAATTGAGCAGACAAATTTGCAATCTTATTTATCATATTATCTTTTGTTTAAAACATCCTTAAGAACTCTTTTTTTATCACTTTCATTTTTTATGGCTACGCCAATACTGCTTTCAAGTGATTCATCCATGTTTTTAGTGCCCAAATCAGTGACTGAGCGAACCCAATCGATGGTTCCCCTTACTGAAGGTTTTTTCATTAAGTTTAGGTTACGTATATTATGAACTAATTTCACAACTGTTGATACTACCTCTTCATCTGCTTCAGGTATTCTGGATTTGACTATTTCAATTTCCCTTTCGACTGTAGGGTATGGTATGTATAAGAACAAACATCTGTCTTTGGTTTCATCAAGAAGTGACCTTTGAGAGTTTGAAGTTAAAATAACAATCAAGTCGTTTTGAAGTGCAAAGGTTCCCAAATCATTTATTGTTATTTCCTGTTCACCCAATGCCTGAAGCAAGAAACTTTCAACTTCCTCGTCAGCCTTGTCTATTTCATCAATGAGCAATACTGAATCATTATCATTTAAAAAAGCATTAAGCAGAGGCCTTCTGATGAAATACTCTTCATCGAATATTTTTTCTTCACTGCCGGAATCATTTTTAGCAGCTTCCAAGTGCAACAATTGCTTTTGATAGTTCCATTCACCGACAATCTGTTCAAAGGTAATTCCTTCATAACATTGTATCCTGAAGAAATCCCTTTCTAAAGACTTTGCAATTACCTTTGCAAGTTCTGTTTTTCCGACACCAGGAGGTCCTTCAATAAGCATTGGCCTTCCAAGCAGCAATGACAAATAAACTGTTGTGGATATCTCATTATTGGAAACATATTCTGAATTTAAAAGCAATTCATCAATATCTTTTATAGTAATATTTTCAGTTTGCAAATTTTTAACCTTCCAAATTTATTATTAAGATTTATATTATAAAATGAATATAAATTTATTGTAACTAAATATATATTGTAATTAGTATATATTATTATATCAAAGGAGGAAAAAAATGGACAAAGGCAATGCAATAATTATAATTTTATTGATTCTTATTGTGCTATCTGCTGGCGTATACGCTATTGTAACAGGTACAGGACTCTCATTTAACCATGATGATAAAATAAATCAGACTAACTACACTGTTAACAAGACAAATGCAACTGTGAATAATACGAATACAACATCTCAAAGTACAACAAGAGACACTGGAATCTACGCTCCAGATGCATCACAAAGCAGTTCAAGTGATAGTGGAAATTCTTATTCAAGTTCACAAAGCAGTGTTGAATATTCAGCACCTAGTGATAGTCAATACAGCCAATCTGAAGCACAACCAACATATAGCGAACAAGGTGAATCTTCATCCGGCGGTGCTGGACAAAGTGAAGCTACAAGCGATTTCGATTAAAACTAATTTTTAAATTCATCAGGATTTTTGAATAATTCAAAATCCTGAACATATTCTTTTCCAGTGAGCATCGCAATTTCTGCTTTTTGAAGTTCAGAACCCAAATAAGCAGCATGCTCCATTCTGGATACCAATTCTTTTGTAATGATTTCTTCATATACTTCTTTTGCGGATTGCCCCACAATTACTAAATCAGCCTTATTTTTCTTAAAATGAGTTGCAATAATCCTGCTGTCACTTACAGTAGTTCCATAATCAACATTGATTCTGAAACTTCCCGCTTTATCCCTAATAAATTTTAATGGTGTTTTAAGCCTAGTTTCTGGAATACCGTCAAGTTCGTTTTCAATAATGTCATTTCGTTTATGCTTATCTTTAAATGCCACTAAATTAATTCCCAAATCTTTTGGAATGGATTTCCTATGCTTAGCTAAAAACATCATTTTTGAAGCTGTTGCAAGCTCATAAACACTGCCCCTAGTTTTTCCACTTTCTTCAGGAGTGAATAAAATACTAACACCCAGTTCCATACCTATTCCTGCCAAAAGTACATTGACTCCGCCTGAATCCACATCCATAAGTTCGGTGACATTTCCTACACCAAAAAACATTGGTGCGGGATTCTGCTTATGGAATTCATGACATGCAAGTATGGATTCAACGATACTGGAACTGTTTACAGGATCCAAAATCAAATCTGCAACATACCTTAAACCCTCAGTGTCTTTAATTAATTGATGCATTGCTTCAACACGTTCAGAAGGAGATTTCGGAGATTTGCCCTGTGAAAAATTAGTAGGAAGCAATACTGCAGGAATATCTTTTTCCTTTAAAATATCTTTAACCTCAGAATTATTGCCCAAATCCAGACTTAAAACAAAATCAATTCCATTTTCTGCAGCCACCTTAATCTCCTTGGCATTTAATGTATCTATGCTTAATGGCCTGTCGCCAACTATTGGCCTTAATGTCTCAATCAATTCTGGAATCTTATCGGAGAAGTCTTCACCGGCAGCCATTCCTATATCAATCATGTCCGCACCGGAATCAACAAAATATTGGCACTTGTTAATTAATGCCTCTTTTGATAAAAATGGAGCGTTGGCAATTTCTGAAAGTACCCTCATCGGGAAATCCTCACCTACAGGAAGGTTTCTAATCCTAATATTGTTTGGTTTTTCAAGAAGTTTTTCAATGTTTTCTTCATCATTTTCAAATTCTTCTATGAACTTGAATGCCTCTTTACGTTTTTCATCTTCAATCAATTTATCTGCAGGCTTATCTTCAGACAAATCAATACTTCCAATCAGGTTAAGAACCATCGCAAGATCCGCACCATCGGTGGAACCTTTAAAAGTTGGAATTCCCAGTTCTTTTGTAATCTCCTTAGTTCCCTTTTTAATCAGACCTGGAACCAAAATCATATCAATTTCATCCAACTGGTCTGCAAAACAATTTTTAATTTCTTTAATGATTTGTCTAGGTGTTAAAAAGGCGGCAACTTGAGTATTATCAGCAATATGTACAATTATATCTTCTTTTGAATCAGAAACTACCTCTTTTATTAAAGGGTAAGCTAACTCACCGGTAATTATTAGAACTTTCATAAACTTCTCAACCAAATTTTTTATAATATATTATTTAACTTCCCCATTATTAAATCTTTTAAAAATCAAATATTATTAAAAATGCTTATTTTATCTAAAAAAAGATGTAAAAAAGTTATAATAATTAGATAAATAAATTAAAAGAGCAGTTAAAAAAATAAGCAAAAAATAAACAATAAAATCAAAAAAATTTAAACAAAATAATTTAAAAGTAAAAATTTTACATAAAATTTATATATTTTGTAATTTATAATGATTATACATGATAAATATATGGAGGAAAAATTAATGATTGAAATTCGTTTTCACGGAAGAGGCGGACAAGGTTCTGTAACTGCTGCTGAAATTTTGGCTAAAGCAGCATTCAAAGACGGAAAATATGTCCAAGCATTCCCATTTTTTGGAGTTGAACGTAGAGGAGCTCCAGTTATGGCTTTCACCAGAATTGATGATGAGCCTATTGAATTAAGATATCAAATCTACAACCCAGACTATGTATTAGTTCTTGATGATGGATTATTAAACGTAGTTGACGTATTTTCAGGAATTAAAGACAACACTGAAGTAATCATCAATACCCAAGACTTTGAAGGCAGTGGAGAACACGAAGTATATAGTATTGATGCGACTGGAATTGCACTCGAACTTTTAGGTCGTAACATCGTGAACACCATTATTTTAGGATACTTTGCTAAAAAGACAGGAGTCGTAAGTATTGAATCCCTTGTTGAAGTAATTAAAGAGACCTTCCCTGGAAAAATTGGAGAGATGAATGCGGAAGCTACTAAAAAAGCTTACGAAATGGGATAAAAAGGTGAGATAATGGTAAATATAGGATGTGTAATTACAACACCAGGAAGTAGTAAAAATAATAAAACTGGAAGCTGGAGAACATTCAAACCTATCTTAGACAAAGAAAAATGTATTGACTGTGACAATTGTATCATATTCTGTCCAGATTCCTGTGTAAACAAACAACATGATATTGATTACGATTACTGTAAAGGATGTGGAATTTGTAAAAATGAATGTCCTTCAGATGCAATCGAAATGGTAAAAGAATAAAGAGAGTGATTTAATGATAAGAGAAGTAATGACCGCAAACAAAGCAGTTGCAGAGGCTGCAAGATTGGCTAAGCCACAAGTTATTCCTGTTTATCCAATTACTCCACAAACTACAATTTCAGAATACTTAGCACAATATGTTGCAGATGAAAAAATTGATGCTAAATATGTTAAAGTAGAATCAGAACACAGTGCAATAAGTGCAGCTGTTGGAGCAAGCGGTGCTGGAGTAAGAGTATTTACAGCAACATCTTCCCAAGGATTAATGTTAATGCATGAAATTTTATTTGCAGCAGCAGGTATGAGAACACCATTCGTTTTAGCTGATGCAAACAGAGCAATATCTGCTCCATTAAATATTTGGAATGACCAACAAGATTCAATTGCACAAAGAGATGCAGGATGGTTGCAAATCTATGTTGAAAATGCACAAGAAGCATTAGACACAACATTGATGGCTTATAAAATTTCCGAAAATCCAAAAGTTTTACTACCGTCAATGGTATGTTTAGACGGATTTATTTTAACCCACACTGTAGAACCTGTGGAAATTCCAGATCAAGAACCTGTGGATGAATTTTTACCTCCATATAAACCAGAACATGCGTTCCTTGATCCTAAAAATCCAATGTCTATCGGTAACTTAGCAGACCCTGATTATTATCTTGAAGCAAGACATGACATGCAAGTTGCTATGGAAAACTCCATTGAAGTAATCCAACAAACTTGTGATGAATTTGCAGAAATTTTCGGAAGAAAATATGGTCTTATCGAAGAATATAAAACTGAAGATGCAGAAATCATTTTTGTAGCAATGGGATCACTTTGCAGTACCATTAGAGTTATTGTTGACCAGTTAAGGGAACAAGGTGAAAAAGTAGGATTACTCAAGATCAGAGCATACAGACCGTTCCCTGTTGAAGCTATAGATGAAGCTGTTAAAAATTGTGAAAAATTAGCTGTAATTGATAAAAATGTGACCTTCGGAATTGGTGGAGCATTATACACTGATATTAAAGCAAAAATCCACAAAGAAGCATATGGATTTATTGCTGGTTTAGGTGGAAGAGACATTACACCAGAATCAATATTAGAAGTTTATGAAAAAACTAAAAATGTGCCTGAAAAAGAAGTCACATGGATTGGACTTAAGGAGGAATAGATATGGTAGACATACCTGATAAAAATTTATTAGCACCAGGACACAGAGGATGTGCTGGTTGTGGAGCATCAATTGCTGTTAAATTAGCTCTCAATGCTTTAGGAGAAAATACTGTAGCTATTTCTGCTACAGGCTGTCTTGAAGTAATGACCACCCCATATCCGGAAACAGCATGGGAGGTTCCATTTATCCACGTTGCATTTGAAAACTCAGGAGCTGTTGCATCCGGTGTGGAAAGTGCATTAAGAATTCAAGGAAAAGATGATGTGAATGTTGTTGCTTTCGGTGGTGACGGAGGAACTGTAGATATCGGTTTACAATCATTATCCGGAGCTATGGAAAGAGGACACAACATGCTTTACATCTGTTACGATAATGAAGCTTACATGAATACAGGTATTCAAAGAAGTGGAGCAACTCCATACGGTGCAAGTACCACAACTTCACCGCAGGGAATTGCAAGTTTCGGAGAAGACAAACCTAAGAAAAACATGCCAATGATTATGGCTGCACATGGAATCCCATATGTGGCTACAGCATCAATTGCATACCCTGAAGACTACGTAAATAAAGTTAAAAAAGCAGCTGCAACTAAAGGAGCTGCATACATACATTTACAACAACCATGTACCACTGGTTGGGGATACCCTTCAGACAAAACAATTGAAATGGGTAGATTGGCTGTCGAAACTGGATCTTGGATTCTATATGAAATCGACCATGGAAACTTTGAAATTACTTACAGACCTGAAGAAAGAAAACCTGTAAGAGAATACTTAGCTCCACAAAAAAGATTCAGACACTTAGATGATGAGCACATTGATAAAATCCAAAAATATGTTGATGCAGAGTGTAAAGAATTAGGATTATAAGGAGGAAAACAATGGAAAGTATTGTTGTAAATAGCAATTTATGTGATGGATGCCTTAATTGTGAAAGCATGTGTGCATCAGTCCATAAGGCTAGTAGAATAAAAATTATAGAACATGATTCTTCCTTTTACTCCATTGTATGTCAACACTGTGAAAGTGCACCATGTATAAAAATCTGTCCGACAGAAGCAATTACCGATGAAGGAGTCAATGCTGAAAAATGTATTGGCTGCGGATTATGCGTAATGGCTTGTCCATTTGGTGCAATGACTTTCCAATCCAAAGTTGCTGAAAAATGTGACCTCTGTGCTGACAGAGAAGAAGGCCCTGCATGTATAAAAGCATGTAGTAAAAGAGCCATTACTGTTGCAGATCCAGAAAAAGTCAGAGCCAAAAATCAAGAAAAATTCTTGGCTAAAATGGCAGGACTGTATGAACCTGACAGTGCAAAAGGCGGCATTGTGCATGTTTTAACAAGTCAAGCAAGAGCAAGACTTGTTTTGGATGAATAAAAGAATTATGTTTAATATAGGAAATTGTACGGACTGTACAACCTGTGGAAGTTGTCAACAAACACCAAATGTTGACACTCCAACTTTATTTTGTATGAATTGTCAACCATCAGAAGCACCATGCATTGAAGTTTGTAAAAATGATGCATTTAAAGTATTAGGCGGAGCAATAACACTTGATTTCAGTAAATGCAATAAATGTTTAGATTGCATTGATGCTTGCCCATTGGGAATAATTAAAATTCGATAGCTATTTTTAAAAATATTTATTATATTTTAAAAACAAAATAATAATCAATAAAATTTACAAGGTTATTATATTGATTACTAAAGAAACTATAAAAGACACAGTTTATGAACTTTACAAAGAGGCAGTTATTGTTCTTGGAGAAGATGTTAAAAAATCACTTGAAGATGCTCTTAAAATAGAAGAACATGAACTTGCCAGGTTAAATATTGAAGCTATTTTGAAAAATATTGAACTTGCTGAAGAAAAAGGCATTCCCATGTGCCAAGATACAGGTTTGCCAGTAATTTTTGTGAAGTTAGGAAATGTCGAGGTTGAAAATTTACGCAAGGGAATTGAAGAAGGAATCAAAAAAGCAACTAAAGAAATTCCAATTCGTCCAAATATCGTGGATCCGTTGACACGTGAAAATACAAACGTTAACGTCGGAGACTACATTCCACCAATCGATATTGAGCTAGTTGATGAAGATTATCTGGAAATAACAATTTTA
This sequence comes from Methanobrevibacter sp., assembly GCA_017473945.1. GTDB lineage: Archaea > Methanobacteriota > Methanobacteria > Methanobacteriales > Methanobacteriaceae > Methanocatella. Next base: position 40,238 of record JAFUIW010000004.1, on the reverse strand, counting down.
CCAAAAGGTTTCGGCTCTGAAAACAATAACGCTCTAAAAATGGCATTGCCTGCTGAAGGTATTGAAGGCATTAAAGAATTTGTTGTGGAATCAGTTTTAAAAGCAAAAGGAAAACCTTGCCCACCAACAGTTGTGGGAGTTGGAATCGGAGGAACATCCGATTTATGCCTAAAACTAGGTAAAAAAGCATTGCTTGGAAAAGTAGGGGAAAGAAATCCGGACCCACAATTGGCAAAATTAGAAGAAGAAATATTAAATGAAATCAATGCGTCAGGAATAGGCCCAATGGGACTTGGTGGGAAAACAACTGCATTAGATGTGAAAATATTAAAAGCACACACCCATACTGCAGGTCTTCCTGTTGGTGTTTGCATCCAATGCTGGGCAGATAGGCATGCAACAAAAAAAATATATGATAACTGATTGAAATCCAATCAATTATCCCACTTTTTATCTGAAAGTACGTGGAGTTGTAGGTCTTGGAATGTTATCATGGAATTCGATGGCCACATCAATCATTTCAACAGAAATGTCCCCCATTCTTTCAAATGCTTTAATAACCCTAAACAAATAAATAAAATAATTAGAACGCTCTTTTTCATCAAATGAATTTTCAGCCATCTGAGTTGCAATCAAATTAATTGATTTTGCCTGAAGGATGTGAATGGATTCTTCCAGTTCCATCAAATCATCTTTAAGTTCTGTTTTTCCCTCAAGAAATGCAGTCATTGATAAACGAATCATATCCTGAGCAGTTTTATACATCTTTTTTAGGTTTTTCATTACAGTTTTATCTATTTTATAAACATCATTAATGACAAATTTTGCAATATGTCCACAGTAATCCCCAATACGTTCCAAATCATAAGCTATTTCAGTGTAAAGAATAGATTTTGAAAATTCAGAATGTTTATTAATATTTACAATAGTTTCGACTGAAGTCCTGATTTTTTCAACCATGTTATTTGTAGCAAAATCCATCTCCAAAGCCTTATTTGCTTTAGCTTCATCATATTCAAGAACCGCATCAAAAGATGCTTCAAGTTGTGAATGTACATGTTTAACCATGTTGGCCAGCATATCATTTATTAAAACATTACCCGTAGTGTTTGACGGAGAGTAATCTACTAATGATTCTGAAAATTTCTCATAACTCTTCAAATCAATCATATATGCCCTTTTTACAGTTCCATCCTTAACTAGAGGTTGCAATAATTGAGTAACATATCTGCGAGTAATGCCTAATTTTTCTGCGATTTCATCTTGTGTTGAAGGATTCTCATATAAAATCAAATCCAAAATTTCCTTTAGTGTTTCATCTTTTTTACTCATTGATATCAACTATTTTTTATACTCATCCAATAAATCATTAGACTCAAAATGAATCTTTTCTGAAGATCTGTTTATGCCTTGTTGAGGTTTTTGACCTTCAACACGATCAACACGAACATTAGGATTATTTTGAGGATTTTGTCTAGGTTTATTAACCCTTCTCACCCTTTTTACAGAAATCCCCTCTCTTTTTTGAGCATTATTTGTATTATGTTGTATTGGAGGTTGATAAGACTTGCGAACATGATTTTCAGTGTAAATTTCATCATTACCAGATTGATGTGATACATTAACATCATTTTCAGACTGTCTGGCAGAATTTAAAATTTTAACTATTACAAATACAAGCAATATAAATGCAATAATAGCTATCGGCAAATCAAACTTTGCAAATACCACATCATAAATCGCCGTAATGCGGTTTCCTAAATCAACAAAACCGCGAGCTAAAAACACTAATCCGACACCTGCAATAATTATACCATGCTCTTTTTTTACAAATTCCGGTTTTAATACTAATGGATATGCACTAATAATTATCAAAGCAACACCTAAAAGTCTGTATAAATTATTATTAGCAAAATCCTGAAGGGATAAATACACATTCAAGAATGTTGATGGTAAAATACCAAATTCAGCAAGTAAAGCGAAAATTAATAACAGTTGAATTAATGCAATAACAACCAATGGAAATACATAAGCAACATCCCATTCAAAATTAGTGCTGAAAGTTGCTTTATTAACAGGTTTTTCTAATACCTCAGTAAGCATATTATAAAGAACTGATGAAATAACAGAACCTATAATAGTACCTGCAACACCCATTACAGATGTTAAGATGGCCACAAATGCGGATATAAAACCAACTAATATCAGTTTTTTATAATTCATAATTTTCACCTTAAAAGTTTAATTAAAAAAAAATAAAATAATTGTAATAATATTATTTATTTTTAATTAATTTAAACTTTAAGGTTATATTTAAACAATAGTTAATGCATTCGGTACTTTTTTCAAAATGTTTTCTTTGATAGGTATCATGGTTGATGATGCTATAGAAAAGTCAGCCTGACTTGCAGCAGCCTTATCATCACTTTCAGCAATGATTGTAGCATTTAATTCATTTTGCAAGTTGTTTACAGTATTATCCAATACCCATTTATCAACGTCAGAGATAATTATTTCATCAACTTGTTTGTCTAATTCCTTGGCAATTACCCATGAAATGAATCTTCCGCCATGCAGTGAAATTGTATTTCCTTCAGCCAAATCAACAATGTCTGAAAGAGTGTGCTTTAACTGAATATTTTGATACATTCTTGAATTAACTAATGTTGCCCAGTGTGCATCACCAACATGATATGCGCCAATCTTATTCGGATAAATATTGTCGGGACCTGCAAGTTTCACTGCTGTTGCAATTGCAAGCAAATCGTGTTTCTGTGCCGGAAGCCCTCTGTTTGGAAACTCTTCATTAATGATTTGAATAATTCTTGGAAGGCCAAATTTGCCCCTTCTTGCTGTTCCTGGTTCATAACCACACATGTATCCGTGATGGTTTTTGGGAAATCCTGTAATAACCATGTTTAAACCTGATCTAAGGCCGGCTCTTACTTCATGTTCATATGCACCGTTTGTTGCTACAACCTTTCCTGGAGACAATATTCTTGCAGCAGCAATTGTCTTTGCAAATCCTTCTGTAGGGTTTTCACATCTGTTAAATGGTCCACCTTCAACAACTATGACATCAGCACCAATTTCTATAGATTTTTCAAAACCAGTTATAACCTCATCATACCCGTCACCGACAAACATTATGGACTCTAAACCTTTGCCGTATTTTTTTGCAAGATTTGCAATGTCTTCAGCTTCCCTCAATGGAGCGGCATGACCGTCACCTGTTTGTTCTGAAGTCACATTGACAGCAACAGATGATGCTAACTGAACCCATCCTTCCTTATCATCTTTCTGTTCCAGTTCCTTGTCAATTAAACGTTCATGGATTCTTCCGCGAGGACATTCAGTAAATGCAGGCCCTTTATTGTAACATTCACCGCCACATCCACTGATGTTTTTCGGAAGTCTCATTGCACCGTTTTCACCAAAATGATCCAAGTCAAGGGGAACATCAACAATTTCATGAACCTTTTGCATTACTTCAAGACCAGTCATTCCAAATTTCTCTCCGATGTCTGAAAATGCATAAGCACAGATATGGATTGGAGCACCTATCATGTCAGATAGTCTGCAGTTACCCAATAAGTCCATTAATTCCAAATCAGAAGCACAAGTTCCCGCTACGACTTCAGTTAAATCACATCCTAATGGAAATCTTTTAAATTGCATTCCCAACTTCATTGTTTCTTCCAGTGATAATTCAGATATTGCATCAACAACATCTCCAACATCCTTTTTCATTTTTGATATTTCAATTGCAGCATCATCGTTGTGAACTGCACGCTTAATTAATTCATGCATGAAATATATTCCTCCAACGTTCTATTGAATAAATATATTTCAGTAAAAGATACAATAAAAAACTTTCGATTTTAGGAAAACCTAAATTCCTTTTTAAATCACTTAAAATTAAAAAATAAAAGTAATACTTTCTTGTGTATATGAAATAAAGAGTAATAATAGTATTACTATAAAATAAAAATAAAAAAATAAGTAATACTAATTTAAGGAAATATATAAAGATTTAAATAATATGATTAATTTATATAAAACTATTACTACATGTTTAACTACCGTAAAATATATATGTCTAACTGAAAATATACATACCCTTTTTTAGAATAGCATAGTAGTAAGATTCTTTCAAATTCAATACGATATGAAAGAAATAATAAAACGAATTAAGGAGACTAAAAAATGAAAGTAGCAATTTTAGGTGCAGGATGTTACAGAACTCATGCTGCAAGTGGAATTACCAACTTTGCAAGAGCTTGTGAAGTTGCAGAAGCAACCGGAAAAGAAAACATTTCTATGACTCACTCCACCATTGAAATGGGTGCAGAATTATTAGAATTAGCAGGAGTAGACGAAGTAGTTGTATCCGACCCAGTATTTGACGGAGAATTCACTGTTGTAGATGATTTCGACTATGCTGAAGTAATGGCAGCTCACAAAGCAGGTAACCCTGAAGACGTAATGCCTGCAATCAGAGCAAAAGTTGGAGAATTAGCTGAAACTGTACCAAAACCAGAAAAAGGTGCAATTCACTTCACTCACCCTGAAGACTTAGGTATGAAATGTACCACCGATGACCGTGAAGCTGTTGCTGACGCTGACTGGGTAATGACCTGGTTACCAGAAGGAGGTATGCAACCTGCTATCATCGAAAAATTCGCTGACGCTATTAAACCTGGTGCAATCGTAACCCACGCATGTACCATTCCTACTACCGGATTAAACAAAATCTTCGAAGACCTCGGAACTGATGTTAACGTAGCTTCCTACCACCCAGGTGCTGTACCTGAAATGAAAGGACAAGTTTACATCGCAGAAGGTTACGCAGACCAAGCATCCATCGACACCTTAATGGACTTAGGTCAAAAAGCAAGAGGATCCGCATTCACATTACCAGCAAACATGGTTGGTCCAGTATGTGACATGTGTTCCGCAGTAACCGCAATTACCTACGCAGGTATCTTAGCATACAGAGACACCGTAACCCAAATCTTAGGTGCTCCTGCAGGATTCGCACAAATGATGGCTAACGAAGCTTTAACCCAAGTAACCGCATTAATGCAAAACGAAGGTATCGACAAAATGGACGATGCTTTAAACCCTGCTGCATTATTAGGAACCGCTGACTCCATGAACTTCGGTTCATTAGCAGAAATCGTTCCTACAGTATTAGATTACTTAGGTAAAGACGAATAAATGAAACATTAAATAAGTTAATTGTTGATTTTTATCAACAATTCATAACTTATTTTTCAATTGTTGAGTAATCAGCCATTGAAAAATAAGTTATCTAATTTTAAAAAAAAACTAATGTGAGAGTTAGATGTTATATGATTGATGAAATTTTAACAAAAGCAAATGAAGGTCAAGGGTTAACCGATGACGAATTTTTAGAATTGTTAAAAATTGACAATGATGATGATTTAGAAAAATTATTCAAGGTAGCTTGCCAAATAAGAGACAATCAATCAAAAGTAATAAAATTAACATCTACTGTACATATAACAAACAAATGCCAAATTCAACCAAGATGTGAATACTGCGGTTTTGCAGAAGAAACATCATCCAAAGGATATTATAATGCTTTTTATAAATCAAATGAAGAAATTTTAACAGCTGTTGAATCTATCCAAGAAGCACATATTCCTAGAGTAAGCTGTTCCGGAGGATACGGATATAAAGGAAAACAGGCAGTCAATGCATGCAGGATTGTGAAAGAAAATTCAAATCTGGAAGTTTTAGTTAATGTAGGTGGAGATTTAACTGAAGAAGCCATTGATAAATTAGCAAAATTAGGGGCAGACACCGTTTGCTGCAATTTGGAAACAATTAACGAAGACGTATTTTATCAAAGAAAACCTGGCGATTCATTAAATCAGAGAATAATAACCTGCAAAAGAGTAAGTGATGCGGGAATTGGACTGTCCTCAGGTTTACTGTTAGGTCTTGGCGAAAGTGTAGAAGATAGGTTAAAGCATTTACGATATTTAGGAAACTTCAAAACTTTGGAAGAAATTCCAATAATGGGTTTTAATCCTTATGAAGATACACCGATGGCCAATGAAAAGCCATTTCCATTAAAAGAACAGTTGAAAATAGTTGCAGTGACACGCATAATGTATCCTGAAATCAGAATTACCATGCCAACACCAACTGTAGGGCCTGAAAATGTGGAATTTTCCCTAAAAGCTGGTGCAAATAATTTAGCAACAGTCATTGCAGACAATTACCCTCATGAGGTAAAAGGTGTCGGTTCACCTGAATACGGCAACTACACTGAAGTTGTAAATGTAATTGAAAAATTAGGATTAATACCTCAAACTATTTAATCTCTATTTTTAAGATATGATAACATGGCATTTGAAGATATGATAAAAAATGCATTTGAAGAATCAAGAAATAATTGCAGATTCGGAGATACTCTTGAAGAAATTAAGGAAATTCAGGATTATATTAAAAATGCTGAAAAAATTTATGTTCCAAACAAAAATGGAATCAAAGTTGAAGTTTTAAATGAAGTTTTAGAGGAATATAATTTGCCTAAAGCTGAAATACTTCAAATCAATACTAATACTGCAGACACCAGCAGAATACCCGCTCTTGCAAAAGCTTATATGGCGCTTGACCAAAGTGATGCAGATTTAATAATTGCAAGAGGGAGATTAGGAATTCCAGGCTCTGGATCATTACTTATTTTTATAGACCATAAAGGAAGAATATTGACATGCGGAACATCCCCCTCACACCTGATTCATGGAAACTCACTTGAACAGGCAGTTTATGAAGAGGCATGTGAAGCATTGGAAAAAATTGGATTTAAAAAGAAGGCTGAAACATGAATGTCGATACTGGAATTACATCTGAAGTATTAACAATTAAATCTGAAATAAAACTAATAGACATTTTCAATAAGATTATTGATAAGAAATCACAATCCGTTTTTGACTATATAGAATCATTGGATTTTCCAACAGACACCAAAATAATTGTCATTGGCACATATTTCACAGGAGTAGGAATTGTTAAAAAACTAAGTGAAAAGTATACCAATGTCCTATTAATAGACATTTATCCTCATTTGGAAAAATTATTGAATACTAAAATTGGAGGAACTTTAAGAAATCCTATTGAATTTTCGTCCGATTTGAATTTGATATACAGTGGAGAGGTAGTTATAGATACAACTGGTTTTGGAGGCATCAATGTTGAGCAATCTTCAAAATTTGATGTTAAGGCATTCATAATAGAAGATCCGGTCGCTGAAGACAATGATAAACTTCTGGCTAACAAAAATAATATACATGAAAGATTAAATGCTGTAAAATCTCCAAACAAAGGAATCATAAAAACAAAAGGAATTAACACCAAAACATCAGGAACAATGACTCTGACAATCGGTGTTTTAACAAATGTGTTAAATAGCTGTCTTGAAATGGCTGGCGTCCTCTACAGTGCCTGTGAAATGGGATTTTTTGAAGAGATAATATTTAAAGAGCAAAATATTGAAAAATTCCTAAAATCCGTTGATAAACAAGCTTTAAAAATATCTACAATTGATCCATTTGATTGTGATGAGCTTATTGAAACTGAAATTTCAAAAATTGAATCTGATTTAAATGAAGCTTAAAGAGATTATTGAATTTTTAGATAAAAAAGTACCTGAAAATCTGGCATTATCATTTGATAGTGTTGGACTGGCGGGGAAATACAATTTAGATTTAGACATCGAGTCAATTAAAATATTTATGGATTTATTGCCAGAAGACGATAAATTTAATAAGCAAACGTTAATAGTTACTCACCACCCTCCGTTATTTGAGCCTAAAACACCAACATACACAATTCATTCAAATTGGGACATTATTGAGGGAGGAGCAAACGAAGCACTGGCTGAAACTTTAAAATTAACTGTTATAGATTATTTTGACAAAAAAACAAATATTGGAAGAATATGCAAATCCAACTACACATTTAAAAAACTGAAAGAGGCAATACTGGATAATTTTGAAAATGCAAGAGCCGTCAATACTATCGATGATGAAAAAGAAATGAAAAATATTGGAATAATATCAGGTTTTGGCTTGAAAAACCCCGAATATATAAAATTAGCAAAGAATCAAAATTTAGACCTGTTAATTTCAGGGGATTTATGTCAAGAAACCGCAATTTTAGCTAAAAATTTACAGATTACACTTATAGATTTAGGACATCATGAAAGTGAAGTTCCAGGATTATACAAATTGGCAAATTTATTAAACGAGTTAAATATCGCCATTGAGATAATTGACAAAAAACCTATTGAAAAGTTAATGTGATAAAATGAGTGATGAAATACAAAAAATGGAAGATAAGCAAGTCCCCCATGGCAGGATTGATTTGGTGGGATGCGGAAGATTAGGTTTAAGAATTGGAATAAATTTAATTCAGGTCCACAGAGGCGGGCCAAAAGTCATCGGCGCATTTGACGGACAGAAAATTGATGGAGGAGATGTGATTTTTACCATGTTGGGTGCTGAAACCGGACAAAATAAACCTGATTTTTTAAAACAGCTATGCACACATGATGAAAATTTTAGAAATGTGGAAAGTTATCCCGAATACATCAGTGAAGAAAATTTGAATTTGGTAAAAGGTGATGTAGTAATTATCGTCATTGCAGGAGGAAACACCATACCTACTGCGGCTAAAATCATAAAGCATGCACATGAAAGAGGTGCAACAACAATAGGAACTGCAGGAATATTCGGATTTGGAAATGAAAACATTGAAATTAAGGACATCTCAGAATATGATGATTCAAATCCCGCTGTTGAAGAGTTAAGAGCACACGGAATAACTGAAAATCATTTGGTTCTGACTACAAATAAATTGATTAGGGACAATGAACCTGTAACTCCATACACATTAGATGAAGTTGCAAAGGCTATAACAATAAATGCATTGAAATTATTGAAAGATAAATATGATTAAAATAGCAACTGCAGAGTGTTTCACTCATGGAAAGATTGGAAGGGAACTGCATGCAATAGCTCAAAATTATGATGGCAATTTCGGAACGGATTATATTAAAAATCCAAGAGAATATGGTGATTTTGACTATTCACAGCTTAGCGTGACATGCAGCTTATTCATTCCAACCATCGAGGCCGTGAAAAAAATATTGAATGTTAAAAATCCTCCAAAACCAAAAAAATTAATTAAAGGAATAAAGGTCTACGACGAGAAAGGGGATTTGGAGGTCAGCAAAATAATGGCTAAAGCTGTGAAGAAATTAAGTGACTGTGATATAGCTATCGGAACTACCGCCGGAGTTGGCAGAGGTGGAATATCTATCATTACAGATGAATATGAAATTATAACAACCACGCCAGTATATGCTGATTTAAATGAATTAAACAGCGAAGATTTATTCAACAGATCAGAAGCAGGCATTAAAAAAACATTAGAAATAACATTACTTTTTTTAAACAATGATTTTGACAAAATAAGGACTTTAGAAAATGTTAAAATTATTAAAAAATAGTTAAAGAGCTTTAGGGGGGATTCGAACCCCCGACTTCTACCTTACCAAGGTAGCGCTCTACCGGCTGAGCCACTAAAGCAATGAAAAAATCGAGAATATATAAAATAGTGCAAGGGAAGGGATTCGAACCCTCGAAGGCCTATACCAGAGGATCTTAAGTCCTCCCCCTTTGGCCGCTCGGGCACCCTTGCATACAATAGTAATATTTATTTTCATAGTATATAAATGTTATCATTTTTATACAATGAAACTAAAAAAAACTACAATATACTATTATTTAACAAAGTATATAAATCTTAAGATTAAAAAATACTTATATTCTATAAATTAATTCTAAAGGTGTATAACTTGCAAGTTGATATGGAAGAATGCGGAGTTTGTGAAGATTGTATTGACGTATGTATGGAAGAAGCGATTACAAGAAGAGCTTATACAATAATTATCGATGCAGATAAATGCGATAATTGTGGTGAATGTGTTGATGTTTGCCCAGTGGGTGCGATTTACGAAGATTAAGATTGCTTATGAAACTCAAATTTACTCTAATTGATTACATCATAATAATTTTAGTAATATGTGCAATAGCATTTGCATTTATACACATTACAAGTGATGACTCATCAAATGTACAAAAAACTGCTTTTGATGCTTCAACAATAAGTAAACTTCCTGAAACCTATTTGAACTATTATAAAGAAGGAAAAATAGTTAAAGCTACAGTTAAGGGTATGAATTCCACCAATGGTGAAGAAGTAACTTTAAACGGTACTGTAAAATGGGTTGATGAAGGATCTTCAACTAAAATTCTAATCGAATCAGACAATGGAACTTTCATTACAGGATTATATAAAAATGCCAATAACGCAGATGTTTATCTGGACACAATTTCACTTGAAAGTGACGGCAGCGTCTATAAAAACCTAAAAGAATTTAAAATAAAACCGCAAAATGTTACTTCATTAACTGACTTAAATAAAAACTTAACCGGTTGTGATTATGAAATCTCAACATCAATATCTGTTGATTCAGTTGATTCCCTCAAAATCAGGGAATTAGAAAATAAAATCAATTCCAACAACAAGAGATTAGCCATTAAAACAACAAACAGTGAATTAATCAATGAATTAATATTAAGCAAAGCCAATAATCAGAATCTTGAAGACGGAAATGCCATTTTAGGAAATATCAACGGAATGACCGAAGAGATAACCCTTAGAGTCTATGACTGCAATGACAGCACTTTAAACAATATCAAGAATGACTACGAAGTTACAAATATCCGATCATTTTAAGTTGTGTGACAATGAGCGTAATATATTCCACTTTAACTTCAGCAATAAATAAGATTAGTGACGAATTTCACAAATCTTTTTTATTTACAACTATTTTTTCAATATTATCTTTCATTGAAAATGAATGGGTAAACAGTTACTTCAAAAAATTATACCCCGATGAGAATTTTCTAAGTTTTTTGAATAAAAACAAGATTTTAAAAGATTATCTATTTCACCCATTAATCGTTATCTTTCTATTTGCCATATTTTTATTGCTATCTTTAAAAAGATTATCTCAAAGTTTAACAATAACATTACTAATTGCATTTGTTGCATTCATTATCGGGGCAACAATCCTTCCGAGATATTTTTTAAGAAATCCATCTGAAAACATGATTAATTTTAATAGAAAAGACATTTATTCCATAGGATTCTGTTTAATATTGATTAGTATTGTGTTTTTCTTCGTAAGTATTGCAACAGTAGGTGGAATTCCACTTTTAAAACCATCAATCAGATATCTACTAAAACCAATATTTACAATGCCCGTATTTTTAATTATTCCTGGAACCTGCTTGGTTGCCAGTGCATATCTAAAAGATTTTCAAGACAAAAATATCACACGTTCACAGGCAAGATTCAGATTCATTTTTTTACTCGTTATGGACTGTGCATTATTATTGCTTCTAGGGTATAGGACACCACTACTTGCAGCATTTCTCATCATAATTATCATAGGTTTCTGCGGAAATATTGTTTCACTATGGGAAGTTGTTGTTGGAGGATTAGTTGGTATAGGTGCAATCATTGGAATTGGGTATTTTCGTTCACTTGGAGAGATGACAATAACCTCATCAACAAGCCCAATATATACACTTCAGTCCAGGGCAGATTTCACCCTGCATGTTTTGGACCTTCTCGATTTTCTTGGAGGAAACTTCGGCCTGACACATGGAAAATTATTGGCAAGTGCAATACCTGGAAGCGAATTGGGCCCTAGAATGATGGTGGGTAAGTTAATTGCATGGAGAACTGAAGTTACAGTTACACCAAGTTTAATCGGCCAGATGATAGTTGATTTTGGAAAATTTGGTGTTTTTGTTGAAATGTGCATTTTGGGATTCATTTTAGGAATTGGATTTAAAATAATGCAAAAAACCAAAGATTTCTTCTATATTGGAATTTACTCATTGATTTTAACATACTCCATTTTGGGAATAGAAACCGGAATTCTGGACATTCAAGTATTGTTATACTTTGCAATAGCTATTTTTATTTATTTAATTTCCATCATAAAATCAAGAAATTAGCCTATTTTTTATCATTCAGTAATACAAAAATTTATAAATAATACTAATTTGTATTACTTTAATAACATTTATATAGTGAAATAAGTTTAACATAGTAAATGTCAAGCACTAAAACGAGTTTAAAAACAACTATCCTTAATTAGACTCCCAATTAACTTGATATTACTAAAAATAATTAAAAATAATACTTTTTTGTAATACTAGTATTTATATAAAAACAAAAAAAGTATTACTGTATATAAATGGAGGAATTCAATTGCATATACCAGATGGATTTATACCTATCGCACAGTGTCTAGTATACTATGTAATTTTAATCGTTGCATTATACTTCTCTGTAAAATGGTCTAGATCTAACTTAGATGAAAAACGTATCCCTCTTTTAGCAGTTCTCGCAGCAGGTATCTTTGCAATCATGTCAATGAATATACCAATTCCATTTGGTACCAGTGGACACATGGTTGGTGGAGCTTTAGTAGCTATAGTATTTTTAGCACCTGAAGCTGCAGTTTTAGTATTTACTGTAGTCCTTCTTATCCAAGCATTGATATTTGGTGACGGAGGAATTACTGCTTTAGGAGCAAATGTATTGAACATGGCAATCATTGGAGGTTTTGTAGGATTATACACCTTCAAAGGATTAAACGGAATGATAGGAAAATATCCTGCAGCAGGAATCGCAGCATGGTTAGCAACTGTAATTGCAGCATTAGCATGTGCTATTGAAATGGCAATCGCGGGTACTTTCCCGGCAAATATCGGTATCCCCTCAATGGTCTTATACCACTTCTTCATAGGAATTATTGAAGCAGTATTAACCGTAATTGTTCTTGCAGCATTAGACAAATTCAGACCAGACTTACTTGCATGGAATAAAAATGAAGGAGATGCATAAGATGGATAAAAAAGACAAGACATTAATCGGAATTGCTATTGTAATTTGTGTCATAATCTGTGTCCTTTCACCATACATTGCATCAGGTGACCCTGACGGATTGGAAAAATCCGCAGAAGATTCAGGACTTGCTGAAGATTTCTCAATTGAAGAGATTAACGGAATTCCAGAATCAGTATTCCCAGATTATGCATTTGCCAATGATCCAGACAATCAAGGATTGCAGATAGTCGCACTGGTAATAGGAGTGATTGTAACACTATTGTTAGGATTTGGAGTCGCATACGTTGTAAGAAGCAGAAATTAAATAATTTAATTTCTCTTTTTTTCTTTTTTTAAAAGTTAATTGAAAATTTATAAAAATAGCATAAGCAAATAATAATATATTACAAATTTTTAATATTAAAACTAGTGAATTAATATGGTTGACATAACACAAATAATGAGGTTTGATGATTTAGCATCAAAAAACAGTCCAATACATAATCTAGAAGGGCGAATTAAATTAATTTCAACTATTTTTATAATTCTCGTTTGTGTTGTATCTAAAGAACTGTTCATACCAATAATATTAGAGATAGTTCTATTAGTTATTTTAAAAATAGCTGATTTATCCTATATTGATTCATTTAAAAGACTGTTAATGCTACTTCCGTTTGGTGGAGCCATAATAATATTTCAACCATTTATCCAACCTGGAAATATAATCTGGAGCTATTCATGGTTGCATGTGACAGATGTTGGTCTGAACTGGGCAATACTACTGCTTGTCAGAATGATAGTCTGTTTAACTGCAATTATCATATATTCATCAACAACACCTTTACAAGAGATGGCGAGTTCATTTAGAAAATTAAAGATGCCTAGAGATTTAGCAATGATTCTGTCAATCATGGTGAGGTTTTTATTTTTATTTGTTGATGAGCTTGCAGCAATCAGAAATAGTCAGAAATCCAGGAATTTTAACATACATTCAAAAAACACTCCATACAAATGGAGAGTAAAACAGGTCGGATACACCATAGGAATGATGTTTTTAAAGTCTTATGAACAAGGTGAGAGAGTTCACAAAAGTATGGTCAGCCGGGGATTTTCCGATGCATCCGAAATGTTCAGTGAGAAAAAATCTCCTGAAAAAAGTGATTATATTTATCTGATATCCATAATAATCATTGTAATCATTCTTGAAATAATACTATTCAAATTTGGCGGACAATTAGGTTACTTGTCTCAAAATCTAGCAATTAATTAGGTGAAATGATGGAACATATACATTTAGAAACAAAAGATTTAACTTATACATACCCATATGGTACCAAAGATTTAAAAAAAGTAAATATCCAAATTAAAAAAGGAGAAAAAATAGCTATTATGGGACCTAATGGTGCTGGTAAATCCACATTATTTTCACATTTTAATGGTTTAACCGAACCTACATCAGGCCATGTTGAAATAGATGGTGAAAAAATCATTTTTGAACGTGATGAACTGCTTAAAGTAAGACAAAAGGTAGGAATAGTATTTCAAGATCCAAATGACCAGCTGTTTGCACCAACCGTTAAGGAAGATGTTGCCTTTGGACCTATGAACTTAGGTCTAGATTATGAAGAAGTAGAAAAAAGAATCACTGAATCTTTGGAAATGGTCGGCATGAGTGGTTTTGAAGAAAAAACTCCTCATCACTTAAGTGGAGGACAGCAAAAAAGAGTTGCAATTGCGGGAATTATTGCAATGCGACCAGATATAATGATACTTGATGAACCTACTGCAGGACTTGACCCTGAAGGCGTTGACAAGGTACTGGATATTTTAAACAACCTTAATGAAGACGGAATAAGCATAGTCATTTCATCACACGATATTGAAATGGTAAACCAATTTGCAGATAAAATATTTGTATTGTATAATGGTGAGATAATTGCCCAAGGTGACAAGCACCAAATATTTTCAGATAAAGAATTATTAAAGAAAGCCCATTTAAAAGCACCAGTTACAACAGAAATATTATATAAATTAAAAGAAAATGGATTAAATGTTGATACTGAAAAATTAAGCATTGAAGAAACAGTAGAAGAAATATTAAAAGTGAAAAAAATTAATTAGTTGATTTTTTTCTAAACTTATTTTTTAGTTTTGTAATGAATTCAAATTCCTGATCCAATTCCGGAGAGTTCGCAAATCCGCAGTTTGGACAGTGATAGCTGTTACAACCATGTTTTCCACAACTGGAACAACCACGATTTTCTAATTCGTTTTCATCGAATTCAAAACCGCACATTCTGCATTTCATGATATAACACCGTTAATTAAATTAAATTAAAAAAAATAAATGAAAATATTGAAGTTTATTCCACTTCAATGTTTTCAGCTTCTTCTTTACGAAGACAAACATCATATCCTTTTACAGACATTTCAATAGGATCTCCTAAAGTAGCTACTTTTTTAACAGTAATTTTAGCTCCTTTAACAAAACCCATACCTAATAAATGTCTTCTTAAATCAACATCACCGGTTTCGTGGTATTTTACCAAAGTTACGGTTTCACCAGGTTTTGCATCTTTTAAGGTTTTCATATTATCACCATAATTATAATAATCAAAATAAATTTTTAGGTATACTAAAAACTTCTTAATCAATATTTTGTCTTAACCAATATATAAATATTTAGTTATGACTAAAAAAAATTGAAAAATGAAAATTAGATTAAAATCTAATAATCACCTTAGAAATTTTTACTTATCCGAATCCTGCTAATAAACCAACGTTGTAAATCAAGAAGGAAACAATGTATGCAGTAACTAAAGTGATACAACACATGATTGCTGCCCATCTGTAACTGTTGGTTTCTTGTTTGATAGCACCGATAGCTGCGAAACATGGAGTGTATAACAATGTAAATGCCATGAATGAGAATGCAGATAATGGAGTGAAGGTATCATGTACCAATTGAGTAATACCATCTTCATCATCTTCTTCCATACCAGCTAAAGTACCAAAGGTTGCTACTACTACTTCTTTAGCAGCTAAACCAGCGATGATTGCTACAGCAGCTTGCCAGGTTCCAAATCCTAAAGGAGCGAATATTGGTGCAATTACGCTACCAATCATACCTAAAACACTATCAGCAGATCCGTATTCTACACCTAATGGGAAGATACTTAAAGCCCATAAAATGATGGAACAAGCAAGAATGATTGTACCTGCTTTTCTTAAGAATCCTTTTACCTTTTCCCAAGTGTGTAATAATACACCTTTGATGGATGGGACTTTATATGTTGGCAATTCCATTACAAATGGAGTGGATAATCCTTTAAACATGGTTCTTTTGAGGATAGCTGCAACAAGAAGTGCTACAACAATACCTAAGAAGTAAATTGCTAGCAATACAATACCTTGGTTTTCTGTAAAGAATGCTGCAATGAAAATAGCATAAATCGGTAATCTTGCAGTACATGACATGAATGGAACGAGCATCATAGCGAGCATACGGTCCCCTTCATTTTCCATGGTTCTGGTTGCCATAATAGCTGGTACACCACAACCAAATCCTAAAATCATTGGAATGAATGCTTTACCATGAAGACCAACTAATTTGTGCATGATTTTATCTAATGAAAATGCTGCTCTTGCAAGGTAACCACAGTCTTCTAAGATACTTAAGAACAAGAACATCAGAATAATGATAGGCAAGAAAGTAAGCACACCACCTACTCCACCAATGATACCGTCACAGATGAAGGAAACTAAATATTCATTTGCAATGAATCCTCCAATCCATTCAGCAAGCATACCGAATGCTTCATCAATTAAGTCTTGGAATGGAGCACCAATAGTGTATGTGAACTGGAACATCAGCCACATTATAACCGCGAAAATAGGAAGTGCCAATATCCTGTTAGTAACAATCTTATCTATTTTATCAGTAGTAGTTTCTTTTTCAACAGTAGGTCTTTTAACAGCTTCAGCCATTAAACCGCCGATAAATGCATATCTTGCATTTGCAATAACTTCTTCTGCACCTTCACTATAAATGTCATGAAGGTGTCCTGCTACCTTATCGGTTTCAGCCATGATAGCAGAGCTTTGAGAAGAACCTTGTACTTTTTCTATAACAATTGAGTCTCTTTCTAATAATTTAATTGCAGTCCATACTGAAGGAACATCTAATAAATTGCTGTCTTTTTCGATTAATGCCTGTAAATCTCCTAAGTGTTCGCTTAATTCATCACCATAGGATAATTTAGCACTGGAATCAATAGGGTTTGAAGATTGTTTTTCAACAGTTGTTAATAATTCCTCAAATCCGTCACCAGTTTTTGCGTTTACTTCAATAACTGGGAATCCTAAAAGTTCACTCATTTTTTTAATGTCAATGATGTGATCTTTTTTCTTAGCAAAATCGTTCATGTTGAGTGCCATTACTAAATTAGCACCTAATTCCATCATTTGAACTGTTAAATATAAGTTACGTTCTAAATTAGCAGCGTCAACTACGTTTACAATTACATCAGAGTCATCGTCTACAATGAAATCTCTTGATACGATTTCTTCCATAGAATGAGCACTTAATGCGTAGTTACCAGGTAAGTCGACAACATCATATTCGTAACTGCCATGTTTGAAATGACCTTCTGCTCTTTCAACAGTCTTTCCAGGCCAGTTACCTACATGTTGGCGCATACCAGTTAATCTATTGAACACAGTAGTTTTACCCACGTTTGGGTTTCCTGCTAATCCAACAATTAATTCTGTCATTAACCATTCTCCCGTTTTATTAACTTGATATATAACAAAGTTTTGTTATATATCTACTAAAAAAAATTTTTAGTTTAAGTTTATCCATTAAAAATTAGGCTAACCTAAACATAATATTAGTATTAATTTTATTATATTTAAATATTTAGGCATACCAAATTTAGCAAAGTTTATATAGTATGAGATAACAATTGTTATATAACATATGTTATTTATTTCATAGGAATTGATCTAAAAAATTTAGGCGTGCCTAAAAATTTAGAAACATTTATATACTATGACAACCAACTTTAATACAAGTGACATATGTTTAGGCATACCTAAAAATATGCACTCAACAAAACATATTATTAATCAATAATAATACAATCTCCAAAATTAAATATCAAATTGGCTTTTCACAATTTTCTAATTTGATATTACGGGAAAAATATCTGCCAAAATAATTCCCAAAAAACAAGTCTGGTGTTTATAACTCTCCAAAACAATAAACACCATTTTTATTTCTTTTAAAATTATTGATAACTAAAATATCTGCATTTTTGAATACATTTTCTCTCTATCAAATTAACCAAATGATTTTTGAAAGTATAGAAAAAACAGTCAAAATTCACAATTTTGAATTAGAATTTCAAACCCAATATCAATTTCATACTAATTTTTGACATAGTCTAATTTTACGTTTTAAAACTTAAAAAAAAAGATTAAAGGTTTGGATTTAAACCTTTAATATAAACAAATTAACACCCTCCACGATTAATGATATTCCGAGTAATATTGGAGCAATAATCGGGTTGTCGATTGTGAAAGCACCAATAGCAATCATGATGATCGCCAAGATTATCATTAAAACTGAAAGGATTTTTGAAAATTGTTCTCCAGAGAATAGACCCGCAATACCTATTATAATCATCAAAATTCCCATGATATAGAATTGAAGAGAAATTATTATTGGTATTGCAAAAATATTAGTTGCTAATATGAATCCTACAATTACAGCCAATATTCCAGATATAATATAGAGAGCACCCATTCCTGTGCCGCCAAAAATTCCTGTAATTATTGCAAAAATACCTAATAACAGGAAACTTATTCCTAAAAAGGTTGAAACAAGGGCAGTACTGAAAACAGGGCATATAATAAATATCAATCCTAATATTATTGATAGTATACCCATAATTTGATTGTTGTTCATTTTTTCACCTTTAAGTTCTATTTTCTAAAATTAAAATTCGATTTTATATTAAATCTGAATTTCAATATATATAATTATGAACTTATTATTATTAAAACATTATTCTTTACTTATATTAAAAAATAGAACATTTGTTCGGTTTTTGTGAAAAAAATCCCTCCCTGGAAAAACCATGAAAATGATATTGAACATACAATCTCCAAAAAATAAATATCAAATTGGCTTTTCACAATTTTCTAATCTAAACTTTTAATATCCTTCGCCGTCATAGTTTGAAGCATCATCATAGATTTCTTCATCCCAGTAATTGTATTCAATATAATCATCTATTTCCTGATTCAAACCCCAATTATGATTGTCGTAATAATTATATGCATCAAATCCTGAACGAGTGGTTTTTACAGTAACATCGTTTGAACCTGAAGCAGACTTGTATTTCTTATCCCCCTCAAATTTCACCTTGACATTATACCATCCGGAATCATACTTCAGACGAAGCCCCTTATTATAGGCCTTATATGCCCACTGATAATTACCGTTAGAATCCGTAATGGTGTAGTGAATGGTTCCCTTACTGTTGATTTGCCTTCCATGACTGTCAACAAGCTTGATTATTATGACACCCTTGCCGTTTAGCCATTTATCTGAAGAAATTTTTACCTTGACATTTTCCTTTGCAAAAGCCGGACTTGTAAGTAATATCAAACCAACACCGACAATTGCCAACATGATGATGATTTTTTTATTCATAATAGCACCAAATTAGTTAGTTGTGTATAATATGTTACATATAGTATTTAAATATTAATTTTAAATATATTATCAAGGTGATTTAATTATGATAAAATATGAAGACATTATGAAAAATTCCCCATTTCTGGTGAATCATTTAATTTCATTAAGCAAAACTCATGATTTTTATATCAACAAGCATATCAAAAATGAAACTGAAATACTTCCAAGCCAATACTACATGTTAATGTTTTTATATTATGAAATGGGCTCAACTCAATCTGATATCGCAAAAGCATGCCTCATGGACAGGAGCGGCGTTTCAAGAGCATTCAAAGACTTTGAAGAAAAAGGATTAATTACAAGGGAAGTTGATGCAGAAAATAAAAGGGCATATAAGATAGCATTGACTAAAAAAGGAATTGAAACCGCTGAATTTTTAATCACAAAGGAGACCCAATGGGACAACATGATTTGCGAAGAACTAAACATATCCCATGAAGATCTGCTTAAATTGTTATCAAAAATATCACTGAAATCACTTGGATTCAACAGGAAGCAATTCTGATTGAAATATCATATCCACTAATCTATCACCTAACCACATACTATTTTTAAGTGAAAACAACTTTTCGAAATCGAATCAATAATACCAAATCAAGTAAATTTTTATAAATCACTGCAATTTTAATATATGGCTTCAACAAGCTTTAAATTATAGTTTATTCAATCAATAGACATGATAGAATTAATTATTGCTTGTTTTATAGGAATATCAATAGGAACCATTACCGGAATGATACCGGGCATACATGTAAATACAGCCGGTGCAATACTGTTTGCATCTTCAACATTTCTCCTAACATTTTTATCGCCTGAATTTTTATGCGTGATAATGGTTGCGATGTCAATCGCACATGCACTGATTGAATTTGTACCGTCAATGCTTTTGGGAGTGCCACAGGAAGGAACCGCAACCTCAATCCTTCCAGGACACAGAATGGTTTTACAGGGAAGATCAAAAGAAGTGATTAGAATAGTGTCAGTTGGAGGATTCGGAGCAATAATAGTCACAATATTGATGTTGCCCATTTTTGCGATTGCACTTCCGATAATGCATGACATTTCAAAACCCTTTACATGGATGATACTTCTTTTTGCATCAATTTATCTGACATATAAGCTTACAGGCACCAGAAGAGATTTTATATGGTCATTACTGCTGTTTGTACTTTCGGGGATTTTAGGTTGGATTATTTTTCAAACCCCAATATCTTCTGGAGTTTCACTAATGTGTACGTTTTCAGGGCTTTTTGGAATAAGCACAATACTGTTCAGCCTTAACGACTCATCATCAATACCTCATCAAAACCCTTTTT
Organism: Methanobrevibacter sp.; assembly: GCA_017473945.1. Lineage (GTDB taxonomy): Archaea > Methanobacteriota > Methanobacteria > Methanobacteriales > Methanobacteriaceae > Methanocatella. Next base: position 19,151 of record JAFUIW010000004.1, on the reverse strand, counting down.
ACGAGCTTGATTTGGATTTCAACAAGTTCAAAAGCATTTTTGCAGGAGGAATAACCGGAGCGATATTGGGGTTCCTGCCAGGGTTTGGACCTGCACAGGGAACTGTCATTGCACAGGCGGCCAGCGGTGCAAATGACAACGACGATGACGACACGGTGAATTTTCTTTTGGCAACATCAGGACTGAACGTTTCAGACTGCTTATTTTCCTTGATTGCCATTTATATAATTGGAAATCCAAGAAGCGGAATTGCAGTTTACATGTCATATCTAATTTCTGAAATGACATTGAATCATCTTGCAATTTTTATCTTTGCGTCACTGATAGCTGTTTCTGTTTCATTAGTACTGTCTTTAAAACTTGGCGATTCTTTTTCTATATTAATGAGCGGTGTTGATTACAAGAAACTGTCAATTGGAGTTATCTTGCTCCAGATTTTGATACTGTACGTATTCATCTTCTATTACAGAGCACCGCTCGGATACATGACCTTGGCTTTAATTACCTCAACTGCAATGGGGATGCTGCCTCACTACATCGGCGTCGGTAAATCCCATTTGATGGGAGTTTTGATAATTCCAGCCATTGTCATTTACATGCAAATGTTCATATAGGTGAAAAAATGGAAAAAACAATATTAGATGAATTTAATGAAAATCCAACTATTTTAAACAAAAATAAGTATGAAATTAAAAAATTAGACCCTAATAATGACAACTCCTTTGAAGTTACAAACAACCTCTTAGAAGAATTAAATATACCAACTGAAAATCTAAATACGATGAAATTCATATTTTATGAATTAACTGGGAATATTTATGACCATTCTAAATTTAGTGACGGATGTATTTCTGGAAGATTAAATAATGATAAGTATGACTTTATTTTTGCAGATAATGGAATTAATATTATTGATTCTTTTAAAAATGCAAATTATTCAATTGAAAATGATTGTGATGCACTTCTAAAAGCAGTGAACGGACTATCCACTAAAAATGACTTAGGATATATTGAACGAGGAACTGGATTGAATAATACTACAAATATTGTTGTAAATGGGTTTAACGGAGAGATTTTAATTATATCTGGAAAAGCATCATTATATATAAACTCTAAAACAATTATTGTGCAAAAGATTCCAGAAAAAATTAGTAATGGAACTATAATACATTTAAGAATTGATTTAAATTCAAAAATAGACATGTATAATTATTTAAATCAAATCGAATACAAATTATAAATGAAGGATGAAAATATGAACGAGTTAAAAATTGTTCTTGCAGAACAAATTGGGAAAGACTTAGGGCAAAGGGCAAAAATCGAAGAACTATTCAAAAATATTAATCAGGATATTAACAAAGTAACAATGGATTTTGCTGATGTGGAATTTATGGGACGCAGCTTTGCTCAAGAGTATTTAAATCAAAAACATTTTGCATCATTTGAGGTAGTTGAAGAAAATGTTCCACCAGATATTGAAAAAATGTTTGATATAATTTTAAAATTAAATAACAAAAAATAGCTAGATAATTACCACATTATCTGCTATTTCTTCTGCTTTTTTTGTAATATCATCAATATCCACACCAGGAAACGCATCTATAACACATAAGTCAACGTGTTCGAATTCCAAATCCTCAAAAGCACTATTGTGTATTTCAAAACCTTTTTCAATACCATTGATTTCCAAATTGCTTTTTAATGCTTCAATCATTTCGGGATTTATATCATTGAAAATTACCTTTTCAAACCCATATTTTAACAAATAGATTCCAAGTGCACCCAATCCACACATTCCATCGATAGCCACACCTTTTTTAACACCATTATTGTTCAAATAGTTATGTAATCTGAGCAATTTTTCTTCAGTAGTCATTGCTACCTCAATATGGTGTTTGGATTGGTTTTTAACCAATATTACTTTTTCATCAAGCAGTGTCCTCATTACGTTTACCTGTGTATCATCACCCTCAAGAATTTCAAAGTGATTTATTGAAGAGTCCTTATCTAGCTGACCTACAACATTGCGGGGACTTCCCTTCAATACACATTTCACCTCAGGAACTTCCTTGACTAAAATTGAAGCAACTTCAGGAGTAAAATCTTCATGAAGCAATATGAGAGTATTTTTTTGTATGAACTGCGGATTAAAGCTACTGTAATAAAAGTCAGACAATGGGACAGGTGAATTGCGCCTTAGTGTTGCCTTTTCACCTACAATTTCATTTTCAATCATGATTTTTAGAATATGACTCATCACAACATCAAGAGGTCTTCTTCCACATTGACATCTCATATAGTCCCCACCATATTCCTCGAAGTTTATTAATTCCTTTAGCGGTGAAAATTTTTTTATTTGAACATCAACACAGTTTTCACATTCATTCAATGACTTAATTCTTTCATCAATATCCATCATGAAACAACCTCAAAATTGCTTTAATAGTATTATTTTGGCATAGGCCAGTAATTATGCTTTCGATAGTAATAAAACTTTATTAATTAGTAATACTAATTTTAAAATGAGTTAAAAATCCTCGAAGGTGAAAAATATGAGCAATAATGAGATTATACCACAATATGACATAGTCAAACAAAATTACAGTCCTGAGGAAAAAGTTCTCTTGGGAGAAATTCGTGAAAATTTAGTTGATCTAGCTATATCATCCGGCGAAAATTTCCAGGCTAATGATGAAAAGCTATTAAATGACATTAAGAACTTTTTATTTATGAGGTTTAGCGATGAAAATCAAAATATTAACATCTCCAGACAATATTTAGACACCCTTTCCCAAAAGTTTCTAAGAGACATTAACGGATACGGTGAAATTGACCCATTAATTCAGGACGATAATCTTGAAGAAATCATGATAAATGGAATAAACAAGCCAATTTTTGTTTATCACAGAGAACATGGAATGATGAAAACCAATATCCAGTTCAGTGATGAAAAGGAGCTAATGGATCTGATTGATTCCATTGCAAGACAAATCAACAGGAGAATAGATCAGGAATCACCGATTCTGGATGGAAGACTAATGGATGGCTCCAGAATAAATGCAACCATCCCCCCCGTTTCAGCTGATGGACCTTCACTGACAATCAGGAAATTTAAAAAAGACCCATTCACAATCATCGATTTGATTAAATCAAAAACAATTTCAATTGAACTTGCCGCATTTCTGTGGGTGTGCTTTGACGGGCTTGGCGTGAAATCTGCAAATGCAATAATTTCAGGAGGAACAAGTTCCGGAAAAACAACAACACTGAATGCACTTTGCTCATTCATAAATCCCAAAGAAAGAATCATCACTATTGAAGATACTTTGGAGCTCCAAATTCCTCACGAACATGTTATCCGCATGGAAACCCGCCCAGCAAATGTTGAAAATAAAGGAGAGCTGAGCATGAACGACCTTGTTAAAAACTCATTAAGGCAACGCCCTGACAGAATCATTGTCGGAGAAGTCAGAGCTGAAGAAGCGATAACCCTTTTTACGGCACTAAATACTGGGCATTCAGGATTTGGAACACTCCATTCCAATGATGCAAGAGAAACAATAACAAGACTGACAAATGCCCCCATGTCAGTTCCAAAAATAATGATTCAGGCAATTGATTTCATTATAATGCAAAATAGAATTTACAGCTCATCTGGAGTGTCCTACAGAAGAATCAGCGAAGTGGCAGAGATAGTTGGGATTGAAGAGGGCGTTGTGCAGTTAAATAAGATTTTTCAATGGAATCCTGAAACTGACAATATTGATAATGTTAGCGTAACCAGCCAAACATTATCTCAAATTGCAAATCTAAGTGGAAAATCCCTAAATGAAATTCACCGTGAGATTGCAAACAGAGAAATTGTCTTAAAACACATGGTTAAACATGAAATTCGGTCTGTTGAAGATGTTAAGGGTGTTTTAGACTTATACTATAAAGATTCACAGAAAGTTCTAAATCGAATAATATTAAACGGGTGATATTATTTTAAATGAATTTTTCATATTGATAGGTGGAATCGTGCTTTCCACCGTTTCATCTTTAAGAAATATTTCCTTTAAAGATAAAAACAACAACGAATCCTCCAATGAAAAGGTTAATTCAATCTTTTCAAAACTGGATTTTGAGAAAAATAAAAAAATATCATCAACGGAAAAGGACAAAATAGATGAAATAAGAGAATACCTGATTCCGAAAATGTTTAAAACATCCACAATCGTGACCCTAATCCTATTATTTATCCTGTTACTATCCATAATGCCCTTTGAAATTGCTTTGATGTATCTTGTAATTGTTGGAATGTTTTATGTATTTTTAATTTACTATCCTAAAATCAAAGAACATGAAAGCTATTCTGATTTGAATCAGGAATTGCCCTACGCATTAAGGCACATGGGGATTGAATTGAAATCCGGAAAGGGGCTGCATGACACATTGCTGACTATTAAGGATGCTGATTATGGGACTTTTTCAAAAGAAATCAACAGGGTTTTGGAAGAAGTCAAATTCGGGAAATCAACAGAGGACTCCTTACTTGAAATGTCAAAAAGAATTGAATCGGATGGCCTTTCTCGAGCAGTCCATCAAATTGTAGGCACCTTAAGAGTTGGAGGAAATTTAGCCAACAGTTTAGAAATAATTGCAAAGGACATCTCATTTGAGATGCAAATAAAATTAAAAGAGTATTCTCAAAAATTAAATTCATTTATATTAATCTATACATTCATAGCCATTTTGGCTCCAGTCATTAGTTTGATAATGCTAATGGCCAGTTCAACAGTTATGGGAGATATAATATCATCAAATTTATTATTTTTAATCTATTGTGCGTTTTTCCCTATGATAGTGATGTTTATGGGAATATTCATTAAAAAACTAGAGCCTAAAATTTAAAAAAAAATAAAAAATGAAGGAATTAACCGAAAAAGGTTTCAATTCCTTTTGATGCAAGCAATCCTGCAAAGGCACCTTCCTCATCCATGATAATGTTTCCTTTAGAGTATTGGTCAAGTGCAGCATTTATCATTGCTGTTTTTTTGTCAGGATTTTTTGCTTCTCTTGCAGCCGCTTTTACAATATCCAATACAGCATTTCCTCTGGATACTCCTTGACCCCAATCCTCTTCACGGATAATATCAATACCACTTACTGTGGTTGGAGTGCCATTAATGTTGATAGTTCCCGCAGCATTAAGAACAGCATCCAATGCTTCAGTATTTATTGCAACAACAGAGTCAATTTGAATATTGGTATTATATTCAACTATCTCTTTTGCAAGTCTCATATCTACTGCATTGTCCGCATCCCAAAATGAATCGTGAAGTAACAGTGCAGATCCTGCACCTTGAGCCTGTGCTTCAGCGGGCTCTTTTGCTGTTGGATGAGTCAAACCGCCAGGATAAACTGCAGTATAATTTTTAAGAGTACCATTATCCAATGTAACAATAAATGCCATGTCACAGGCGCCCATTCCCGGCCGATTTTCACTTTCATCAATAGCACAAACCAAAATATGTTTATTACCTTCAGACAGTTCTTTATTTTGGCTGATTAAAAGTGTTCCAGCAATAATTGCTACAAGAATAATGAGAACAACTATTATAATTGCTATAATTATCTTTTTTGTCCTATCCATAATTCCTACCTACTTTAGTTAGTTTAAAGTAAATAATAATCTCTTAATTATAATACTTAAATATTGTTAAAAATGAGTTAAATTAAAATTAAAAAACAATGACAAAAAAGAAAGAAAAAAAATTAGTGACAATTACATCCAAAGAAAAAACACCACAATCTTTTGAAGATACTCTTTTTCTCTTTTGGGTCTTCTTTAACTTCACAACATTTTGGTTTATTTGCATTACTTGCCATAATAATCATCTTTTTAATTAATAGGTGAAATTAAATATGGATTTCATATTTAATTTCGTGAGAGTAGTTATATGCGATTACTAAATTAGAAGAGAGTAAAACTAATTTAGCAATAATCGGAGAATTGTATTTTAGTTAAAACTAATAATACAATAGCAATCAAAATTAGCTTTTAGGCAAACCTAATTTTTATCACTATATTACTAATTGTTTCAAGAAGTATATAAATGTTTTGATATTTTTAGGCAAACCTAAATAATTTAAAAAAATGTTTTGGTGTTTATAAAAAACACCAATCGAGGAAAAATAATATGGAGTTTAAAAGCACGACATATTTGATTAAAAATAGTGTAAACCCCAAGCACTATTTTTAAGAGTGTTATTTTTGATGTTTTTGGAGAGTACAAACATCAATTCGTTTTCAGAAAATTTGACAGAGAAATTTTCCAAGTTATTAAATTAGGAAATTGCGGAATTCTAATTTAATATCAATATTTTTTTGGAGATTGTATTATTATTGACTAATAATATGTTTTGTTGAGTGCATATTTTTAGGTATGCCTAAATATATGTCACTTGTATTAAAGTAGGTTGTCATAGTATATAAACTTTACTAATTTTTAGGTATGCCTAAAAATTATAGATTTAAGAATAAAAAATGGAAAAAAAGAATAAAAAAGTTAAAGAACATCAGTTCTCTAACGTTTTACTTTTAAAGTTGTTTTTACAGTATTTTTAAGATAAGTAACCTGCATAGTGTATTTTTTACCCACTTTAAGCTTATTAATAACATTTTTCTTAATGGTGAATTTAGCTATTCCCTTTTTGTTGGTTTTAGCTGTGATTTTCTTGCCATTGATTTTTAAAGTTATTTTTTTGTTTTTGAGTGGAGTTTTACCGTTTTTGAGTGTTGCTTTAACTGTCAGTTTTTTAGCAGACTTTTTAACAGTGTACTTACTGGTTTTAAGGTTTTGTTTTACTTTAATAGTCTTTTTGATAGTCTGACCTTTATATGTTGCGGTTAACTTGTAGGAACCCGGTTTTACAGTGCTAGGTATTTTCAAAGTAGCATAACCTTTTGCATCTGTTTTTACCTTATAGGTTTTCTTGTTGAGCTTAATGGTTACTACCTGATTTTTACCGACAAAGTTACCGTCATCACCAACTATCCTTGCCTTGAACTTGGATCCGTCAAAGTAATACATTGCAACATTGCTGGCACCACTGAACCTTGATTTTACAACAATTTTAGTCTGTCTGTTGTCACCAGTCTTAGGATTTATAACTGTAATTGTTTGCTGTTTGGTTAGTTTTTTGAATGGAACAGTAATGTAACCAGAATTGTCACTTGTATAATAACTAAATTTACCATTATTAATGGAAATTGCAACTTTAGTATTGTTTAATGGATTTCCGGAAGCATCCATCACCTGCAATTTATAATTGTAATTGCTGTTATAACCTCTAGTGACATCAGAAGAAATGATTGTGCTTTTTACAACGACATAACTGACAATTGAAATGTTGTTGTAAGTGGTAGTGATAGGATATTCACCAACATCACAGTCAATTTCAAGTTTGGCCAATCCGTTTTCATCTGCTACAACAGTGTGATTTTCATCATTGAATTCAAAAATAACTGTTTCGTTTGCACCAACGTGAGCAACAAATGTAGTTTCATTATTATAATATTTCACCAGATTTTCAGTGATGTTAATGTCTGAAACAGTGTAAGCCTTCACAATAGCTACAACACCATTATTTGCCAAATCCTCCCAAACTTTTCCATCTACACTTGCAAAAGATTGATTCTTTTGAAGATGAATTCTAAGAAGGTCAGCAAAAAACAATTTATTTTTAAATCCTATAGTGAAACTGTCTCCTTTTTTGATTTGCACATATTTATCCAGTTTGATTGTTTCATATCCACCAAATTTACTTACACCTTTTTGGGAATAAACATCAACACCATTTACAGCCACCATTAACTCATATTCACTGCCTGTATCTTCAAAGAAGGTTCCAACAGCAGCAATAAGTTCATCCTCATCAGCAACAAACTTGTTTGCATAATATTTAGCATTACTTGACCATTCACCTATTCCACCAACATTAATTTGGTAAATCCTGTTATAGGTGTCATTGTTAATTATGTATGCCACACTTGGAACATTTGCTATTGAAGTGTCGTAATAGGATACATAGAAATATCCTCCATCACCCCAATCAGTTCCCCAACTGTTTTTAACAATCCATGCACCATCGCCTTCAGGCCTGTTTAACGGATTGAAATTGCCTCTGGAATAATTGTCATCCCATCCTACAATACAAACTAGGTGATTTGCACTTTCTTTTCCATTATAATATTGTGCAGAATAAACAGGGTTAAAGTATTTTTCTTCATCGAAATCCGCATTATGGGAAACTGACACTGCACCATAATTGATTAATGCATTTTTAATCAAATCATTATCCTGCGCATTTTTTCTTTCAGGAATAACCACAACATTTGTAATATGCAAATTATCAGGAGTTATATATAATGAAGATATTTTACCGAGCTCATCATAGCCGTCATATTCCTCAGGGAAAATTCCTAGCCAATCAATAAGGTAAGCAACAGCAGAATAGTAACGACCTCCTTCAACAGATGTGACTCTTCCATATTTTGAATACTGAAGCAATGAATTTTGCATATTGTTTACAGACAATGAATATGTCACGTTTGTATATCTGAGCAGTGAGGATTCCAATGCTGCAAGATTACCGAACGCCCAACATGCTCCCATAAATCCTTGATTTTTAACAGGTGTGACCCATCCGTAATCCCTTAAATCAAATTTTTCAGGAATTTCATCAAAACTAAGAGTATTGTTTACTATAATGAATGGGCTTGTGCTGTCTTCAAAATTATAGAAATCATTAGTGTTATTGAATGAACAGACATCATCAGTGAAATTATTTCCAATAACTTCTACTTTTCCATATACAGTATAAATACTTGTAACATTGGATGGATTTTCAAAGTAATTCCTTTCTAAAGTCAAATCCACATCATATGCATAAATTGTGGAAACATTTAAACCCAGGTTATTTTCAAAAATGTTTTCTTCGAGAGTTACCATGCCCATATCAAAATAACATGCACCTCCATAAGACTGCACATCAGATACAGTGTTATACCTGAATTTAGAATCCATAATTTCAACAATGGCATAACTGGTATAAATTGCACCACCTTCATACTCTGCAACATTGCTGGTGAATTTTGATCCATTGACTATCAAATTTCCAGCTAGTTGGAGAATAGCCCCTCCAAATCCAGAACGACATTCATCAAATGTAGTATTGATAATCATTACATTACCGTCTTGACCTCTTTTATCACCATTAATGTCTGCAAAAATAGCACCACCATTATTTGCACTGGACACATTGTAGAATTCACACTCAGTTACCGCTAAATCAGAAATCTGTTTAACCCCAATTGCACCAGCAGTCTTACTTGCAAATAAATTTTTAAATTTGGATTGGGAAATAACAATTCTACAATCCGCTTCCGCAAATACTGCAGTTGCATATCTTGAAGTGGTATTTAAAAAAGTAGAGTTTGAAATGATCAAATCAGATTTATATATATAAATTTGGCCCTTGATAATGTTATCAGAGCTACTGGCGAATGTAGAATTTACCACCTCAACAGCACTACCATATGCAGCAATTGAAGCGCCTTCACCAGCTGAATTGTCAATAAAATTACAGTTGTTAATGTTTAACAATACTCCACTGGCCACAATGGCTCCGCAATCATCAGTAACATTGCCTGAACAGTTAATGAATGTAACATTGTTCAATGTCAAATTTGACTTTGTTGAAATTGCTGAGCCTGATGGATACTTGGCATTTTTAATAATTAAGTTATTTATTACCACATTACCTCCGGTGAGATTAAATGCTCTAGCATTGTTGCCACAGTCAATAACGTGATTATTTCCATTTATTACAAAATTTTTCTTATCTACAAGAACACCGTCCACACAACTTTGATCAGTTAAATCATTATATTTATAATCATTAACTAAATCAAAGCTTGAACCTGCGTCCTCAACTTCATAATTCAAAGTAATGATGGAACTTTCTGCTGTTCCTTTATCTTTTAAAACATCCATTCCATTATCATCGGTGCCGTTCAAGTCAGCCGCCGATATTGCAGCAACTGAAAACAGCAATACAAACAATATGAATGAATGTACAATAAATTTTCCATATTTATTCATAATATGCCTCATAATATACTATATGCGACAATATTTATTGAATAAAATATTTAAAATTATTCAAAAAAATAAATAAATTCACAAAATAAACAAGTTTTTTGGGCTTGCAATCAGCAAATTTCAGAAATGCACAAATAGAAAATCATCAAAAAAGAATACATGAATAAAAAAGCTTAAAATAGATTTTTAAAAAAAGAGAATAAATATTAATGAAAATCTCAAAAAGATTTACATTAATCTTCCGACACCAGTAATTTCAAAACTAGCTACACCTTCAATAGCGGAAACCATTTCTTCAACAGGTCCTGATCCGCCTTCACCATCATCAGTGATGAAACTTAAGATGATTGCAACTAAACCAAATGCAATTGGTTCTTCTGACATATCATGAAGTTCAGCGCCTTCCGGCATTGAATCTTTGATAGTTGCTTTGATAGCTTCTAAATCTACATCAGGACTGTCTGGCATAATTTTCATAGTTGTTAATACTTCACCCATTCTAATTCCTCCATTTTAAAATCTATGGTCCTTCAAATCCGCATTCGCATTTGTAAGCGTGACCGAAAGTACGGCATTTTTCACATCTTGATATTTTTGCTCCACATTCTGGACATTCGAATTCAACAAAAGGTCCAGTTAATGGAATTTCTTGTTTACATGGAATACAGTCTACAGTTTTCATTTTAAATCACCTATTATTTGTGTGTAATCGAAGTTATAATCATTTATATTATCATCTATTAAAGATAAAACCCAATCTGGGCACTTCCCATTCACAACATAACAATTAGTCCCAAACTCTAATAAAAGAGACGGTAACATTACATCAATCGATGACTCTTGAAAAGTTAGTAAGGTTTTTGCATCAATTTTACTTATGAATGTTGAACCTGGCTCTTTCGGTTCTTGGGTATATATACCATTTACATTTGTTACTATTAAAAGGTTTGCATTTAGGCAGTGTGCAACATAGGCTGCAATCGAATCGGATGTCACATCCCATGAGCATTCAAACGGATCTTCATTTATTAAAAATTCGGAAACGGCAAAAATAGGGGTAAAACCTTCATCAGATATTTTTTGAGCATCATATAATGTATAAGACAATTTGCATGATTCAACTTTATCATTGACCAGTTTTGCTATTATGTCCATACAATCAATGGCAGTCCAATGATTTACTTCTTCTGAAAAGTTTTGATCACCATTGTATTTGCGGATGAGATTGGCAAATTCACCACCACCTAAAATAATGAGTGAATCGGTGCCTTTTAGTTTTTTTGCTAAATCAATTGCATATTTTGGAAATAAACTTCCACCAATTTTTACAACCTGTTTTATGCTCATAATTTCTACCACGTTTAATTAAAAATAGCATTCATTAAATTGATAGTTTCTCATAAAAGTTTTAAATCCCCAGTCACTTCATTGATTATTTCATCCTCATCAGGACCGAGTGCCAAAACTGTAACGCTTGATGTAGGTATCTGAGTACGTCCAGCATCAACTACCAAATAATTGGCAATGCCCTTTTCATCCGCAATCTTTTTAAGTTGAGTTAACTCCTCCAAAGTCTGGACCTTTAAAACTACCTTTGCATAAGCTTCATTCTCCCACTTTCTGATTTTATCCGGGGGAGATTTCATATATGCGCCAATTGAACCATGACAGCACTGAGCTGCAATCTTACCTTTGCGCATTTTCAAATCAGTTCTTACAATCATAACCTGTTTCATATTATCACTATTAAATATTAAATTATCCATTTAAAAGCTTTTTGAAAACATAGTTTAATTAAATAGAAAATATAAAATTATATATGATTATATTTTTAAGGAGATTATAATGACTCGTATTTCAATTTTAGACAAGGACAGATGTCAACCTAAAAAATGTGATTACGTCTGTATCCATTACTGCCCGGGTGTTAGAATGGATGAAGACACCATAGTAATCGACGAGGATACAAAAAAGCCGTTGATATCTGAAGAATTATGTGAAGGATGCGGAATATGTACAAACCGCTGTCCATTTGATGCTATTACAATCATTAACTTGCCTGAAGCGGTTGGTGAACCAATCCACAGATTCGGACAAAACCAGTTTGAACTGTTCGGACTTCCAAGTCTGGAAGAAGGAAGTGTTTTAGGGCTTTTAGGACAGAACGGTATCGGTAAATCCACAATAATGAATATTCTATCAGGAAATCTGATACCTAACTTTGGAGACTTTGAAAATCCACCAGAAAACTGGGATGGAGTAATTGAATACTACAAAGGCTCAGCACTTCAAAAATACTTCCAGGATTTATCCGAAGGAAACATCAAAACCATATTAAAACCACAGATGGTTGATAAACTCCCAAAGGTCATAAAAGGCAAAGTCAGAGACCTGTTAACCAACGTTAATGAAAGGGACAAGCTCGAATATGTAACAAAAGAATTGCAGCTTGAAAACGTTTTGGACAGAAAAATGGAAAACCTGAGTGGTGGGGAACTTCAAAGGGTTGCAATAGCTGCAACAGTTCTCAGAGAAGGAGACTTCTACTACTTCGACGAACCTACCTCATGGCTTGACGTGTCCCAAAGACTTAATGCAGTTCGAGTTATACGCTCTCTTGCAGAAGAAGGTAAAAGCGTGCTTGTTATTGAGCACGACCTTGCAACTTTGGATGCCCTATCCGATAATATTCACATATTATATGGTCAACCTGGAGGATACGGTGTAGTGTCCGGAAGAAAAGGAGTTCGTTTAGGAATCAATGCATACATCAAAGGATTCTTGGCTGAAGAAAACGTAAGAATCAGAAGAAACCCTATCGAATTTACAATAAGACCTCCGACTCCAGAGGATGAAGGGGATGCGCTTGCAAGCTACAGCGACCTAAGCAAGGACTATGACGGATTCAAACTGACTGCAGATGAAGGTGAAATATTTTATGACGAAATCGTTACAGCATTCGGATCAAACGGTATCGGTAAGACCACATTTGCAAAAATGCTTGCAGGAGTTGAAGAACCGACATCAGGAGAAGTTGATGATGAAGTCACAATAGCTTACAAACCGCAATACATCGTTTCCAACTTTGAAGGAAGCGTAAGCGACTTTTTATACATGAACGCTCCAAGTTTCGGAAGTAAAATCTTTGAAAGTGAAATCATGATTCCATTAGGCTTAAACGACATGCTCGATAAACCTGTCAAAGGACTAAGTGGAGGAGAACTTCAAAGACTGGCTATTGCAGCAACACTTTCAAAAGATGCTGAAATATATCTTTTCGACGAACCTACAGCATTCCTTGATGTTGAACAGAGGTTAATCGCCGCAAGAGTAATACGCAAAATGGTTGAAAGCAGAAATGCGGCATCACTTATTGTGGACCACGATATCGTATTTATCGATTACATTTCAGACAGGGCAATGGTATTTAACGGAACTCCTGGTTTAAACGGCCATGCATCCAAACCAACTGATCTTAGAAACGCAATGAACGAGTTTTTAGGAAACCTAAACATTACATTCAGAAGAGATAAGGAAACAAAAAGACCAAGAGTAAATAAACTCGACAGTTACAAAGACCGTGAACAAAAAGAAAAAGGAGAATATTACTATTTATCAGATTAGGAGCATAATGAATGTTTGAAAATAGAATTAGAGGTGCTGAATTAGCAAAAAGAGTATCTTATGGATACCTAATATTTGCAATAATATTATTAATAGCAGGACTCGTACTTAATGGATATGACATCCTCATTATTAGCGGAATATTTTATGCAATCATGTTTGTTATTGTATATTTACTTTCAACAAGATATGGCGAATACAAACATACATGGATTTTGCTGATTATTTGTGCCATAGTAAGTATAATAGTAACTCATGGAATGCTTGCAATAGTATTTGCAATATTATTGCTCGTATGTGCTAATGACATGAGAAAAGAATTAGACAATTAGATATTTTCTAATTCTTTTAAAATATATTTTTTTAACACATCAACCGCTTTTTCACCATCGTCGTCCAAACGAACCGCATCTAGTGGATTTAAATCATAAGTTTTGACAACAACGTCTGCAGATATATTTTTTATAGGTTTTACATATTTTTCATTTAAGATTACAGATGCACAGTCATCGGCACAGCCAGTTATTGTAACTATTTTTGCATCATCCAGAATTGGTGAGCAGTTATTCGGTTGGGCTGAATATTCAGTTATACATGCTGCAACAATGTTCTCATTTTCCAATGCAAGTTCCACGCTAGCTGCACGAACCACCAAACCCAGTGGACTTAATCCGCTGCAGGATACTAAAGCTACTTTATCACTCATTTTTTCATCCTCGAATATCTTTTTTTAACTTTTTCATAACCTCGCTTATAAAAAGGACACGAATCAATGCATCTGCTGCAGCCTTCACGATGCGCAGTGCATAACTTTCTTAAAAATTTCCCATCATCATCAAAAGCATTTTCGGGACACCTGTCAATGCAGACTCCACATGTTGAGCAGTAATCCTCAACCCACAGCATGTCATTTTCTGTTTTGAACGGCAAATTTTCAATTGATGTTTGAATCATGAAAAATCCCAGGTTCAAACCTTCCTTGAACATGCACATGTTGCTTCTTGTAATTACGGCATCATTTGACTGAAGTGCTATTGCCCTTAGACTTACTCTGTCATCCAAAGGATTGATCAAATCTGCTCTGAAACCGTTTTCTCTCAAAATGTCTGCAAGTTTGAATGTCTTTAATCCCACTTCCTGAAATTCCTCATCCATCAATTTGCATTTTTCCCAGGATGGTTCCATTTTCAGGATTTCATCAGCCATTTTGTATTTTAAAATGATGATGTTGTCCCAGTCAATATCCCACTCTTTTTTAAATTCATCAGTTAATTTTGAATAACTTAAGCCTGCAAATTGATATTTAATAGCCAAATCATTGAATTTGTTTAAAAAATCAGCAGACATATTGGTTTTTGGATGGTGAGGGTTTTCAGTTTTATAAAAATTAGGAACAGGTTGATGATATCTAAATCTCATACCCTTAACCTTATTTTTTTCTTAAAGCCTCAACAGCTTTCGGGAATTCTTCACAGAATACTTTGATTTCTTCTGTTGGAATTGAGAAACTTATACGTAGGTATCTGTCTCCAAATTCTTCAGAAGTGTATTCCCCTTCCCTTGTGAATAATTTTTTCTCAATCAAGTAGTTTGACATGACTTTTGGATTTATTCCCGCACCAGATAAGTCAATTACCATCATGTTTGCATCAGACGGATAAACGGGCAGGAATACTCCTTCAATAGGTTCAATCATCTCATTTATCAACCTTTGATTTTCAAAACAGATTTCCCTCATATTGTCAAACCATTGAGGTTTTGATTTAAGACCTGCAATCGCACCGTATTGTGAGATGATATTTACTCCCAAATCGTTAACTACTGCATTTTTAATTGCATCTATTATTGGTTTTGAGGAGATTACTCCACCAACCCTTAAACCAGCCATTCCAAATATTTTTGAGAAACTGTATATTGTTAATGTTTGCTCAGGAGCATAGTTTTGAGCTAAAAAGTGTTCTCTTGCAAAGTCCTTGTATGTTATGTCATGTAATAAGTATAAATCATTTTCTTTTGCAATTTGGGCAAATTCCTTGAGTTCCTCTTCAGTGTATGATGAACCCAATGGATTTAAAGGATCAATCAAGATGACCATACGGGTGTTTTCATCCATATTCTGTCTCAGTAACTCAGGGGTTAACTTATAGTCATTTTCAGGATAGTAAATTGGAACATATCTTACTTCGCCTGCAAACCTGTTTGCAAAGTCCCCTATGATAAAATATCCCGGATCAGACAATATCACATTGTCTTCAGGTTCTAGCAACGCCTGCATTACAAGATATAATGATTCTGTTGCACCGGATGTTAAAAGCACTTCCAAGTCTTCTAATCCTAAATCGTCTAAAATCAATTGTTTAAGTTCACTGAAACCTTCAGGGGCAGGATATCTACAGAAAGTCTTTTGATGAATTGCATCAATCATTGCATCGGCTATTGTATCATCATGTAAATGGTTGGTGTTTTGACCCATCCAAATCATGTCTTTGTCCATATACATATCTTCAAAAAAGTCGTTAGCAGAGTCATAGCCTTCAGGCGGCACTCTTTCGGTTTTTTGAAATTTCTTTTTTGGGTTTTTAATATCGAAATCCTTATCCCTCATAATATCACTCAAACAATTCCAAAATAAATATATATAATTAGTTATTAATAAAATTAACTTAAATTATTCCACGAGAAGTGATGGCGAAAACTGCCTGCTTACCTTCAGGAATACTTCTGTGACGTCTTAATGTGGCTACACGCTTATTTAGTTCATCACCACGTTCCAGCTGAAGAATGACCTTACTCCAGTATTGTAAGATTGTACCTCCAACTGCACGTATGTCATTATTGCCCTCTTCATCAAAGGCATTGTAAATCTGGTTTGTCAGCACAACGGCAACATCATACTTACGGGCTATTTTAGACAATATTCCCATCTGCTTACCCAATTCCTTATTGAGCTTTGATGATTTCATATCATCTACACGGTACAATGCCACTGCGGAATCCAGAACAATCAAATCAACATCATCATGATTTTTTCTAAGCCACACTTCAATGGCTTTTAAATTATCGTTCTGTTCTAAAAAATTAGTTGGTTCGAAAACAATGATATTATTAGCTGTTTTTTCAAAATTCGGACCTGAAATTTGCTTTATCCTATCTATGGAAATTCCACCTTCAGTGTCCATGTAAATTACTTTTTTACCGTTTTTAGCCACATTGACAGCTAAAGATAAAGTAATGTTACTTTTACCGGAACTTGGAGGTCCAAATATTTGAGTTATAACCCCTTTTTCAAAACCGCCTCCAAGAAGGACATCCAGTGATGAATTTGAAGGGATTTTCTGATTATCCTCAAAATTAGCTAATACTCTCATGAAGTAATATTTTATTTTTATATCATATATAATTTAACAAAACTTTATTACTATTAATGTCATATTATCAATTAATTAAAAGGAGCTTTTAATATGAACAAAAAAACAATTACATTACTGCTTGTTGTAATTTTTTCAATCAGTTGTCTTGGCATGGTTTGGGCAGATAACAACACCACCAATGCAACAGAACAACTTGAAATTGAAGATACAACAAACTATATCATGCCAATTTCCATTACAGATAATGGAATCAAATTTAGTGACGGATTTACAGGTTATTGCATTGACTTAACAAAAAATAGCATTACCACAGATGACAAATTTACCACAGAACATACTACAGACAGTGAAAATGCCATTAAATTGGCAATTATCGAATGTTATAAGGCAAATAAGGAAAATGATATAGAAAACATAATTTCAAAAGTCATCAATAAGGACTCCAGCGACGATATTGCCAAAAAAGTTTTAAGTTCCAAGGAAAATATCGGCGACAGTGCAGTTGTTGAAATCAATAACGACACCGAAGCCACATTCAACTTTGAACTTTTAAAATCCAATGATGTGGAAAAATCAGACTGTGTAGCTTATAAAGTTTCATTAAAAACCATTAAACATGACGACATATTATCAGCAGTTAATGGAGAAAATAAAACAGCAAACTCCACAAACAATAACACCACCACATCCAACAATAAAACAGACAGTGAAAATGCAGAAACCGTGCAAAACAATACAAAAACAAACGCAAGTGAAAAAACCGTGATTGAAACAAACAAAACCATCATAAACAAAACAAATACCGTTACAGTTAATGAAAACAACACAACAATCATAAATCAAAACAATACTAAAATCATCAACAAGACAAATGAAACACCACAAAATGCTACACTGCAAAATAAAATCCTAAGAACTGTTGGAAATCCAATATTTCTTTTAGTGATTGTAATAATAATTATTGCTGTTGTTGCAGTGACAATTCGCGGAAAAGGTTAAATCCAATCTTTTCTTTTCTTTTTTTAGTGAGTATTTGGTTACTTTAACTTTATATATTACCTCTAACAATGCCAATAATACAAAATATTTCGAGGTGAAAATTTTGAAGAAAAAAATACTCTCAATACTAATCATAATTCTAATTGCAACATCAGGTTTGAATTTTGTTTCAGCGCAAAATGAACTTGATGATATTTTAATTACTGAAAATGAAGAAGAAACTAATGAAATCAGATCTATCAACCAAAGAGAAGCATCTGAAGACATCCAAAACATTGAAAACCAAAGAAATTCAAATGAGCAAAACACAATAACAAACTCAAGTGAAGAAAATAGAATTGGTGAAGAAGTAAAAGCACTTGAAGGAGGATACAGAAACGTGTCCTTTGATGACGGATACAATGGTTATTGTGTTAATCGTTATTTACACTCCACCCAAAGAGGAGAAACATTTACAGTAGAAAATACCACCAACATTGTTAGCTCAAGATATGGTGAATCTGTTGGAAACTACTTGAAAATATTATTTGTAGATCATTACAATTATGCAATGAATCCTACAACTGACTTATCAGAAGTCATTTGGACTTTTACTGATTATAATTATAAAACTAGTAACAATGCAGTGATTAAAGCAATATTAGAAAGTGCTGCAAACGGAAGAATAATCCCCGATCATGGAGCAGTAGCAAAAATTAATAATATCACTGAAGCAATATTTGATTTCGAATTATTAAATTCAGAGCATGGCGACACTCAAAACTTTTTCGGATACAAAATTAACTATCGTACAATAGAAATCCCTGAAGATGAACCTTTAGGGTCAACTCCTGAAAATAATACAACTGTGGAAAACGAAACAATACCACAAAACAACACAACAATTCCAGAAAACAATACACAAATACAAAACGAAACAATACCAGAAAACAACACCCCAAAACAAAACGAAACAATACCAGAAAACAACACCCCAACACAAAACGAAACAATACCAGAAAACAACACC
>JAFUIW010000072.1 GCA_017473945.1 Methanobrevibacter sp. | reverse complement strand
TTAAAAAAAGATGAATTTTCATCGGACCAGTCATAATCAGCAAGGTTTCTATTTTCACGGAGCTTGTCAAGAATTTTGCCCAAAGCATGTTCTGTTAAATCATTGGATTGCATTAATCTATTACACACTCTGCTGTGAATATTATTATTTTTCAAAAATTCATCCTCATTCATGACAAAAATCAGATATAATCTGGCACAGCAAAAAATTGAATAGTAATATCTGCTAATTGCAGATCGGTTATACTCATCACCACTTTGTTTAGACAGATTATCTGCTACATCCGCAAATTTCCTAAAATCAATCATTCAATAACCCTGGCATTATCAATAATTCTCGCAATAGATTCAGCCTTTTTTCTAAATCCCAAATTTTAAACTCTAATGAACGAATTTCATCTCCGATGCCATTGTGAAATCTTTCCTGAGAGACATCTAAACGTAGAATAATGATTTGAAAATCATATTCAGGTTCAAAATTAATTCTCAGATTATATCTGGCATCGTCAAATGACTCCTCAAGATACGGTTTGATTTCATCCAGCAAAATGAAAAGATTCTCATTGTTTTTAATCATTTGACTAATTTCTTCTGGAGTTTCAATGTTATAATACTCACCAAGAGCATTGAATTTTTCTTCAAATGTCAAATTCATATTCATTTAAACCACCTGTTAAGCCTTGATTAAACTTAACAAAATATAATTTATCCCAAATACTATAAAAAACTTTCTAAATAACTCCAAACAATATTATAACTCCAAAACAATAATTATTCAGAAATGTAAAATTGTATAATAATTGATATGTAAAAAATAGTATATAAAAAATCAAATTTTAAAAAAGATTACTAGTGAAAATTTTTTAATACATCAGAAAAAAATAATTTAAAAGAGAAGTTATAATTCTCCCCTTTCGCGTCTTTCATCAAGTAATTTAAGACCTAAGTCTCCTAACTTGTACTTTTGGATTTTACCACTGGTTGTAAGCGGGAACTCATCCACAAAGAACACATATTTAGGAACCTTATAACGGGCAATTGAACCGATACAGAAATCACGGATATCGGCTTCGGTTATCTCATCAAAGCCATCTTCCTTGATGATGAACGCACCTACGATTTCACCGTACTTTTCATCAGGAATTCCTGCAACCTGAACGTCCTGTACGCATTCATGGGTGAACAGGAACTCTTCGATTTCACGAGGATAGATGTTTTCTCCTCCCCTGATAATCATGTCCTTGATACGGCCAACGATTGAATAGTATCCGTCCTCATCGACTGTTGCAAGGTCTCCTGAGTGAAGCCATCCGTCAGGTTCAATGGTTTCTGCTGTCTTTTCAGGCATGTTGTAGTATCCTTTCATGACATTGAAACCTCGACACATTATCTCACCGGTTTCACCGACACCTACTTCCTCACCGGTTTCCGGATCAACAATCTTGACTTCAATGTTTGGGAACTTGCGTCCAACTGTGTTGATTTTTTTCTCGAATGAGTCTGCAGCATTGGTTTGTGTAAAACCAGGGGCGGCTTCTGTAAGGCCGTATACGCTGGTAATTTCCTTCATGTTCATCTTTTCGATTGCATCCTTCATGGTCTCGACAGGACATGTTGAACCTGCCATGATACCTGTTCTTAGTGAGCTCATGTCAAACATGTCAAACATAGGATGGTTCATCATGCCGATAAACATTGTAGGAACGCCATAGATTGAAGTACATTTCTCTTTTTGGATTGAGGAAATCGCAAGAAGAGGGTCGTATTCCTCCAGAACCACCATGGTGGACCCATGGGTGATTACTGCCATCACGCCTAAAACTGTTCCGAAACAATGGAAGAGAGGTACCTGAAGTAAAAGTCTGTCCTTGCTTGTGTAGTTCATATTCTCCCCAATGTAATAACCGTCGTTTACAATGTTGCGGCTTGTAAGCATTACCCCTTTAGGAAAACCTTCTGTTCCTGAAGTATACTGCATGTTGATAACATCATATTGGGTAACTGAATCCTTTACCTTCTGATATTCATCGTCATCATAGTTCATACCTAAGAGCAATAGCTCATTGGTGTTGTACATTCCACGGTGCTTTTCCTGACCAACGTGGAAGATAAATTTTAAGCGAGGGAATTTTTCAGCCACAAGATGGCCTCTTGCACAGCTTTTGAGTTCTGGAACAAGTTCGTTAATGATGTCAAAGTAGCTTGTGTCCCTGAACGCATCAGTCATTGCCAGTGCCTTCATGTCTGATTGTTTTAGAACGTATTCAAGCTCGTGGGACTGGTATGCTGTATTGACTGTTACGATAGTTGCACCTATTTTTGCTGTTGCAAACATGTATGTCAGCCATTCGGGAACGTTTTTTGCCCAAATTCCAACGTGGTCTCCCTTTTCAATTCCTATAGCTAGCATTCCTTTTGCCAGGTTATCTACTCTTTCGTCAAATTCTTTGTATGTAAATCTTAAGTTTCTGTCCGGATAAACGATAAATTCATGATCTGGCTGTTTTTCAACCATTGACTCGAAAAATTTTCCAAGCGGTAATTCTGTAAATAATTCACTCATACTTTCACCTCATTAATTGTAATCTTATAAAATAACTAATACCAAATGCAATTCATTAATGCAATCTCAATTGCAATGTTTTTAAGTCAAAATCCAAGCTAGCTGTGTGATACCTGTCGATATTTGGTTTGAAAGTTATTTTATTCATTGTATCTACCTCAGTATGGAGTGTACAGTACAGCTAATATCTTAGCGGCGTTTTCGCCTGTTGCGTGTAGGTGGTGAGGCACTGCTGAGTCATAAAATATGGTGTCGCCTTCGCCGATTATGAAGGAATCCTTACCGTAGATGACTTCAATTTCACCTTCTAAAACATAGATGAACTCTTCGCCTTCGTGGGATGAAAGCTCCTTTTCGCCTTCCTCAAATTGAATGTCAATCAGGAATGGGTCTATGTTTCTGTCTATCTTACCTGCACCTAATGAGTGGAACTCAAGGTTGGTTGCGTTTGTAACGTCTTCACGACCTGAGAAGTATAGTGAGTTTTCTGTTACTCCTCCACGGGTTACGACTGGTCCAAGTTCCGGTGTGTCATCAAGAAATGTTCCTAAACGAACCCCTAATGCCCTTGCCATCTTGGTTAATGGAGTGAGTGATGGAATTACTTCTCCTGCTTCCATGGCTTCAAGGACTTCCTGTTTTACGCCACTTCTTTCTGCTAGATCTTCAATAGACATGTTCTGTCTTTCTCTAATGTCTTTTATCTTTTTTGCAAAATCTTCGTTTGTCATATTTTTCACACAATTTTTTGAATTTTAAACTTAAAACAATTTAAGTATTTATAACTATATTTAACAAGATATTTAAAAGTAACTTAAAAATAAGGTATTTTTGTTTAATTTGGAGCTTTAAAAAAATATAGGATGGTACAAAAGTGTTCAATTAAGTTTTTCATGGGCAAGGAGCAATATGTTCCTTACCCATGAGTTAAATCGCACCACAGTCAAACTCAAAAAAAGTTTTGAATTCGGGGGCATTTGCCCCAATAAGAATATGATTATCAAAATATTTAAAATAGTCAGTTTTAAATGCCTGCAATTTTACATACTCAGACAACTTTTTCTTTAAATTAAAAAAACAAGCATAGAATAACTTCAAATCAAGTTATTCTTTAAAATTTTCTGGAAATTCATCTTTAAGCCCTTCAATAATGTCTTTTATGAGAACATCTTTTAGAGGCTGATTTTCATATTTGAAATCATCAAGACATCCGTTATAGTCATAGCACATGTTTTCCTCATGGGTCTTGATGAACATGTCAAGGTTCATGTTGGTTATTTTAGAGTATTCATCAGCATATTGCAGGAATATCTCATGCATATCCAGATTCCGGTTCCAGTTTCCCTCATAATATCTTATTCTAAGGTCTCTGCCTTTTTTGCTGAAATCCCTTTTCGCTTCAAAAATCAAGTCCTTGGCCTTTGCAATTTCCAGGTCATGGACCTTTTTATTTTCATCATCACCCATATTTGTGAAAAACATTTTTTGGGTTTCTGACAGCTCATCTACAAAGTTGAATTCCCTGAAATAAAATAATGCATGTTTAACCGGATCCAATTCCACAATATCATCATCAACATATTTATCGAATGGATGGATGGCATGCATGATTGCAAGCTCGGTGATTGAGACATTTCCAACATATTTCACAAGTTCAGGATATTCATCAAGAGTCAATCCGTTGACATTCATGTAGTCCGGTTTCCAGCCCAGTTTATGGCCCCTGAAGCAGATGAAGAATGTCCTGTCAAAATCTATGGAGTGGAAATCATCCAATATGATGCTTCTGTCAGAGTAATCGTTCAAAAGGGAGAATGCAACGTCCCGGTAATAAAGGATAACGTCATGTTTAGCACAATATTCCTTTAATTCCGGAAAAACTTCCTTGAGGAAATAGTAATATTCACCGAACATATCGTAAAACGTACTTGTTATCATCAATGTTACATGCTGAGTTGCCATTAAAAGTTCACCTAAATTAAATTTTATTCAACATCATATAAATTATTAATGTATTTAAATTATTGTAAAATAGTTTAAGCATATTATTGTGCAATATTGATTCATGCCTAAAAATTGATTCAAAACTGTTAAAATGTAGTCAAATCAAAGAAAAATTAAATATATAGGCTTGGATAAACTAATTGTGTAGAGATAACCCCCATCTTTACAAAAATCATGTGAAAACTACATTGGTTTTCGAATAGAAAATTGAACTTCCCCGCCGTTGGAGACGACGGGGATTCGCAAACCAAAAAAAATGTATATTTTTTGGATGTTTTTACTGCATCGTAGTCCCTACGATTTCTAATCCGTTATTAAGGATATTAATTGCTGCATTAACATCTCTGTTATGATGTGTGCCACATTTTGGGCAAATCCAGTCCCTTATTCCCAGGTTT
>JAFUIW010000071.1 GCA_017473945.1 Methanobrevibacter sp. | reverse complement strand
TTCCTATTTGGAAAGCCTTTTCAAACGTCCAATCAAGGCATATGTCGTCTGCCCATCTGATGTAATAATTGACATGAGCCAAATGAAATTTGAAGGGTATGGTGATGTCACTATCTATTTTGGAGCCCTAAAAAACAACACTGGTGAGGAAATCATTGAAAGGCTTGAAAACAAACTCAAAAACGGTGAAGAGTTCACAGTTTCAGATTCAATTGACCACATGCTTCTCCCATACACTGGCTTTAAAAACAAAGAGGAATTCAAAAAAAGACTCAAGCATTACATGAATCTTGTAAATGAGTATGGGGGAAGATAAAATGTCAAATGACCTGTTTGATAAAACCGGTGCAAACGAGGATGAATTTTTCTACAATGCTATCATGAATAAAGCGTTCAATGTGTTTTCGCCATTTGAAATTGACAGAAATGTTGATTTTCCAAAAAAGGACGCCCTTGGAGGTGTTGTACTTAAATATGTTGGTGGCGGTGCAGCATACTTTAAAATCCAAAGGGAAATGCCAAGTGATGAAGAGTTAAAGGAAATATTTGAAATCGGCAAATTTCTAAAGGAAAGCTTCGGCGAGTATGTCACCATTTCCATACTGTGCACACCTGATATTGAAATTCGAGATATCGACCTTTCAGTTTTTGAAGACATGGCAGTTGATTTTCTTTCAATCAGAAAAAACGATGGTGACGGAATGCTTGACTTCTTAATGGAAAAACTCAAAAGCGATGAGGAGTTCACTGTTGAAGACCATGTAAACATGATTATTGTTCCGTTCATGGGAAGAAATGATGAAGAGGAATTTCAATTGAAATATACTGAATTCATCGACCTTTTCAATGAAAAGGGCATTGAACAGCCTTCAGTTTCTGATTTGAACAAATCGAGAATTTTCTATAACCGATGGTTTTCACAGGATTCCAGTTTCATATTTTAATTTAAAAATTCTGTGTTTGAAAAGGGAATTGAAGATAATTCTTCAATTTCATCTAATTTTTTTAGGAGGCTTTTCATGAATGATAAAAATAATGGAAAACTGCTTTTGGAATTGGCATTGCATAGGTATGATGAGGAAGTCGGGCGAAATGAGGCAATTGATAATAAAAACAAATCAATGGTTGCATTCTTGGGAGTGATGCTGACAATTCAATGCACTATTCTTATAAGATTAATTGAATTGAACATGGTTATTGAAAGCTTTGAAATGAATCTGTTGTTATATTGTTCATAGTTTCATTTGTATTGAATCTGTTAGCACTGTTCTTTTTCATTTCAACATTGACTTACTTGGATAAGATTCAGTCTTCACCTAAAATTTATAATCTTGTTGATTTAGGAATTGCTAATATTCCATATAATAATTTGATTGAGAATACGATTGTTAGTTTGAATAAATGTGTACATGATAATAAAATTATCTTAAAAGAAAAGAAATCTAAAGAAAAAATGGGCTTCGTTTATTGAAAATGGGATTGATTGTTACAACAATATTTTATAATATATATTTTAATAATAATAATGTGAGGTTAGTTATAATGTCTGAAGATACTGATAAAGATAATCCATTGAATTTTAAAGCAGGATGGTATTCTGAACCTAATGTTGAATATGTAATTGAACCGGATGACGAAGATAAGGGAATTCTTGAAAGTATTAAAGAGTTTTTCAGATTATTATTTTAATTTTTCTTTTTTAATTTCAAAATATAACAATGTTTATATACTAAAAATAACAGATGTTATATTTGTATAACACAAGTTATAATTTATTTTTTGTTTGTTGTTTTAGGCATACAAAACATTTATATATAAAAAATAACTATTGTTATATAGTAATATAACACGTGATATATTTACTGGAAATTAACTTATAAAGGTGATTATTAATGACAAATAACAAAAATTACGGATTAGCAACATTAGGTGTACGCGCAGGACAACAACCGGACCCCGCAACTGGGGCTCAAGCAGTTCCGATTTATCAGACCACTTCATACGTATTCAAAGACTCAGATGAAGCTGCTAGGAGATTCGCCCTTCAAGAATTTGGACAAATTTACTCCAGATTAACCAATCCTACCAGCGATGTATTTGAAGCAAGAATAGCTGCTATCGAAGGTGGAAACTCCGGAATTTCAACTGCAAGCGGTCTTGCAGCAATTTCATATGCAATATTGAATGTAACAGAACCTGGAGACAACATCGTTTCAGCGGACAATCTTTACGGTGGAACTTACCAGCTATTCAATTACACTTTCAAAGATCTCGCAAGAGACGTGAAATTCGTGGATTCCCAGGACTTGGAAGCTTTTGAAGCTGCAATCGATGAAAAGACAAAGGCAATCTATGTGGAATCTATCGGAAACCCAAAATTGGACGTCCCTGACTTTGAAGCACTCGCAGAAATCGCACATTCTCATGACATTCCATTGATTGTGGACAATACAGTTGGTGTAGGACTTGTAAGGCCACTGGAACATGGTGCAGATGTCATTGCAGCATCAGCAACAAAATATGTCGGAGGACACGGTACTGCAGTTGGAGGATACATTGTTGATTCAGGTAAATTCAACTGGGGCAACGGCAAGTTTGCAAACTTCACTAAGGCAGATCCAAGTTACCATGGATTGGTCTTTTGGGATGCATTCGGAGATGTTCCGGAACTTGGAAACATTGCATTCACCGTAAGAATAAGAGCAAGACTCTTAAGAGATTTAGGTGCAACCCATGCACCGGTACACAGTTTCATATTCCTTCAAGGACTTGAAAGTTTGGACGTACGAGTAAAAAGACACTCTGAAAACGCATTGAAAGTAGCTAAATTCTTAGAAGCACACCCTAAAGTCAAATGGGTAAACTATCCTGGATTGGAATCCCACCCAACCTATGAAATCAACAAGAAATACCTCAAAGACAACTTCGCAGGAATATTAGGATTTGGTGTTGAAGGTGGAGAGGAAGCCGGAAGAAAAGTAATCGAAAAACTGGAATTATTCTCAATACTTGCAAATATCGGTGATGCAAAAAGCTTAGCCATTCACCCGGCAAGTACAACCCATCAACAATTGACTCCGGAAGAGCAGGAAGCAACAGGTGTAACACCGGACTTCATCAGACTTTCCATCGGTCTGGAGGATGTTGATGATTTGATAGCTGATTTAAGTCAGGCGTTAGACAGTATCTAGTTACTGTCTAATCACTTAAAATATTTATATGATTAATTAAAATTTATAAAAAACAATTGGGAGATATGAAATGTATTTAGACAACTCAGCAACCACTCAAGTTAGTGATGAAGTATTTGAAGAAATGAAACCATATTTTGTAGAGGAGTTCGGAAACCCTTCCACTCTTTACGGAATTGGTCGTGAATCAAAAAAGGCATTGACATTGGCTCGTGAAAGAGTAGCAAAAGCAATCAATGCAAAACCTGATGAAATTATTTTCACAAGCGGCGGATCAGAATCAGACAACCTTGCAATCAAAGGAATTGCATTTAAGTTATCCAAAAAAGGTAAGCATATAATTACCACCAATATCGAACACCCTGCCGTTAAAAATACTTTAGGATTTCTAGAATCCCTTGACTTTAAGGTAACCTACTTGCCTGTAAATGAAGATGGTATAATCAGCATTGAAGATTTAAAAGAAGCAATAACTGATGAAACTATTCTTATTACCATTATGCACGCTAACAATGAGCTTGGTACCATCCAGCCAATCGAGGAGATTGGTAAAATCGCTCGTGAAAAAGGAATCAAGTTCCACACTGACGCAGTACAGAGCTTCGGTAAGATTGAAGTGGATGTTGAGAAATTAAACGTAGATTTACTTTCATTATCTTCTCACAAAATTAACGGTCCGAAAGGTGTTGGAGCCCTATACATCAAGAAAGGAACCCGTGTCGTACCTCTCATTCATGGTGGAGGTCAGGAAAAAGGAATCAGATCAGGAACAGAAAACGTTCCGGGAATTGTCGGATTTGGAAAAGCCTGCGAAATAGCAGCAGAAAAATTGGACGAGCATTACGAAAAATTATCTTCAATAAGAGATGAACTCATCGATAAAGTTTTAACCACCATTCCGGAAGCTTACTTGAACGGTTCCAAAGAAATCAGACTGCCTAACCTGGTAAACTTCAGATTCAAAGCTATTGAAGGCGAATCATTAATCTTATTGTTGGATGCTAAAGGATATCAGGCATCAACAGGTTCAGCATGCTCATCAAATACTTTGGAGGCATCACCGGTACTCACTGCATTAGGTCTTGACCCTGTAGATGTGCACGGATCTTTAAGAATATCCTTGGCACCTGAAAGCGATACCTTTGATGTTGATGAATTTGTAAATACAATTGCAGAAGCTGTAGCCAGATTAAGACAAATGTCACCGTTATGGAATCAGGAACTGGATTATGACGGAGTAATGTGTAAAAAAGACCACGATGATTGTAGGAGATGTTAATTATGGATTATTCAGAAAAAGTAATGGATCACTTTGCAAACCCAAGGAACTGTAGGATGATGGAAGACGCTAATGGTGTTGGAACTGTAGGAAACCCGACATGTGGAGACTTGATGACAATTTACATTAAAGTCAATGAGGATGAAGTAATTGAAGATATTTCATTCCAGACTTTCGGATGCGGAGCAGCTATTGCAACAAGCAGTATGATTACTGAGATTGCCGTCGGAAAAACCTTGGATGAAGCTTTAAAAATATCAAGAAATGATGTAGCTGAAGAATTGGACGGTCTTCCACCAATCAAGATGCACTGTTCCAACCTTGCGGCAGACGGTCTTCAGGCAGCCATTGAAAACTACTATGAAAATAACCAATAGGATACAATAATAATAAATACTTTAAACAATAAAGTTAATTTTAATATTTAACGGAGATGTTTTATATGGCAAAAATATTAAAATGTGACGACTGTGGAAGTATTATCCAAGTTTTAGTAGAAGACGATGGCGACACATGTGACACTCACATGCTCAAAATACCAGTTCAAACTGAAGGAGAAAAAGCTCCTAAACACAAACCAGTAGTAGAAATCGACGGTGACAAAGTAACCGTAAAAGTCGGTGAAGCAGCTCACCCAATGGATGATGACCACTACATCCAATTCTTAGTAGTTGAAGCCGGTGCGGAACAATATGCAAAATGCTTCAAACCTGGAGATGTTGCAGAAGCAACTTTCACTGTAAACTCCACTGATGATGTTAAAGCATTAGCATTCTGTAACCAACACGGACTCTGGTCCTCAGAATAAGTTTAAAAAACATTTTTAAACTTCCTTTTTTTATTTATTTTTTTGTTCATGAAAAATTTTAATTACTTGTTTTTATATAAAATATATCGTGTCTAGTTATAGTAAGTTAATAATTTTTATTGTTGTTTTAGTTTTAATTTCAGCAGCTATAGTTTTTATTGACAGTTCAACTGACAATATAAATAAATCCATGCCTGAAATCAGTGATGGGATAGTTCAGGGAGATGGTGATTATAATGAGGCTGTTGAATTGGTAAACAATAAGAATTTTTATGAATCAAAGCAAAAAGCGGAATCTGCAGGAGATAATTATAATAGAAGCCTATTGAAATTGCATGAAATCCAAAGTAATTTCTCTGCAGATATAAACAGTGTTCATCAGGAATACATCACTACAACCATCAATGAGGTTGAGCTAAAGCTTAAAGCCGTTGATTCATTAAAGCAAGCAATTGAATGTTTTGAAGTTTATTCAAATTACACTGGAAGCAATTATGGTTTTGAAGCTAATGATGAGATGAATCAGGCTTTGGAATATCAGCATCAGAGGGATTCAATTGTAAGCGATAATCCGAATTTATTCAAACAAAATTTTATAATGTGATGAGTGATTGATTTGAAAACCAAATGTCCTAAATGTAAAGGTATAGGTTCCGTTGTTGTGGACTATAAGGAATGTGATGCCTGTGGCGGAACAGGATATGAAGATGATTTGTTTGACGTGGGAAGTCATTTTAAGGGAGTCAACAGTAAGGCAAAGGCAAAATTTGATTTAGGCTCCGATCAGGATATTCCATGTGAAGTCTGTAACGGTAAGGGTCAGGTGGAGGTATTTGAAGAATGTCCGCACTGCCATGGAACCGGTCAGATAAATGTATGCAGGGATTGTGGAAAGCTGATTTCAGAAAGTATAGATTTATGTGATGACTGTAAAGAAAAAAGAAAGGTTGAAAAAATGAAGCATGATGAATTTGAAGCTCGCAGAAAAGCGGCTCGTGATGTATATGTTTTAGATTCCTTATGTCAAATGAGAGACATTGACAAGGATAAATTATACAGAGGTAAAATTACAAGAATTGAAAGATATGGTGCTTTTGTATCCCTGAACAATAACGTTTGGGGACTTATGAGAGGAGATGTCTCAGATTATAATGTCGGTGAAGAGATTATTGTATTTATCACTGCAATCAAATCACGGGAAGGAAAAATTGATTTTGCACCTGCTTACGTTGATTAATATAACCTTAAGAGATTAACCAAATCCATTCCAAGAACATTGATCAGTAAGCTGGAAGAGAAAAAAGGTAAAATCGTCAGAATCGACGGTGAGGTTCAGCAAATCCAGCAGACATCAGGTCCGACCATATTCATAATAAATGATGAAAGCGGAACCACTGAAATTGCAGCATTCGACAAGGCAGGCGAAAGGTCATATCCTGAAATAGAGCTTGACGATGCGGTTCAGGTCATCGGTGAAGTCAATGAACACAGTGGAAAAACACAGATTGAGTCATCTTCAATGACAAAACTTTCCGAAGAAAACACCATCAAGCTGCATAAACTGATAGATGATGCATTAAACAAAAAGGCCGAACCGCAACATGTCGATTTCTTGGTCAAAAGTGATGTTTTAAACAGACTTAAACCTAAGATGAGGGAAGCCGCACAGAAAATCAGAAGAGCTATCCTTGACGGAAGAACAATTTTACTTAGACACCACAATGATGCGGATGGAATCTGTTCTGGAGTTGCAATGGAAAAGGCCATCATTCCTTTAATTGAAAAGGCAAACCCGAGCAATGATGCTCAATATTATTATTTCAAACGTTCACCAAGTAAGGCGCCGTTCTATGAGCTTGAAGATGTAGTTAAAGATTTATCTTTCGCTCTTGAAGACCAGGAAAGGCATGGTCAAAAACTGCCTCTGATTGTTCTTTTGGATAACGGTTC
This sequence comes from Methanobrevibacter sp., assembly GCA_017473945.1. Taxonomy (GTDB): domain Archaea; phylum Methanobacteriota; class Methanobacteria; order Methanobacteriales; family Methanobacteriaceae; genus Methanocatella. The sequence goes on along the minus strand of JAFUIW010000071.1, from coordinate 15,022 downwards.
AACAGAAGAGGACATTGTCGCATTGATGCAGGCAAAAATCTATGATATCGAAGTTGTTGTAATAGACCACCACTCTCCTGGCGAATTGCTGACAAAAGATGAAAGGGATGGTGAAATATATGGTGCAACAGTTGCAGTTGATGAATATGTTGACACACACGTAAATCCGTACCTTGTTGGTGGAGATTCACAGCTTACGGCAGGAGCTCTGGCAACAGAAGTTGCACACTTAATCAATCCTAATGTAAAGGATTTAATTAAGCATTTACCGGCAGTTGCGGCATTGGGTGACCGCGCTGAATGCGGTGAAGTTTATCAGTATTTACAAATAGCCAGTGAGAAAGGATTTACAAAAGAACATTTGGCAAAAATAGCTGAATGCGTTGATTTTGAAGCTTATTTCCTAAGATTCATGAACGGTAGAGGAATAATGGATACTATTCTAGCTGTTGATAATCTAGATAAGCATGAAAAAATGATTAATGCTCTTTATAAAGAATATCAAAAAAGAATTGACACTCAGCTTAAGGCAGCCCTTCCGAATATCAAAAGAACACAGCTTGAAAACGGTATCTACTTCAATCTTATCGATGTTGAAAAATATGCGCATAAATTCACATTCCCTGCTCCTGGAAAAACCTGCGGATTTGTCCATGACCATGTAATAAAAGAGTTAGGTGAGGATAAACCAATCGTTACATTAGGTCATGGTCCTGATTTTGGTGTATTCAGAGCAACTGATGCAGTTAATGAGGAATTCGGTTTTAATGTGAATGATATAGTGTCAAAAATGATTGAAAGGGTTCCATCAGCGGGAATTGATGGCGGTGGCCATGAATGTGCCGGTTCCATTAAATATATCGAGGGACTTGGAGAAGAGGTATTGTTCAAGGTTGTTGAAGAGATTCAGTCATTAACTAAGAAGTAATTTTGATAAAAATGATTAAAGGTAACTATTGTAAAAAATGTGGGCATAGAATATTTCCCAGCGACCAGTATTGCAAACAATGCGGTTGCAAAACCGGTTATTATAATAGGGATGCTCATATTTTTACCGTACCCCTTTATGATATTGGTTTTTTTAATTTGGATATAGATTTTTCACCTTACATAGAAAGCAAACGCGAGGATTTTCAATATGAGATATGCTCATGCGGTTATTTGAATCATGTTGAAAATGAGTACTGTTACATGTGTGGAGCCAAAAGGTCTCCAAGTAAATTAGATAAGATTTTTAAACATGAAAGCAAGCCCACCTTTTCTATAGACAACATGTTATGTGAATGTGGTGCAATAAACTCCAATGAGAACACCTATTGTGAAATGTGTGGAAAACTTTTACGTGGAGAGAAAGAACCCGTAAACACCAATTACAGTAATTTTAATCTTGAATTTGACGATTCCACATTTTGTTTTTGTGGTGAAGAAAATGAACGCTTTTCAAGATTCTGCAGAAACTGCGGAAGACCGTTAGTAAATTATGGTAAATCTAGGGACATATTTTTGTTATGCACTTGCGGTACAATCAATGAATCAACCTCTGATTTTTGCATAGAATGTGGTCAGAGTTTAAATAAAGAAAACACTGTCATCGTTTGTGTTTGCGGTGAAAAAAATCCTGCTAGTGTTAATTTATGTCAAAAATGCGATAGGCCATTAAATCCTCAAAAAAGTATAAAATCAAAGATTATTTGTTCCTGTGGGGAAATATTGGACTGGAACAGTGAATTTTGTTATAATTGTGGAAAGAATGTTAAATTGTCATTAATTCGTAAAAATTCTATTAATGACGCTGTAAAAACGGTTAAAGGTATTTTTAGGTAGTGATAATTTGAAATATTGTGATGTTTGCGGTACATTGAATCCCCGTGAAAACAATTTTTGCATTCACTGTGGAAATAAGTTGATAAGTGAGCATTTCTGTCATTATTGCGGTGAGCTTAATTTGGATGATGCAATTGTCTGCACTAAATGCGGGATGCAAATCAATCCAATTGTCATTGATGATTTTGACACGTTTTTCAGTGAATATAATTTCGAATTATTGTCCAATGCCCAAATTGGTGATGACGAATATCAGATTTTGGTGTCCAATATATTTAAACGGGCAGATTATTTTGAAATCAAAGGGAATAATATTAAAAATAAGATTTTAAACTTTGCAAATGCCTTTGCCGAGTGTGAAACAAAATCACGAGGTTATGAAAGAGGATCTATTTATCTGGGCAATAAGATTTGTTATGATGACCGTTTAAATGATTCAGTTCAGATAGCCACTATTATCCATGAATTGGCTCATTACTTATTATTTTTGATAATCGACTCATTATTGTGTAAAATTTTAAGAGTAAATACTTCTTCTACAATTCAAAGTTTCACTTGGTATTTTTTAACATTGCCTGAGTTTAGAATCATGAATGAATATTGTGCCCACACAGTTGAAGGCAGATTTATTCCGTACGGATATCAGAATTACGGTTCATTTAATTTGCTGGTGAAACGTCTTGAAATCGAGGAAGATGCCTTAACAGGCATGGTGGTTTTTGGAAATACTTTTGCCAATGAGATTATAGAACATCTTGAAAAATTCATTGATGAGGATTTGAGGGATGAAATAAAAATTCAATACAGAAAAGATGCTACTGCTCCCACTTATAAATCAATTTTAAGGGAGACTACTGATTCATTGCCGTTAAATATAAAAAATATGACTTTACTCAGAATTTTATTTGATATATTTAAAGAAGCTTCGAATGAGGATGTTAGAAAAGAATTAGATGAAATAAAAAAAGAGGTTGAATTAAATTATTGATTATTCTTTTTCTTTTCGTTTTTTTCAATGGTGTTTAACACGTCTTTACCGGTGTCGGTTAATCTGTATAATCTTCCTTTACGAGCTTCTTCGTTTATGCATTCAACAATTTCTTTACTTTTTAATTCACTTAGAACTTTTGAAATGTGATTAGTTCTAATTCCACTGTCTTTTGCGATGTGAGTTGGAATTTTAACTTCGTCTCCAATAGATTTTAATGTTTTTTCTCTATATTTGGAAATTTGAACATAGGAAGTTAATTTCAAAAGCTCATCGTTTTCTTTTGACATAATAAAAAATATATTTTTTATACTATAAAATGTTTTATAACATTTTATAAGTTTCATATAATTATTTTAATCACTGCTTTAATCTTTATTTAAATCAAATTGTTTAAAAATGATGAGTTATATATTATAATTTGTGTTAAACTTAATATTAGAATAGCATTGTTTGATATTATGAAATGTGAAAATTGTGGATTTGAAAATAAAGATACAGCAAAGTTCTGTACAAAATGCGGTGCTGAATTTTCAAATGGTCCGGAAACTCCTCCTGTGGAAACTTCAACCAATAATAATACAAAATATATAATTATTGCATTGGTAATTGTAATTCTTCTTCTTGTTGGTTGTATAGGTTACTTTATGGGGACTATGAGCACTGGTGAAGTTCAAAGCAGTGATGCCGCTAAAAACAGCTCTCAAAATGTTTCATCAAGTGACGATTCAGGCAGTTCCGGTGAAAGTGATAAAGCTCAAAGCACCTCATCTTCTCAGTCAGCTTCGACTTCATCTAGCAAGTCCAAGTCATGGGAATCTATAGGCAGTTATTCCGGTTCAGGATCAGGTTCTCAAACCATTACTGTTCCTGAAGGTGAAATCATGGTCAAGCTTTCTGCATATCCTATTAAGAATTATGCAACTAACCATCTGTACGTAACCGGATCTAACGGTCAGTCAGGTGGTGTTGATTGGGGTTCACATAGTGATGTTGAAACAAGGTCTGATTCATTTTCATATACCTCATCTTCATCTGAGACATTTACAATAGATTACTATGAAACTGTAAGTTGGGAAGTGGAATTCTATCGTTATCAGTAAGTGATTTTTAATCACTTATTTTATTTTTTTTAGAAAAATTATTAATATTATAAAATGGAAATTATCTACTATGTTTTTTGATTTAAATATTAATGGAAGTAGCTTGGATGATAATTTAAAAATAGCTATTGAGGCTTCTAAATATGGTTGGGAGCATATTAATTTTTCATATGATCAAAATGATTTTAAACAGGCTCAGGAATTCAAAAATGAGCTTTCACAAGATTTGGCTGAAATTATTAATTTTGATTATACTTTGGAGATTAAATCAAATAACATCAATGAAATTAGAAAAATTACCCGTAAGTTTAGAAACAGGGCGTCATGCATTTCAGTAATAGGCGGTGATTTAAAAGTCAATAGGGCAGTTTTGGAAAATGTCCAGATAGATGTCTTGTCAAGACCATATTTGAGAAGATATGACAGTGGTCTTAACCATGTATTGGCTAAAGAGGCCTTAAAAAATAATGTTGCTGTTGAACTGTGTTTTAAAGATGTTTTGAAAAGTTATTTGGCCCCTAGATCCAAAGTAATTTCTAATTTTAAGGACATTTATGCATTATACAGAAAATTTGATTTTCCATTAATTTTATCCAGTAGAGCAGAGTCTGTTTTTGATATTAGAACCACTCATGATTTCATTGCTTTTTTTGCACAAACTGGTTTGACAACTTCAGAAATTGAAAAGTCATTTTTATCAGCAAGAAATATTTTGGAATTTAATAAAAATAGGGATAAAATGATTTTGACAGGCGTGAGGAGGGTTGACGATGAAGCTTAAGGTATTGCCTCCAACTCTCAGGAAAAACAACAGGTATCTGACTGTTGAAATTAAGGTAACCTCTCCAATCGTTAAGGATGATTTGGTTTCTATTGTATGGGACGCCTGTGTTCGCTTTCAGGGTGAGCTGAACACCTCTAACTATAATTTGTGGGTAATGAAATTTTACGAGCAAGAAAATGGGGAAAATTATTATTGTTATAAGGCGATTGTCCGATGTCAAAGGGATTATGCAGATGAGGTGCGCTCAGCATTGGCATTGGCTAATAAATTCAATAATAACAGAATTGCCATTACTACAATAGGTCTGTCCGGAACCATCAAGGCGTCACAAAAATATATTTAATTACTTTTTGTTATTTTAAAATAGAAACATTTATAAATAATATATTTATATAAATATCAATTGGATTTATGGAAAAAGAATAATAAAAATATTTTAATAGACTACAATGTAGTGATTAAAATTAAAATTTTGCCTTTTCATGGAAGATTTGGTTTTGATTTTTGAATAATATTTTTTTACGTAGTTGAATTAAAATTTTTAATATTTAAAAATAGTATATATGAGGTATAAATATGCAACCTTTACAAAATGCTGGATACGATAGGGCTATTACTGTCTTTAGCCCAGATGGAAGACTTTTCCAAGTAGAATATGCAAGAGAAGCTGTTAAAAGAGGAACTACTTCTATAGGTATTAAAAGTTCTGAAGGAATTATTTTAGCTGTAGATAAAAGAACTACTTCTAGCTTAGTCGAAGCATCATCTATTGAAAAAATATTTAAAATAGATGAACATATCGGAGCAGCCACTTCAGGTCTTGTTGCTGATGCAAGAGCTTTAGTTGAAAGAGCAAGAGTTGAAGCTCAAATCAATAAAATTACCTACAGCGAGCCTATTAGAGTAGATAGCTTATCTAAAAAATTATGTGACATGCTACAGTTGTACACACAAAATGGTGGAGTAAGGCCATTCGGTTCTGCTTTAATCATTGGTGGAGTATACGACGGCAAATGCAAACTCTTCGAAACCGATCCAAGTGGTGCATTAATTGAATATAAGGCAACTGCAATCGGTTCTGGTAGAAATGCTGCTATGGAAATCTTTGAAGAAAAATACAGTGATGATTTAACATTGGACGGAGCTATTGAACTTGCTTTAACTGCAATTAACGAAGCAACCGACCATGACACCACTTCACAGAATGTTGAAATAGCAGTAATTAAAATCGAAGATGAAAAATACGTTAAACTTTCTCAAGAAGAAGTGCAAAAATATATTGATGAAGTGCTAGTGGAAGAAGAGGAAGAAGACGTTGAAGAGGAATCTGAAGAAATTGAAGAAGATTCTGACGAAGATGAAGAATAATTTTTATTAATGGTTAGGGGATGTTTCAATGGTCAATGTTGATGAAGCTATTATCGCTAAATACGAATATTGTGGTGAACATTTTGAAATATTGGTTGACCCTGATTTAGCAGCTGATTATAGGAATCCAGATGGACCGGATGTTGCCATTGAAGATCTTTTAGCTGTTGAAGAAATTTTCAAAGACTCCAAAAAAGGAGATAAGGCTTCAGATGAAGCCATGAATAAAATATTTGAAACTACAGATCCTATTGAAGTTTCTAAAATTATACTTGAAAAGGGGACTGTTCAATTAACTGCTGACCAAAAAAGGAAAATGCAAGAAGATAAAAGAAAGCTAGTTATTAATAAAATAGCTAAAGAAGCAGTTAATCCTCAAAATGGCCTTCCTCATCCTGTTCAAAGAATTGAAAATGCATGTGATGAGGCTAAAGTTAAATTTGATCCATTCACTTCTGTTGATCAACAAGTTCAAACAGCTTTAAAAGCTATTAAACCTTTGATTCCTATCAGGTTTGAAAAAGCTAAAGTTGCTGTTAGACTTCCTGGATCCGCTGCAGGCAGTGCTTATTCTGTAATTCACGGTTTTGGTGAAATAGTAAATGAAGAATGGCAGCAAGATGGTTCATGGATTGGAATTATTGAAATGCCTGGAGGTCTTCAAAATTCTTTTGCCGCTAAGATGGCGGAAATTTCAGGTGGAGAAGCAGAAACTAAAACTATTAAATGATTTTTATAAATTAATCAATCTTATGGGATTATTATGATATATGTGGAAAATAAAGATTTAGTCATTCCTGGTCAGATATTGGCTGATGAGGAATACTATTCAGGAAGAGGTACCTTTAAAGAAAATGGTAAAGTCTGCTCTTCTTTGATAGGACTTGTTTCCTTGAGGAATAAGAAAATTAGAGTTATTCCGCTTAAAAGCAAATATGTTCCTAAAAAAGGAGATGTTGTAATAGGTAAAATTAATGATGTCAGATTTTCAATGTGGGATGTTGACATAAATTCACCTTATTCTGGAATTTTACCTGCTTTTGAAGTGTTTGGTCGTGAGAAAAAAGAACTCAACAAAGTATATGATGTTGGGGATGTTCTATTTTTAAGAGTTGTCGATGTTGATGAAATCAAAAAGGCAAAACTCGGTTTAAAAGGAAGAGGAATGGGTAAATTTAAAGGAGGAATTATAGTAGACATTGCTCCAACTAAAGTTCCTAGATTAATCGGTAAAAAAGGTTCCATGATTAACATGATTAAAGATAAAACTAAATGTAAAATCGTTGTTGGTCAAAATGGTCTCGTTTGGGTAAAAGGAGACGAAGATATGGAACAGCTTACCAAAAATATTATTCATTTGATTGAGGCTGAAGCTCATACTTCTGGTTTAACAAATAAGATTAAAAACAAATTATATTTAGTTATTGATGGCGAATTGCCTCCTGAAGAAAATCCTCAAGAGGAAGAAGAATTTGTTTTAGAAAAACCTAAGCTTCAAAATTTCAAAGAAGAATTAGAACAAGAAGAAAGAGAAGCTGAAGAAAAAGAAAAAAAAGAAAAAGAAGATAAGCCAAATATTGCTGAAGTCATTGAAGAATTAAAGAGGAAAAACAAAAAACAAGACAACACTTTGTCTTATGGCGATAACTCAAATAATTCTTTCATTTTGAATAATAAATAATGATTATATGATCTTCGTATTATAAATGAGGTAGATATGATGTCTGATATGATAAGAGACGACGGTAGGAAATTTAACGAATTGCGCCCTATCAAAATTGAAGCAGGAGTTCTTGAACGTGCAGATGGTTCTGCTTATTTGGAAGTTGGAGGAAATAAAATTTTAGTAGCTGTATACGGTCCAAGGGAATCTTACATAAGAAGATTACTTCAACCAAATACTGGTGTTATAAGATGCAGATACAATATGGCACCATTCTCAGTTGATGACAGGAAAAGGCCAGGACCTGACAGAAGATCATCTGAAATTTCTAAAATTACTGCTGATGCATTAAGACCAGCATTAATGTTAGAAAATTATCCTCGTTCAATGATTGATATTTATATAGAGGTAATTGAAGCAGAAGGTGGAACCCGTTGTGCAGGAATCACAGCAGCTTCCGTTGCTTTAGTCGATGCAGGAGTACCTATGAAAGATATTGTTGTAGGTTGTGCTGCAGGTAAAGTAAATGATGAAATCGTGCTAGATTTATCTGAAAAAGAAGATAAAGAAGGTCAGGCTGATGTTCCAATAGCTATGATGCCAAGAACTGGTGAAATCACATTACTGCAAAGTGACGGTGATTTAACCGAAGAAGAATTTGCAAAAGCAATCGATTTAGCTATGGAAGGATGTCGTCAAGTAAGTGAACTTCAAAAAGAAGCTTTAATGAAAAGGTATTCTACAGAATAGTGGGTGGATAATATGGATATAGTACCAGAAATTACAAGACAAAGCATTACTAACCTTGTCAAAAACGATAAGAGAGAAGATGGCAGGGAATTAACTGAATATAGGGATGTTTCTATTGAAACTAATGTTATTTCTAAAGCTGAAGGTTCTGCTCGTGTAAAACTTGGTGGAACTCAAGTTATTGTAGGTATTAAACCACAACTTGGAAGCCCATTCCCTGACACTCCTGATTTAGGAGTTTTAATGACTAACTGTGAAATGTTACCTATGGCTGATCCTACTTTTGAACCAGGTCCACCTAGTGATGATTCTATTGAACTTGCACGTGTAGTTGACAGGGGTATTCGTGAAAGTGAATTAGTGGAATTGGATAAATTATGTGTTGAAGAAGGAAAACACGTATGGATGTTATTTATTGATTTACACATTATCGATAACTGCGGAAACCTGTTTGATGCATGTGAATTGGCAGTAATGGCTGCACTTAAATCCACTAAATTGCCTGTTGCAACTATCGAAGATGAAGAAGTTGTCCTTAGTGAAGATGAAACCTTTGATTTACCAATCAACAATGAATTGGCATTATGTACCTTTGTTAAAATTGGTGATAAAATGGTTATTGACCCAACATTGGATGAAGAAAGAGTAGCTAGTGCTCGTTTAAATGTTGGTGTTACTAAAGACGGCCACATCTGTTCCATGCAAAAAGGTGGACAGGAACCATTAACTAAAGATGAAATTCTTTACTGCGTAAATACTGCAGTAGGAAAAGTTAAAGAGTTAATAGAATATCTTTAAATGTCAGTTGGACGATTAAGATTTCTAAATTCTTTTTTTTCTATTTTTTTATTATCTATTAAAACAAATTTTGTATCTATTTTTGCTATCAGTCCTTTTATGTGTAAAACATCTTCTTTTATCAAATCTTCTATAACTGGGATAATATTCCTATTATAAATTGAATGTAAAGGCTCTGATGTTTTTAACTTATCTTTTTTGTCATGATAAGGAACAATAGCCTGATAATTTTTATCAATTTCAGAAAAAATAGTGTTGATGTATTCTTTTGAAACGTACGGGCTATCGCAAGGCAATATCAATGCATATTCACTGTTGATATGTGAAAGTCCTGTCATGATTCCAGGCATTGGTCCTTTATTTTTTATTTTATCTTCAACAAATGTGATGGTGTAGGTGTAATCAGCAGGATTTATGAATTCTCCATATTTGTCAATTCTATCCTGATTGTTTAAAACAATTATAACTTCATTTATTTCATGGTTTAATGTGGAAAGAATGTGTTTTATCATAGGTTTGTCTTGAATAATCATAGAACCTTTGTCACGACCCATTCTTCTACTTTGCCCTCCACATAAAATGATGCAAGATTTAATATTTTCATTATTTTTAATTTCACTACTCATATTAAATCTCCCCTAAAATCTATTCCTTCACGTATACGTCGGCATCTTCATCAAATGGATTGGTACGTATGATTAATGCAATCATGTATGGGTAATGTTTGTATAAGTATTTTAAATAATAAACCCATTCGTGAACCAGTTTGTCATATACTCTTTGCATGTCTCCATTCAAATGACCAAAATCTGCATCGTTTACCAATGCGAAATCGCTTCTGTGAACTAATTCTTCATCAAGGTGAAGGATGGCATTGACTAATCCGGTAAATTCCTCTTTTTCTAGCAAGTTTGGATTGTTTATTAAATTAATAATAAATTCCCTTTTGCTTTCAAGAAATGTGCTTAAATTATTCAAGAACTCTTCACGCTCTTCCGGACTGATGTCTGCTCGAAAATCAAGTGAAGAACCTTTAAGTTCTGCTAATTTATTGTCAAAGTCCTCTTCTGTCCAGTTTTTAATGGATTTTAAGTTTTCGGTACTTGCTTTATATTTGTTAACGGTACTTAACTGAGTGATTAAATCGTTTCCAACTTCAGAAAAGAAGGTACTCATAAGCATGTCCAGTTTTTCAAGCATTGCCTCTTTTTCCTTTCTTTCAATGATTTCATCAAGTAAAAATGCTACAAGCAATATATCCACTGGAATAAATCCTAAATGTGTCCAGATATATGATATGATGTGCTCGGCATCACCTAAAACGAGATAATTAGATCCATATATAATTATTATTAAAATAACCATCAATATGGAAAATTTCACTTTCCAACTTAATCGTTTACTCATTTTATAATCTCCAAATTTTATTTATCTTTTTTTGGCAGTTATTATAGCTATCGGGTTTTCACTAATCATTAAAATTCCCCTGTCGAGAATTCTACCATTTGAAGCATTAATTTCCATTAATTTGGGATTATATCCTAAACTTTTAAGTTTATTAATCGCTTCAACTTTAGTGTCCACTAAAATAGCAGTAATAATGATTCTGCCTTTTGAATTTAATTTTTCATGAACAATATCCAGGATATTTTCCAACTGTCTGCCGCTGCCCCCAACAACGGCAATGTCAATATCGTCAATATCCTTTAAGGCATTTGCTCCATCATCATTGATTAATGTGACATTGTCTCCAAGTCCAAATTTTTCAAGATTTCTTTTAGTTATCTCGATTGCCTCTGGGTTTGTATCGATTGAAATCACTTCACGAGCCCTTTGGGAAAACTCACAGGTAATCCCTCCGGTTCCACATCCGCAATCAACAACCTTATCTTCAGAGGTTACCTCTGATTTATAAAGTATTATGGCCCTTATGGCTTCTTTTGTTGGTCCTGGAACGTCACAGGATTTGATAAAATCCTTATCTTCTAACATTTATTCCCACCTTTTAAATAAGTTATTTTCAATTTTCAATGAGTCTAGAATTTTTCCAACAACAAAATTGATTTGGTCGTCAACGGTATCGTGTGTTGAGTAAAATCCGGGCATTGCTGGTAAAATTATAGCTCCTTCTTGTGATAATGTTAGCATATTCTGTAAGTGAATGCTTCTAAGTGGAGTTTCACGAGGCACAATTACTGTAGTTCTTCTTTCCTTGAGGCTAACGTCAGCCACTCTTGTAATTGTATTTGCTCCGTATCCGTTGGCTATTGATGATAATGTTTTCATGGAACATGGTACGATTGCCAATGCTTCCGCTTTAAATGATCCGCTGTTGATTGAAGAGGTCAGGTCATTGAAATCATAATAAGCGTCCGCCATGTTGATTACCTCTTCTACAGTATAATCGGTTTCAGATTCTATGACAATTTTTCCGGCATCACTTATTACAAGGCTGTTTTCAATATTTAATTCTTTAAGTGCTTCAAGTAATCTTATTCCATATATTACTCCGCTGGCACCTGTAATTGCAACTACTATCATCTTATCTCCTAGAATAGTTTAATCTGGTCATAATGAATTCCATGGAATTTTTCCCTGTCAATTTCAGGCAAGTCAAGGTAATTTTCCAGTTTAAATTTGCTAAATTTGGATTTTTCACTTTCATCAACATAAACACTGATGTCTGGAATATTGAATCTGGCTTTGCTCAATGCTCCAATGATGTTTGATATTTCAGTTAATGGGTATAGTTTTCCATCAACATTTACTTGGGTTTTCATCTCATCAAAGCGAGGGTATTCTGCAATGTTTATGAATATGTAATCTTTGTCAATGTCATAGTCTTCTGCAATTTCCTCTTCGGCCTTTCTCAAATTGTTTTGTTCGATTTTATACATTTTTTCCGGATATTTGAAGTTATCAAGTCTGATGGTTTTAACCCGTTTCATGATACGTCTATTATCTAGCCTGGACATGATGTCATTTGCAAAGTCATTTTCGCAGTGTCTGAATACTCCAATAATTTCGGCATCATCATATTTGTAGATGTCATTTTCATTGATTATATCTTCATCAATGACTGTTTTCAATGCTCTTCTGAACATGGAATTTACAATTCTGGTGGTGTGGTGCTGGTAAACACTTGGATACATGAAATATCTTGAAACCAATGCTCCTTCTGCAGCCTGAACTCCTTTAATATCCAATATCAATCCGTCTTCAAGTTTCAGATTTGAAATTATTCTTTCATAATCAATAACTCCGTAAGCAACTCCAGTATTATGGGAATCTCTTAAAAGGTAGTCCATTCTGTCAACGTCAAGTTCTCCTGAAACTATTGGACCGAGATATCCTTTTCCGTTAACAATATCCACTATTTTATTCACGTCAAATTTTTCTTCAAGCAAATCTCTCATTGAAGTTTTTGTAACTACATATTTGGTTAACTCTTCATGGGGAACTGACAGCACTCCTTCTGACACATGTGAGAACGGGCCGTGGCCGATATCATGCAATAGTGCGGAAGTTCTGATTAATTCGACATCATAGTCTGATAATCCAAGTTCTGTTGATAACTTTGATCCGAGATTCATTGTCCCGATGGAATGTTCAAATCGGGTGTGTGTGGCTCCGGGATAGATTAAACTTATTAATCCAAGTTGTTTTATCCTTCTTAAACGTTGAAATTGTGGCATGTCCATAATTCTTTCTTCAAATTTGTTTAAGCTAATATCTCCATAGACACTATCTCTGATAAACTTTTTCTTTTCAGTCATTTTCCCAGAACTCCAAATCATCTATTGTTGTATTAATATCAGTTTTCCATGTATCATTCCATTCTTCTATTGTATCGTTTGTAGTGTTAGTGTTATTTGTTGTATTTTCAACTTTTGGGATTATTGTTGGAACTTCATCAATATAATTTGGTTCAAATGAATCATTTTCAATTGCACTTAATTTATATGAGTCGTTGTCCTCAGTTATTGTCAGGCCAGCAAAAGCACTGCTAATAGTGAACGCAATTGTTGCGATTATTAAAAATACTATTAAATTTGCTTTTATTGAGTCTTTCATAATAACACTAATTTTTATTTCATTTATTAAATTAAACTATACTATTATTATTTATTTTAATAGCTATTATTTAATTGTTATTGAAATCTACTAATTTAAATGCTTTTTTTTAAAATGTAATATTTTTTTTCAAAAGCGAAATGTTTATTAATTTTATAAATCAGCTAGGGACAATTGAGTTTTCAGAATATATAAATATAGAAAAAATAACAAAATATGCACAAGGAGCTTTAAGTATAGCAACAGGAATTTTTAATTTCTTTGTATCCGTAATAGTTTCAGCATATATATTACTAGAAAGAACAGAAATTGTAAAATTTGCTAAAAAATTATTTAATGCAATTTTTGAAGAAAATACTTGTAAAAACCTAGGGAAATACTTTAATAGCACAAATGAAATATTTTTAAAATTTTTAGTAAGTCAGTTATTAGATGGAATTGTTGTTGGAATTTTAACTTCTATTGCAATGAGTTTACTTGGAGTTAAGTATTCTGTATTATTAGGAATTATGATAGGGGTGTTCAACATGATTCCATATTTTGGAGCAATAGTTGCTATAATTATTGCAACCGTAATAACTTTTATAACAGGTGGATTTTCACAAGCTGTTTGGATGGTTATTATTACAACTATATTACAACAAATAGATGCTAATATAATTAATCCAAAAATAGTTGGGGAATCTTTGAAGATTAGTCCTTTACTAGTCATTTTTGCAGTTACTGTTGGTGGAGCTTATTTTGATGTTTTGGGAATGTTTTTGGCAGTGCCAGTTGTGGCGGTTTTGAAGGTTTTAATTACTGATTATATTGAGTTTAAGAATTTGCAAAAGAATGTTTAATAAGTTGAGTTGTTTTATTTTGTAAAGCACCGAAGAGAAAATATAATAACCTAAAAAAATTTTAAAAAATGAATAAAATATTGCAAATGGAATGGGAGTGGGGTATAATTACAGTGTAAAACAAATGAGAAGGAGAAAAGAGTGTTATGATGAGTAAAAAGAAAAAAATTATATTAATTAGTTCGATTGTGGTAGCATCTTTTGTGGTAATTGGGTTAGTGTATGCGTTAGTTACAAGTAATGTTAATATTTTTGGTAAAACTACTACTGGTTCAGTTGAAATTGAAACTATTAATTTAGGTTTTACAAATGAAGAAGGTGTAAATACTAATTTGTTAGAACCGGCAGGGGTAAATGACTTGTATTGGTCAACTAAAAATATAGGAACTTCTGGAATTTTAACTAGACATACATTAGAAATATATTGGAATGATGAAACAGATGAAAAAGCAAGTGATTTAATTTATTTATATCCTGCAAATTTAACAAAAGAACAAATTTTAGCAGATTATGAAAATGGTTTGAAATATGCAATAAAAACTGAAAAAGTTAGTAAAAATGATAATAATAAAACAACATATGGAATAAAATATCAGTTTATAGGAGATACATTAGATGGAACTGATATGAAAGGTGTTAGTAATGAAGTAAATTATAATATAGCAGATTATAATTTGAATACAGATGATACTGATGAAATTTTAGATTCAATAGGTTTTAAAGTTTTATTAAGCCCAAAAACAAGTTATTTATATCAAGATAAGAAATTATCTGTAAAAGTTGTAACAGAAGCAATGCAATATACTGAAAATGGTAGTGGTGAATGGA
>JAFUIW010000070.1 GCA_017473945.1 Methanobrevibacter sp. | reverse complement strand
GTTTTATTGGTATTTACAGTAGCTGTTCCGTTTACATATTCAATAGGGTATTCTACGCCGTCAACTACGATAGTTTCTGGAAGAACTGGTTCTGTTTTATTGGTATTTACAGTAGCTGTTCCGTTTACATATTCAATAGGGTATTCTACGCCGTCAACTACGATAGTTTCTGGAAGAACTGGTTCTGTTTTATTGGTGTCAATGACAACTTTACCGTCTACAATTTCACCAGGATATTCTTCACCATCGACAATTACAGTTACATTGTTGTCTTCTGGTTGTGTTTCGTTTTCAACTAGGATTGCTTTTGCATCGGATACTGGAGCGTATTTGTCATCACCAGAGTATGTGGTTTCGATTAAGTGTGCACCAGGAGTTAAATTTTCTAAAGCAACACTTGCAGCACCGTTTTCAACAGGTACGGTAGCTATTTCTTCACCATCAACTTTAACAGTAACATTTCCAGTAGCATTTTCAGGCAATTTTACATCAACAGTAGTATTTTCACCAGCTTTTGCATCAGGAATAGTGATATTTACTTCAGGAGCAACAGGTTCAGGGTCTACAGGTTTATCAGCTACTTTAATAGCTACTGAATCAGATCCGTTAGTGTATTTTTCATCACCGTTATAGATGACATCGGCTGTGTAGTTTCCAGCTTTTAATCCATCAACAGCGATGGAAACTTTACCGGAATCAATTTCACCGTAGTAATTTTTACCATCAATATTAACTAATACAATACCAGTTGCATCTCCGTCAACTTCAACTTCAATTGTTGCGGTTTCACCTTCAGTTATGTCTTGAGCATCTGCATCAACCTCAGGAGTTGCTTTAGCAACAGTTAAAGTTTTAGCAACACTTGCAGGAGCAACATTGTTATCGCCAGCATAGACCGCTACAATTGAATGGTCACCAGCAGTGGTATTTTCAATAGTTAAAATAGCTGCACCATTTTCATCTAAAGGAACTACTTTTTCAACACCGTCAACAAAAATAGAAACATTTCCAGTAGCATTAGCAATAGTGACAATTACTATAGCATCATCACCAGTTATAACATCGCTAGAAACTTCTATTTCAGGAGCAGCATCTTCTTTGATAACTCCGTCAAATGTGAAAGTTTTATTTGAAGCTAAATTAGCACCATTTCCATCAAATTTAATTAATACATCACCGTTAGCAACACATGGAATGTTAAAGTTACCTTTTTCGTCAGTAGTGACATTTTCTTTAACATCGCCAATTTCGTATGAAACAGTTGCATTACCTATCGGATTACCTTCAATATCAGTTAATGTAGCATTAATACTTAAATCACTATTAATAGAATCAACACTAATTTGTGTGTCTTTTCTTACAACAGTTAAATTAACAGTTTGATTATCAACAGTTGCTTCAATTGCATAACTTAAACCATCAACACTAACAGGGATTGTAACTTTATTTGCAATAGTTCCGTTAGTTATTCCTAAAACAGCACCTGTTGCGTTAATGGTGAATTCTCTAGCAGGTAAACTTCCTTCATAGTCAGTTAAGTTTTCACCATCGAAGGATTTAAATGCTAATTCAATATCATTACCAGTTTGGTTTAATGTTAAAACCAAGTAATCTTCAGGGTTAACTACTTCTGAGCTGATTTCTCTGATTTTTAAAACATAATTACTTAGGAAATTGGAAGTTGAAATGGTAGCATTCTTAAATGTAGCATTGTTGCTTCCCCACCAGTTGTTAGAAATGCTCATGTTAATGTTTTTACCGGAAGCAACTCCTATTATAGAAGTATCATTTGATAAAATAACAGAGTTGTGTATGTCTACTGAGAAATTACCTGCATTGAGAACTGCAACTATATATTCGACATTATCAAATACACATCCGTCAAATACTCTGTGAGAGGAGTATGATGATCCATCAGTTCTTGTGTAGAATAAGGCTACTGACTGTAGGTTTCTGAATGTGGAATTATAGACTTCAACATCTCCAGTCACAAGTGTGTAACCTCCTCCTGCAAGGTTCCAGGAGTTTATTCCACCAAATGCGTTTGGAGTGTATCTTCCACCTTGATCTTCAAAAGTGGAGTTGATAATTGTTACATGTTCGCATGATCCGATTGAAAGACAGGTCAATGAATTTTGCGGCATGTAAATGCGGTTGGATAATTCACCAATGGTTCTGTTAGTAACAGTGAAAATAGAGTTTTCTATTGTAATGTTACCTTTTTGACCGCCAAATGCACCGATAGCCACTAAGTCCATATTCATTGCGTAAGCGTTAAGGCTGTCAGTTACTTTTGAGTTTTTCATGTATAATGTACCTTGGTTTGCAATAGTGGATAATCTACCTGCATGGTTTGCTTCAAATGTGGAATTATCGATTATTAAAATTCCATCATTGTAAATAGCTCCACCGTAATATGCATTTGCTCTTTTAGATGGATCCCCATAACCATTGTCAAAGAAATAGGAATTGTTTATGGTTAAAGTACCTGCGGTGTTGATAGCTCCACCGTAGTTACCTTGTCCGCCAATGAAGTTGACATTGTCAATTTCTACATTTGCTCCTTCTTCAACATAAATTGCGGATTGGGTATCACGAGCAGCTCTATTTAATGTAACGTTAGCTAGTGTTAATTTTGAATTACCTGCTAAAGCAGTTATGAAGTAATCAGCGTCACTGTCTGAGATAATTACTTTATCTGCACCTTCACCAGAAATTAACACGTCAACAGTTGTTGGAATTCTTAAATTGGTATTCAATTCGCCGGTGTAATTTCCTTCCAAGACATGAACTGTGATGTTTGTGGATTTGGTGTAACCTTCACTTAATGCTTTAGAAATGGATTTGTATGGGTTGTTTTCACTACCGTTACCGTTTTCATCATCACCTGTGCTGTTTGATACATATAACTCTATGCTGTCTAAAGCTTCAGCAATGTTTGTAGATATAGTACCGTTTACATAGGTGTCGTTTTCACTTGCATATTCATAAACGCTTGTGAATACATATGTGGTAGCGTTTTTAAATCCAACGTATTCTAAGGTTGCATTTTGATTGATTAAATCAGCTTTACCAACTACGGAATCGTTAAAGTAGAATTTTACTTGACCTCCACCAATGATTGCACCTGATGGATGGGATACGGTTACTGTAATGATATCTGATAATTCAGTTACATTTTGACTGTTTGCAGTGATTGTTAAATCAGTTAAGTTTGCAAATACATTGTTTGTATCGCCAGGAGCTATGAATATATCATTTCCGCAAGCTGCACTATTATTTTCAAAGGTAACATCTTCAATACTCATTTCACATACTGGGGATGTTTTACTGTGGCTTAATAAGTATATTGCACCACCATTGCCTGCAGCAGTGTTGTTGATGAATTTACCGCCTTTGATTTTAGCACCGTTAGTTACTAATCCTGCACCATTTCCGGATGCTCTATTGTTAATCATGGTAATGTTTTCCACAATAATTTCTGCATTGTTATTACCGTTGTTTCTAAATTGAGCAACATAACTGGTTACATTGTTGTTGATAAACTTATCATTGATTGAAACAATGTTATTACCACTTGCATAAGCAATATTTGATGCATCACCAGTTACAGTATTTGAATCAAAAGTGTTGTTGATACTTACCAAATCACCTTGTGCGTAATATGCTGCACCACCGGAATAACCAGCGATAGTATTGCCTTTAAAGGTATTGTTTTCTAAATGGAGTACCTTACCATTACTAGCAGCTAACCAGAGTAAACCTGTTGAAGTTCCACCATTACAGTTTTCAAATAAAGAGTTGGTTAAAACTAAGTTATAAGCGTTAATTGCTTGGCCAGTTCCGTTAATGACTGTTAAATTGTCAATGAGTACTCCATCATTTGGTGATTGAGCACGGACACCAGTTGAGTTTATTACAATATTATCATTCATTGTTAATGCATATGCATCCACTGGGCGACCTTCACAGTTGATTAAGGTTAAGTTAACCAATTTGATTTCAAGGTTTTGACCAAATGTGAATATGTTTGATCCGGATGCCCACAATCCAGTACCGGATTTTGCATGTTCAGCATCAATGATGACATTTCCATAGGATTCACCAATAATGGTTATTTTTCCTACATTGGAATAGGATAAATCTCTGTTTTCAGATCCATTGTATAAACCATCTTTAATACGTACTGTTAAATCTACAGTAGCTGCAGTTCCATAATCTAAAGCCTTTTTAAGAGTTAAAAATGGATTAGCTTCACTACCATTACCTGTTTCATCATTTCCTTCAGTGGAAACCCATACTTCAGCAGGGGTGTGATCAAAGTCTACAACTGCAGTACCGTTAATTACAGTTACTTCAAAAGGATTTTCATTAGAATAAGCTTGTGTACCGGAAATTGTGTAGTTACCGTTTTCCAATAATTTGTTTACAGTTAAGGATGCAACACCGTTTGCACCTGAAGTTGCACTACCAACATTAGTACCGTCAATAGTGAAAATGATTTTTGCACTTTGAACAGCATTACCCATATCATCGGTTACATTAGCTTTTAAGACAAATCTTGTACCGTCAACTTCTGCGTTTTCAAAAGCAACTTTTGCATTGAAATCTGTTACAGAATATAGTAAAGCTGTTGTAGATGTACAGTCGATGAATTTATTGCCTTTAAGATATGAATTTTGGAAAAATACGACCCCTCCATTTGATCCTGTGTAAGTACAGTTGATGAAGGTGTTGTCAGTAATGTTTGCAATGTTGTCTCCATTATTGTATCTTACAGCTAAACCTGCTGCACTACGGGAGCTGGTTAAATTCTTAAAGGTATTTCCTTTAATAACGGATTTACCAGTTCCTACATATACTGCAGGAGTGTCTGCCCAGGAGCTTGATGCAATACCACTGTCAAATGTGTTATTTATTAAAGTTACTAAACCGTTATGTGAGAAATATAAATCCACATATTGATTTCCTGAATTTTTGATAAATTTGGAATTTGTTACAGTTAAATCACCAGTTTCAGAATAAATTGCACCTAAATTGGTAACATAATTTTCTTCAAATACACAGTTGTCAATAGTCAAATCTCCAGCTGACCTGATTGCTGAGCCCATGTCAGATTTACCGTTAGTGAATACAATATTTTTTAATGTAACAATTGAATCAGCACTTATTGCTGCAATAATTGGAGATTCTTCATTCCCGTCTATTACAGTGGTACCGTCTTCAGCACCAATAAATGTTAAACTTCCATTGTAATTTTTATGGGACAAATCAATTTTTAAGTTTGTATTGTTATCTCCAGAATAAGTTCCACTACCTAAATAAATAACAGCATTATCGGATGCATTAACATCGCTTAAAGCTTTATTTATTGTTGCATATGGACTTGCTTCACTTCCCGCACCGGAATCAGAACCCGCTGCAGTTTCAACATAAACTGTTTTGTTGTATGTTGTTGAAGCATCGTCACTAAGTTTTGAATCGTCATTTATTGTTAATTGTATTGAATTGTCTTGACTGACTGATGTTACATCATCAGTTCCATTATCCTGAGCACTTACTGCTCCTAAAGATAATATGGCCAATAAAACAATTGTTAAAAATAAAATTTTATTAAATTTCAAAAGTTTCGACCTCTTTAAAATTTATGTAATCAATTAATTTGAATACATGAAATTTATTTTTGTTATAAAGAATATTTAAGTTTTTTTTAATTTATACTTTAGAAAATTAATAATTACTAAAATGAATTTTGATAGATTTTTGTGAAAAATAGTTTATATTAGATGGTTTTAAAAAGAATTTTAAAAAATAAGGTTTATTCTTCCCTATTTTTTAATGGTTATTGTATTTGAAATTTTTGATTTGCCATAGCTTGTATATATCTTGTATTTTCCAGGGCTTAAAATTAATTTAATACTAGCTATTCCTTTACTATTGGTTTTGGCAGTGTATTTTTTGTTTTTAAACTTAAAAGTTATTTTTTTACCTTTAGCTACTTTCCCGTTAGATGTTATGAGCTTTGCTTTAAATGTAACCTTTTTAACTTTCTTTTTAGATATATTTTTCGCTGTTAGGAGTGGTTTTACTGTTATCTTATTTGTTGCTTTGTATTTTCCGTATTGAGTTGTTATTGTGTATTTTTTAGCAATCAAATTAATTTTCAGTGATGCATAACCCCTTTCATTGGTTTTAGCAGTATATGTTTTTCCCTTAACTGTAAATTTAACAGTTTCTCCAGGACCCACTGCCTTGCCGCCAACACCTAAAATATGTACTTTAAATGAAGATCCGCTTGCGAAATACATGGTTAAATCTTTATTTTCACTTATTGGACTAAGCACTTTAACTGTATTTTCGACATATTCTCTAGTTATTGGATTTATTGCTGTTACAATATAACTATTAGGATTAAATTCCATGCTTAATTTTATTTTACCTTCGCTGTCGGTTTTGTATGTATGATTTATTCCATTAATAATCACATTAACGCTTTTATTTGTTATTAGTGAATTGTTTTTATCATAAAATGTAGCTGTGTAATACTGGCCATCTCCCAATACCTTTACAAGACTATTGACTATAATTGTTGGGGTTATTGTTAATTTATAGCTTTCAGATAATCCATCAACAGGATTTACCACAGAAATAATGTGATTTCCTGCATTTAAATTCAAATCAAAGTAGAAAATTCCTTCATTGTTTGTTGTTGCAAAATAATTTGTTCCATCAATGCCTATCACGAAATCCTTATTTTTAATTCCGTTTCCAAGGCCATCTAAAAACTTAATGGTTAGATATGGGCTATCGCCATAGCTTTTTACTTCGTCATGACTTAATATTGTTGTTAAAACATCAATAGTTGTCTTGTTGAATGAATATTCCTCTGAGCTTTCATTTGCAAAATGGCATTCAACATCATAATGTCCTGGCTTTAAGTTAATATCTAGAGTTATCCATCCATTTTTGTCAGTAGTGCAATTGTATATTGCATTATCCAAGATTACAGAAATTATTTGATTAGCTATTGGCCTTCCTGAATCGCTTGTAAGCAATGCACGGAATTGAGTTGAATTTCTGTAATACTTTACTAGGCTAGGAGCATAAATTTTTGTAAACATGTTTGAAACATATAATTTAATCAGACTGGATATTGGTCTTAAAGCATCATCGCCATTAAACATGACATTAACATTGTGCATTCCTGAAGTGGTATCAACTTTAACGGCAGCTTTTCCTTCATTATCTGTTTTTGAGGAATATGTCATGTTTTCTAAAATAAATGTAATTTCTTTATTTGATAGCAATCTGCCATTTCCGTCACGTAAAATGATGGTAAACGTATCGTTAGTGTTGATTTGAACATCATCAGCATATATTAATGTTTTAGTACGGTTATCAAGGGTTTCAATATTTGCTACATTAACGCTGCTGCTTGGCAGATATAAGTCATTTCCATTGAAATTTGATTTAACAGTGTATTTGCCGTGGTCTAAATTAAATTTGAATATTACATTGCCGTTTGCGTCACTAACATCTGTAATGTTTTTAACGGACTTTCCGTTGGAGTCAACTATTTCAAGTGTAACTTCACTGTAGGAGATTCCGTTATTAAGGCAATCTGTCAATGTCAATGTGAAATTAATCATATTATTTTCATCTTCATTTATATCTTGAGCAATTATCTGGGTAGATGTCTGTTTGCTGTCTACAACTAAAATTTTATTAATATTTGATGAATAAACGTAGTTAGGATTGGATGAACTGTATTCGATTTCATATTCTCCTATATTTAAATTAAGCGGTAGGCTGGCCACCCCTTTGTCGTTTGTTGCAATGTCATATATATTTCCATCTAGTTTCATATGGATTTGCATATTTGAAATTGCTTTTCCGTTAATGTCCCTTAATGTTGCTTCGAACAATTTTTGATCATTAACATTCATAATCATGTCATTTGCGTTTAAGCTAACGGGCATTTTATAGATTGTTATTTTATTTGAACCGCTTCCATAAATGTTATAGTATGGATTTGAGTATTTGTAGGTGACATTGTACTCTCCAGGGTTCAATTTTATTTGTAAACGGGCAGTACCGAATGCATCTGTTACGGCTTCAAAGGATTGGGACCATTTTTCATTAGATATGCTCACGGTTATTGTTTTTCCATATTGGTCATATGCATTTGGATCGTTAAAGTCAATTTTAAAGAATTTGTTTTCACCGTAATATTGCACCAAGTCTGTTGCATTAAGGCTGACGGATTCAAGAACCGCATTTTTATCAACTACTATTGTCGCAGCATTTGTCGCATCAGTGTACCATAAGCTTCCATCGTAATCAATTGTTGTCAGGTATGTTCCTTCAGCCAAGTCTATAATAAATGAGGCTTCTCCATTCGGATCAGTAATGTTAATGTATGTTTTAACTAACTTTCCCTGATAGCAGTTCAGTGCTACAGTTCCATTGTTGATTCTGTTTCCATACATGTCCTTTAAAACAACTGTATAGATGCCGTTTAAAGGAATCACTTTATGGTGGAAACCTGCCACTATTGTTAAAACCTTATTGATGGTTATTTTAGCTGAATCTTCAGCAAAGCCATAAATGTCGTCTCCTTTGTAAGTTGCCTTAACATTATATGTTCCAGGCAAATAGTTTATAGTTAAACTGGCCATTCCATTCTCATTTGTTTGCAATATGAAATTGTCTGTTAGGTTTCCCTGTGAAATTGCAAGTTGAATGTTTTCTCCTTTAATTGGTGTTCCATATGAATCTTTTAATGTGATGTTGTAATTGTTTCCTTCACCGTATAATGTTGCATCAGGTGCAATCATAGTTGAATTTACGGGTTTAATGATTATATGGGAGCTATTTGTGCTGTATGCATACCAGGAATCACCTAAGTATTCTACTTTAATGTCATATTCTCCAGCTGCCAAATTAAGCACGATTTCACTTCTTCCATAAAAGTTAGTATTTGAAGTGATTGTTCTTGAATCTCCATTAGATGATGTGATTGTAAATGTTAAATTGTAATTGACCAAATTTTTGCCGTTTTCATCATGTAAAATTCCATAAAATACATTATTCTTACCGTAATATGTGTAGTTGTAAGATACGACTTCAGTAAATAATGTTACAACCTCAATTTTTGCCAAAGCGCTGGATTTCTCATAGTATCCATTTCCATAGTAATTGACTAGGACTTCATATTTTCCAATAGGATAATTGATATCGAAACTTCCACGGCCTTCATCGTTGGTTTTAATCGTAAAGGCTTTGCTTTCATTGTTTGAGTCTATAACTTGCACAGTCAATGTTTGATTTGCAATTTTAAAACCATTTGTATTAATCAAATCCATATAATATTTGTTATCGTTTCCTTTAACAATAACATCTTCAATTATTATCATTGTATTTGTGTTTCTAAGGTTTAAATCTAAAACTTGGTTGTCAATTGTTGCATATGCCTTAAAATCACTGGAATTTAAGTCGTAACTTACATTGGCATAAGCAACATTTTCTTTAAGGTAAGTTGAGTTAGGAGTAATCTTTCCTAAATCAATTGCGAAATAAACAGGTCTTGATGGGAGTATTTTTCCGATTTTTTTCATGTTCCCGTCATCATCTACTACATTGTCAAGGGATACTTCAACAACATTTTCATAGTAGGTTTCAAATGTCATTATTACCCAATCGGTTAATTTTAGATTTCCGAGGAAAATAAATATTTTAGAGTCATCCGGCTTTTTGTTGTCTCCCCACCAATTGCTTGAATAGTCAACATCACCTGAATTGGAGTAGATGTCATTGCCTGAATAAAGTGCGGTATTATTTACAAATACACAGTAATGAACTTCTTTTGAATTTGAAACCGCTCCACCAAATGATGCTTCATTATTTATAAATGTTGAATAAATGATTGTTTGAGCGCTTACTATTCCTTCACCATATGATGCCTGGCTATAGTCAGTATATCTGTTTAAATTGCTGATAAATACGGAATTGTTAATTAATTCAGCTTCAATTAAAGCTCTGCCTCCATAATCAAGTCCATGATTGTTGTAAAATGATGAAGAATTAACTGAAGTTGCCTTAGCTATTTTTCCAGTGTTGCCTTCAAAAGTACAGTTGTTTATATGTCCATAAAATGATCCGTAATTGTCTGCAATATCAAATCCAATGCCTATAGATGTGTATGAATTGGCCAGATTTGTAAAGACATTGTTTGTAAATGTTGAATTTTCAATATAAGCGTATCTTTTATATTGGTTCGAATATTGTGAGTTTGAAGCGCCAAGTAATGATGAACTTGAATAGGTGTATGGGTGTAGGGTTATGATTCCCATTTTATTGTCTTTAAACTCTGAATTGTAAATTTCAATGGAGGATGTTACTGTAAATAATGCATTATAATTTTCCAAACCAGCAATTGTATAGAAATTGGAAATTTTTTCAAAATAACAGTTTTCTATTTTAACACTACCTGTTCCAGTTACTACAGAACCCCTGATGTCTGAGAATTTGCTGTCTTTTATTGAGATTAAACTGTTTTTATCAACTCCTTGGGATGAATAAACAACACCACTGGAGCTAATTGATGTAAATGTACAATTTTCTATGTTTAATATTCCTCCATGTACTAAAAACAGGTTATCCTCATATTCTCTAACTTCGCTACTGAAATTGATGTTTTTAACAATAACATTTCCTAATTCTTGCACGGTTATTATGCTTGCGCCATTAGCCCTTAAATAGTTAACATTTCCGAGTCCGATTATTGTAATATTTTTTGAAATAACTACATTTGAATTAAAACTGCCATTGTGGTTTCCTTCAAGTAAACATATTGTATTTCCATCTACAACTTGAGAGATGGCATATTTAAGTGATCTGTATGGATTTTCTAAACTGCCTGCTTCGGGGTGGTCTTCTCCCCATGGAGCTACAAAATAATTATATGCAGAATATCCTTTTCCTATTGTTAATGTTAATTTTTGGTTGTCTACTGTTGAGTAAACTGTAGAATCTAGTGTATTTCCAATAAGATAGTTTTCAAATGTTTTGCTTAAGTCTCCTGAAGAGTGTAAAAATCTTCCATTTTGAGCTTCAAAGTGAACTTTACGTGTTGGAATTTTTTCATTTTCTTTTAAATCAAAGCTGTTGTTTCCATCAAACCATTTAAAGGATGTTATAAATTTTGATTCAGTTCCAACAGAATTGTTTCTATCCTCTATTTCGAAAGATGCTATGGCCCAGTTGCTTATATTAACATTTCTGAAATATTCAACTGTGGGGCCTGAATTCACTCCCCACCAGTTATAAGGAGCATATAATATTGCTTTGTCTCCTCCGCCTAGTATTCCAAATAAAATACTTGAATATGTTATGTTAAAGTTTGTATGTCCGCTTGATATTGATACATCAAATATTGAATTGACTGCTGTAAAGTTTGAATTAAAGATTGATAAAGTGTTAAATAGAACTGCTGAGGTTGGAGATATTTTACAGCTATTAACATAAACATTACATCCATCAAATGAAAAACGCCTGTTAATGTTAGAATTTAAAAGTTTTGCATTTGCCTTTTCGGCTTCTATCAGGGTCACTGTTGAATTTTCAATTAAAATGCTGCTTGTCTGATACTTAGTTGGTTCATATTCGTCATTTGACTTTAAATGGGAAATCTGGGATTTGATAATGTTAATGTTTTTGAAGTTGTATATGTTCGGTAAATCTCTATCGCTTTCAATTGCATCATTCAATTTGGAATTGGAAATTGTACAATCTCCTAAATTGGTGATACTTTTTGCAATATTTTTAGACTTTGAATTTGAAATGATTGAATTGTCAATTATTAATTCTCCTTCATTGTAAAATGTTGACATTAAGCTATTCATGCGATTAAAAGAAGAATTATTGACCAATAATTTTCCCTGATTTTTAATTACTCCTAATTGGGAATATGAGTCAGTATAACCATTAACGAATTTTATGTTATTCAATATTAATGATGAATCCTTATTTATATTAAAGAAATAATTTTTATCTTCACCATTTAAAGTAACGTCTCCTACTGTTTCTATTGTTAAATATTTGTTGATGTTAATGTTTGTGTTTGAAGAACCACTATAACTTCCTTGTTTTAAAATAATTTTTGAGTTGTTATCTGCAGCATTGACCGCATGATTAATAGTTTTGAAAGGTGAATCGTCACTGCCTATTCCCTCTTCATCACTTCCATTTGGACTTACATATAATTCATTTATATTTAGTTCATCATTAGGTTCTATAAATGTAGCATTGTCATCATTAGCGCTAACAACCATCAAGGATGATAGCATTACTGTTAATATGAGCAATACAATCGTGATTTTTTTATTTAAAATTAATAACACCTCAACAATATCTTATAAAATAGTCAATTATAATATAAATTTATTAAAATATTATATAAAAAAGTTTTCATTAAAAAAAGTAAAATAGAAAAAGAAAATGGAATTTAGTCTTCACTTTCTTTTTCTTTTCTTTTATAACCGATAATCAGTAAGAATAATGTGATAATTGCTAAAGCTATAAATGTTAGCATTGATTTATCATTATCAATTATTTCTTCTAATTTTTCGGTTATTTCGTAGGATTTACTTACACTTGGGGAACCGGAATAGGAACTGTCTGCTGAACTGGAGCCTTCACCTTGTCCGCCATCATAACTTGAAGATGCTGCAGCATTGGATATCATTCCAACTGTAGATAAACTTGAATCATCATTTGAACTGTTTATTTTACTTTGGCTGTTGGAATTTGATGTTCCATCAACTTTTGAATTTGCATTAGTTGTGCTTGAATTGTAGTTTCCGGTTACTTTTTGGCCAGTATAAGTATTTCCTGGAATATATCCATATGAATTTGTGTTTCCAGTATCTCCAGGAGTGTATGGAGTTCCAGGATTGCCTGCACTGCTTTCACCAGTGCCGGTACCACTTCCGGGTCCATAAGTATTTCCAGAGCCTTCATTGTTTCCATTTCCTCCAATACTTCTTCCGGTTGAAGTACTTGTATCTGTTGAACTTGGATTAGGATTCACTATTGGATTGTCTCCATTTCCGCCATGCCCTTTAGAATCGTCATCTGGAATTACATCTATTGGGGGATTTGAAGGTTCATCATCAACTACTTGAGGTTTCCAATTAATCATTTCTCTTGTAATTGGATAGAAACTGTCACGGCTCATTGCTCTCCATACGGAATCGTCCGGTCCTTTCTTTCCCCAATAGTTGTATCTCATATCAATGTCCTGCTGGCCTCCAATAACTCTAGAGTGGAATGTATTTCCGCTAGGTGCCACATTATCAACTATGTTGGTATCACGCACTGTAATATTTGCATATCCGATATTGAATGCACCTCCTCCATTTAAAGCTCTATTGTTTGAGATTGTTGAGTTATAAATGTTAATATGGTCTTGAACATGTCCGTAGTATTCATATGAATTGTATTCGACAGCACCACCATATCTAGCGGAATTATTTGAAAGAATACATCTTTCAATTATGAAATTTTTAGATATTTCCAATACTCCGCCACTTGTTCCGGCAGTATTAAGCATGAATATTGAATCTAAAAGTTTTCCATCATTAGCTTTAGCATAAATCACTCCACCATTATTTGTTGCCTGATTGTAATAGAACTCTGAATTTGTAGTCTGTAATTCATTATAAGCTCCATAAATCACTCCACCATTAAATCCGCTATAATAACGATAATTGTCCAAATTAACAGATCCTAATGATCTTCTTGTGTCATTAGCTCTATTGTCTATAAATTCACAATTATTAATTTTTAAATTAACATTCGAATCGCTTGAACGTGAGGTTAAACTATCAAGGGGAGTAGAGATTACTCCTCCAGTTTTAGCGGAATTTTTTATAAATGTTGAATTTTCAATTGAGAAGCTTGTGTTTTTACTGTATATTACGCCGCCTTCACCAGTAGGATTTTCACAAAGTGAGGAATGGGTGTAGGTATATCCGTTATCAATAGACCAAGTACTTGCACTAATTCTTATGGTACAGTAATCAAGAGATGTTAATGCAGTATTATTCATAAATGCTGAATTTTTAATGATTATTTCATTGTCTGAGTCAGTAAAAATTACTCCTCCATGTACGGCCTGATTATTATTGAATATGGATGATTCAATGTTTAATTTCCCATAATCAGCTATAACTCCTCCAGTATGGCCTAAATTATTGTAAAATGCTGAAGCATTAATGTATAATTCACCATTATTCAATATAGCTCCACCTTTACCTGTTCCACTACAGTTAAGTGTGTGACCAGATTTCATTTCACCGTCTTCATCAGTTACAACATCGTGGTCGAATATCGGATTGGAATTGTCGTAGTAGGATGAAGAGTTGCAGATTATTGAATTCACTATTGATAATTTACCGTTATTTATAAATGCAGATCCTCCATCCAGGTTATGGGCATTTTGTATAATGACTCCATTTATTGAAAGAATTCCGTTTCGAGTAATATTGAATAATTGACTACATTGTGCATCGATTATAACATTTTTACTATTGCTGGATATAGTTACATTCTTGTAGATGTTTATATTTGTTTCATTGTAATATCCTGCTTCGACATAAATAATAGCATGATTTAAACTGTTTTCTATAGCTTTTGAAATTGAAGCATATGGATTGTAAATACTTCCGTCACCAGTTTCATCACTGCCATTTTCTGAGACATAAATGTCTATAGGAGTATTATCTTTAACAGTTCCATATTTGGTATAAACTGCATCATTTGCTCTCTTAGCTCCATTGGAACTTATTAAGTAGTTATTGATTATGCTGTTGTATAGATTAGCATTAGCTATTATCATAACCGCATAG
This sequence comes from Methanobrevibacter sp., assembly GCA_017473945.1. Classification (GTDB taxonomy): domain Archaea; phylum Methanobacteriota; class Methanobacteria; order Methanobacteriales; family Methanobacteriaceae; genus Methanocatella. The sequence goes on along the minus strand of JAFUIW010000070.1, from coordinate 35,171 downwards.
TCATCTCCATTTACTGAAAATGATTCAATATGATTATTTATCACGTCATTTCTCACAGATGAACCCTTGAAATAAATGCCGGATTGATCAGTTCTGTTTGATGTCCCTCGAATTTCAATATTATTTTGTTCAATGTGTCCATAATTTGAATTGATAGCATAATATCCATATATTGATGACGCATTACCTTTTAATGTGTTCTTGGTAATGTTATCATACATAGATTTTTCTGATTCAATGAAAATTAAATCGTTTGCATCAGAAAGGATTATATTGCCTGCAATAACATTATATTTTGATGAATCCATGATTATTGCTTTAACATCGTTTCCTTTAAGATTAAATTCATTATTTTGGATATTATTTGATTCAGTTTTTGTTAATTGGATTGCAGAAATCTTATCACTGTTAATGCTAATTGAATTATTTGTAAATGTGTTATTTTCCCCACGATTGATTATTAAAATATTGGAATAAGTTGAATCAAAGCTATTATTAAAAATTGTATTGTTTGATGAACTTTTTAGCTCAATTGTTGAGTTTACAAAGTTAATATTACAGATTGTAACATTTGTTGCTTTATTTAATATTAATGAAACTGTAGTTGGAATATTGCTGTCATATGAGCTGATTATAATTGGGGAAGTTATTTCCATTTTTTGCCCATTGGTAAAATTATATAACAATATTTTGCCATTTTCCTCAATATTTCCTTTAATTAGTTCATTATTTTTGAAATATGTATTAAAGTTATCATTATTAACAACATAGGAATTTGAAGAAACATTTACACTAGATTCATTTTCCACATTAATCTTGGATATTGGATTTGTAATGTTGGTAATAATTAAATTGTTATTTATTGAAATATTGTCTACAAATCTTATTGTGGAAATTGCTGCATTTCCAATTCCTAATACATCTTCAATTGATTTAATATTTTTCAAATCTCCTCCAAATGCTGAAATAGTATTGTTTTCAATTGTAACATTGCTTGAACTGTATACTCCTATACCATAAATGCCATTGCTTTCACCATATAATGTGTTGTTTGAAATTGTAGTGTTTTCTACCATATGTAATTCAATCAAATAAGCCATTTGATCTGTATGAATAACAATTTCATTGTTTTCAATGCTATTGTTAGTTAGTTTACCTATCAAATTAGCAAGAGCAATACCATATGCATAACCATTAGCCATAATATTGATCTTATTATTATCAAATTCACTGAAAGCTATTGCATCAGTATAAATTGCTTCTGCCATGCCTGTTGAAATCATGATGATTGTATTGTCATTCACTGAAAATCCTTTGGAGAAATCTCTATTTAATCTTCCATTGGAACCTATTGCCGGCGCTGTAATAGCATAAACATAATCGGTTTTAGCATTAATGTAAATATTGTTTTTTGTGATTATTTCATTATTACAAACACCTTGGATTAAAATTGCAGTATTTGAATTACTTCCTTTTTTATAGATGTCTGTGATGTTATTTTCACTGACTGTAATGTCATTAACATTATTGATTACAATTGCTTCTTTATCATAATTGATGAAATTAAAATCTCTTATAACTGATCCATCAGCATCTCCTTCAAATGTTACAGTGACATTGAATAGGAGATTGTCCATTTTATTACTAATTACTGTGATTTTATCATCAAAGATTAGATTTTTATTAGATAAAAATGTCAAAAATATAACTTTGGATTTGTCTTCCTCAAACTTATAGATAAAATATCCATCTTCATCAAAGAATTGGTAGAAGTTGTCATCATTAATAATAATGGCGGTTGAATTTTGGATTACTCCATTAACAATATTATCTAATTGGGTATTTGATTCCTTATCAGTAATCTGTATATTAATACCCATTGAACCATTAGTTTCAATAACATTATCTTTTATAATGGAGTTGTATACTAAACCAGTTATAGAAATACCATAACTATCACTTGTTATCTTATTATCGGTAATGGTGTTGTTATAGTACCTTACATTACCGTTTAATGTAGAAGGTATTGTCACGCCGATATTGTTTGTAGTTATAATATTTTTACTGACAGTATTGTAGCTGCCTAATATTGAAACGCCAGCATCATGATTATTCTTAATGTTATTATGATGAATTGTGGTATTTTCACCTGAAAGTGAAATCCCCACTCCATAATTTTCAATATTAATATTATTGTTGTATGCTTCAATGTTATTTGTTAATGACATACCAACAGAAACATCACTGAATGTCACATTATTGTCATATATAATACCTTTAGAATTTTCAGCACAATTTGACCTGATACCTGTCTGCTGGCTATTACCACTTATGGTGTTGTTCCAAACAGCAAAATCACTTCCACTAACGGAAATGCCCGTACCACTGTTGATAACTGTATTTCCATAAACAGAAACATTATTACCATTTAAATTGATTCCGATTGATCCTTTAATAATCGTATTATTCGCAACAATTGTCCCATCGTGGTTAGCATATTCAAATTGTAAAATTATAGACATTGGCAGTGTGCAGAATCCTTTCAAATAATTGTAGGAAATTATGTTGCCTTTACATAATGGAGTTCCAGTATAATCAGCATGATTAAATGGATTAAAGTAAATCAAATTTGTAACAGACATGTCTGAATATGATAATACCTCTAAACTATTATGTGAAATCAGATTGTAATGTGAATCCCCCATAATAATATTAGTACTAATGTATGTTTTCATATCATTGTAAATAATCCGATTATTACTAGACCATCCCATCGGCATAGCATAAACTCCTCCAGAATTTGCTATTCTAATTGTATTATATGAAATTAGGTTATTGTTAGAGTGAGATAACCATATACCGTGTAGTTGACCTACTGTAACACCTCGAATATTCAAAGTAGTTTTTGTATTATTAATAGTTAAATTTGTAATTGTAGAACCATCACTTCCCTTAATCAGATGTATGAATCCATTTTTGATTTGATCGTTTGGAGTGATGGGCATTAAAGTCAGTTGGCGGTCAATAACAAATGCTCTTTCGGAAATATTTCCAATTTTCAATGTATCTCCACTAGAAATGCTTGCACTTTGCAATATTTTACCGGTTCTAGCATCAAAATAATTTTCATAATTATTTTGGTCGATTTCAATAACTTTTCCTTCTACAGCACTTAAATTATCTTTAATTTGGATATCCTCATTAGAAATTTGCAGTATGGGCTCGGTTATTATAGATACACTTTCATTCCCGGAAATAGTTTCATTATTATTTGCAGCAACAAAGTTTAATGATAACATTATGAAACAAATTAACATTAATGAAATCAATATTTTTCTCTTCTTTATTTTTTCACCTCCTTTTGAACTGATTAAATAAAATCATAATCAATTATAATTAATTTTTAATAATAATTCATTGATTATAATTAAAATTTTTATTTCAAGATTATTTAAATATTGTCACAAATTTTTGGCGGGGACTGTCAAAATGTTAGCTCTTGTTTTCTTTTTTCAACCCATCCATTTTTTTGAAGCATTATCTGATTAAATACACCTTCCATTGTTCTAAACTTCTTTTTGTGTGATCGTGGCATTGTATTGCCTATGTAGTTTTCTATTTGGTTGTTTGTATTGTCTAATTTTCCTTTATGTCTTTTTTCAAGGAAGTGTATGAATTTTTTATATTCTGGGAAAAATTTTTCATTCATATATTCTTTTAAAAGCTTTGGAAAATTAACTGATTCTATTTTTAATAAATCTATATAGTGTATTGCTTTATTATATGTTTGTTGTTTAAATAATTGGTAAATTAAACTTAAATATTCATTTATTTCTGATTTATAGTCTTCTATGAATTGTTTTGATTTTTCTTTGATTTGATTGTCAGAGAGATTTGGTTCCTTATTTTTTAAATTTCTTTCAAATTCTTTTCGAATTTTTGTTAATTCTGGACTAATGGAGTCATAAATATTTAATAAGAAATGAAATGTACAATGTTGATGAACAAAACCTAATTCTCTCATTATTTTATCATAACTTGGTTTTAAATCTGTAACAATTGCAATGCAGTCTTTTGGTTGGATACTGTTTTTTAAGAAATTTTTAGTTGTTTTTGAATCTTCTTTTTTAGCCAATAACTCTGCTATTGGCATTCTATGGAATATATCAAACAATACATGTCGATAATGCCATTTTCTATTGATTCTAATCCATTGTACATCGTATGCAACATAACCTGAAATTTTTAATTCTTCGTTTAAATAGTAAAGTCCCTCATGAATTAATAAAGATTTTCTAATGGTTTCATAAGACATTTAACATCATTAAAGACAGAATAAGCCAAAGTAATATTTCTTAATGAATCCCAACCTCTAGTTCTTAGTTTAACTGCTTTATTTTTCATTTTAACTGAAAAATTGCAGTAATCTTCATAAATTCCATTTAGCCTTACTTGACTGTATTTTATGCATTTCTTACATAAATATCGTTTAACTTTAATTATAACACTTATTCCATTTTCTAAAAATATTTTACGCTTATTAAATGATTTTTTAATTAAATCATTAGAGAAACAATTCTTACAATGAGGATCATGGTATTCAATAACTCCTTTTTCATTAATAAAGCAATTTTTATCGAGAATTCCATCAATATATAAAACAAATTGAATAGTATTTACGCCAAAATGACTTTTTGATGATTTTTCATCATTTTTTCGAACAGGATCAGAAATATATTGTTTGCATCCAAAATAAGAAATGGAAGGCATTTATTTTTGGGTTTCATATATAAATATTTGTTTTCCAACCTATATAAACTTTATTAAGGCTTAATTTTCAATCAAACAAAAGAAAAACTATGAAAAATAAGTTTAAGAAAAAAATATTAAATTAATTAAAAATTCAAAGAATTTAAAAAGGAATAAAAAACTAAAATATCAGAAAAATGAAAGCCACTTGAAAAACAAACAACAACTACTATTTAAACCTTTTTAAAGATGGACACTACTTTTTAACAAAAACAAAGAAAAATAAAAAAATTTAAGAAAATTCTGTCAAAGAGCTAACATTTTGACAGTCACAGAAACTTTTTTTTAAAAAATTAGTGAGTATATTTTCTCTGTATTATTGTTAAAACCAATATCACTCCAAAAATTTTGAATTGTCTATTAAATATATGATATATTGTTTTTTAGAAAAATGGAGTTATTAGTGTTTATTGTGAATACGGATTAGTGTGGTTTTCATAATTTAGTATTGGTTTAAAAAAAGATAGTCCTATCACATTTAATGTCATATTGCAAAGTAATTTTGCTTTGCAATATCCCTTAAGACATTAAATAAGCCATATTAATCTATATGAGATTTGAAATCTCTTGTGTATTAATATTATGGAATGTTATATATAAATGTAATTGTTTTTTTGAAAAAGGCAGTTAATTAGTGTTCATCAAGCAAAAGCCTAATTGAAATCAGGGATTTTTCAATTATTGATATTGATTTTATTAACTGCCTTTTTGAGATGAAGTTAAATTAATTATTATTTGTATCTAGAAATCATTAGTAACTTCAATATATTGAAGCAATATATCACTAGTAGGAATATAATTAATTCCATGGACTTCACCTCCATTTTGATTAATATGGCTTGAGATATCAAATGTGTAATTAAATTCATTTTCTATCTCTTATTTTAATATTTTTAGAAGGCTTTTGCAATAGTCTATTGGTTTATTTTTTATTTAAAGCTTGTTGAACTCACTTTGAAAAATTGTTATCATTGAAACATCTTATTTAACTGTTTTGGCTTTTACTATCTTTTTGAAAAATATAACTATTTGTAGTAGAATTTAATTCCAGAATGGAAAAATTAATGTATACATATTTATATACCATTTTAATGAGGATATTAAGAAATATATCCTAGACTGATGATATTTTACAGTATAAACAATGATGAAACTCTTAATTTAAACACATTTTTGATTATTTTAGAGAAGGCTAAATTAAACTTATATAAGTTGATATTATGAAAAAAGCGGTTGTATTTGATAACTCCGGAACTTTGATAGAAAGGTATAGGGTTATTAAGGATGTTTTAAATGGAAATATATTCACAGATATTAACTCTCTAGATTTGATTGATCAGGCTGATGCGCTGGCTTTGGTGGTACTTCAATTCAATACCAATAAATTATTGAAACTTGATCAAAATACTTTAATTTCGGATGTTATTGGGCAGTACAATATAGATTTTGACATCAGTTTTTCCACAAAACAGGTTTCAAAGGCTGAAGTTAAAGAGATTCTGGACAATGAAACCTCATCAACTATTGCAGACATCACTGACGGATTTGATATTTTACGTGATAAGATTCCTCATTTTGAGTTATGCAATGGATCCGCCCTGATTGTCGATATGGATTTGGGCGTTGTTGCTTATACCATAACTTCTGCAGGCAAGTTTTTCCCTAAGGTATTTGAAACTGTCGAGACTTTGAAATCCCGTGGTATTGAAATATTCATCGCTTCAGGTGACAGAAAGGGAGCTATCAATAGATTAGCCAATATGCTGGATGTTCCTGAAGACAATGCATACGGTACTGTTTCCACACGGGGAAAATGTGAGGTTGTTTCAATTCTTAAGGAAGGTGGCTATAAGGTCATGATGGTCGGTGATGGTCTCAATGACATATTGGCTTTTAAAAAGGCGGATGTCAGTGTCCTAACCATCGAACAGCAGGAAGAAGTGTCTCCAAAGATGATGGACAAGACAGATTATGTCATTGAAGACATTTTTGAGGTCACTATGATTGATTTTTAATATTATTTTTTTTAGATGTATAACTTATAAGTTATAACTTATAACTAATAACTTATAAAAAAAATAATTATAAATTATAAGTTATCAATAACATTTTTACTTTTTAAGATGTTATCGAAGTTATTTAACTCTATAATTGCAGTGTCAATCTTTTTAAGCAAATTCAAATCCAATGTACCTTCACCTAATGCAATGTGCTGGTCTTTAACTCCATCATTGTCGTTCAGATGGCAATAGCTGATGTTTTTTAAGGACAACATCTCTTCAAGGTTTCCACAGGTGTTTCCATGGCCGGTGTCAATTGTCAATGAACAGCCTGTTGCTTCCTGAATCATCTCGATTTCTTCAACGGTATTGCCTAAAAACTTACCTCTAACCGGCATGTTTTCAACTGAAATTTCTACATTGGTGTTGTCAATAATTTCTCCAACACTTTCAATAGCTAGTTCCAGTGCCCATTTTCTAAGGTGAGGCTCGTTACGTCCGATGATTCCTGGATGGACTGTAATTGTATTTGCGTTGATGCTTTCGGCATAATGGCCACATTGAATCATCTGTTTTACACTTTCAGCCCGGATTCCTTTGTTTAGACTTGCTATATTGATGTCCACTGTTGCTGCATGAATTCTCATGTCCAATCCGCAATCCTTAAATTCACCGTTGTCCTTTTCATAGAATGGGTCTTCTCCGAGAATTTCAATTATTTCAAATCCGTGTTTTTTAGCTAAATCGATGATGTCATTGTTAGGTTCCATGAATAAAGCTAGTGTTGTAAAACCTAATTTCATATTTATATATAAGTAATGTCAATATAATAAATGTTAACATATATCAAATTTTTACATATGTGATAAAATGACAGATGAAAAAAATTTCAACGACTCACATAAAAAGTTTGTTAAGCATTTTTCCAATGGATTGACGCATAACCTCATTTTATGGATTATATCCAAGCAAAAAATTCATGGTTATGGAATAATAAAAAAATTGGAAATGTTTTTTAGCTTTGATGATAGTGAATGTGATATAACTGTTAGTTCCAGCAAAGTCTATCCCATCCTGTCAAAAATGGAGAAAAAAGGATTGATTGTTGGTGAATGGGATATTAACGAAAACAATAAGAGAGTAAAATATTATTCTATCACGGATGACGGAACAAAAGTTTTAGAAATCATTCAAAATCATTTAAGACAAGTCATGTCTAATTCTTCATGGATAGAATTTTATAAGGACATGACTGGTGTGGAGATTAACAATGAAAAACGCAATTGAAACTGAAAACCTTACAAAGGTTTATAACAACAATTTTACTGCTGTTAATTCTCTTAATCTGAAAATTCCAAACAAAAGTATTTTTGGAATGCTGGGACCGAATGGGGCAGGTAAAACAACTACAATCAAGATGCTTACATGTCTGATTCAGCCCACTTCCGGCAGGGCTACTGTCGGCGGATATGATGTTCAGAAAAATCCTGATGAGGTTAGAAATCTCTTGGGCATGGTTCCGCAGCAGGTTAGTTTGTATAAGGATTTGACAGTTATGGAGAACTCCCAAATGTGTGCGGACTATTATGGTGTTCCTCAGGATGAGAGGGACTCACGGATAGAGGATTTGATGGAGCTTGTTGACATTAAATATGCAAAGGACAAGCGTGTAGGTCAGCTTTCAGGAGGTCAAAAGCAGAAGGCTTCACTTGTGGCCAGTTTGGTTCACAGGCCTGACATTCTCTTTTTGGATGAACCTACAATTGGTCTTGATCCAACAACCAAACGCACACTATGGGATTTGATTAGGGAATTGAACGATAGTGGTCACACTATTATTTTATGTTCACATGATATGCATGAAGTGGACATGCTTTGTGACAATGTGGGAATTATAAATACTGGTAACCTTGTGGCATATGATACTCCGCAGGGCCTCAAGGATGCACTTCTTGAAAGCAATAGGCAGGAAATGACAGAAACGCTTGAAAAGATTTCAGATGAAACCGATGTATCGACTTCCACACAGGAAGATTTGGAAAATCTTAGCCTAAAGAAAATGTCAGTGCTATTGAAAGACCAAAACGAGGACATTATCAATTCAATCAAGCAATCTGATGATGTAAAAAGTATTGAAGTTGCCCGCAACGGCCGTATTAATTTAAGAGTTGACAGCTTTGATGATATGGCGGTTCAGAATGTATTGAACAAAATCATTTCTTCAGGGGGCATCATCAAGTCAATCTATACTGAAGAGCCTTCCCTGGAAGATGTATTTATTAAGTCAACTTCAGAGGTGAATGAAGATGATAGAGCCTAAAAAGTTCTGGTGGATGATTAAAAAGGAATTGATCAGTTTAAAAAGACACCCTGGCCGATTAGTATCCATTTTGGCATTTCCTATAATTATGATTTTGCTTTTTGGATATGGTATGGGTGGAGAGATGACAGACTTGCCGATAGTTGTCGTTTCCCAGTCTCACGGTGATTTGACAGACTTGACTTTGGACACCATCAAGTCAACAGAAACCTATCATGTCGTTGAGGTCATGGACAGTCTGAGTGATGCAAAAGCGAGAGTGGATTCCGGTGAAGTCAAGGCGGCCATAATACTGCCTTCGGATTATGATGATGATTCGTCTCAGCAGAAGGGTGTAACGCTGTATCTGGATTCGTCAGACCAGATGGCATCACAGATTCTTGAATCAGCTACCCAAGGAATTTTCTACAGGTTGTCAAATATGGTAGCGGCTTCTCAAACCAGCGTTTCAACCCAGGATGCAAACATCACTCCTTCACTTGGCCATTCTCTCAATAATTTCAAGGACGATATCAGCCTGCACATAAACAGGATATACGGAAACATCAAATACATTGACTTTTTGGTTCCGGCCATTCTGGGAATGACAATAATGATGAGCTGTATGATGGGTATGGGTTCTACAATTGCAGGTGAACGTGAAACCGGTGAACTTGCAAGATTATTCATGACTCCAACATCAGTGGCTACAGTGATTGGAGGAAAAATTGCTGCTAAACTATTAATTGAATTGGTTAGGGCTTTAATATTGATATTTATGGCTGTGCTGCTCTTCAATGTAAGTATCAAAGGGGGCTTCTTACAGACATTCATTGTTTTGGTAATTGGAGCATTGTGTTTTGTCGGATTCGGTATCATGCTTTCAGCAAGGACTTCCACCCAAGAGGACTACGCTCAAATTTCACTGCCGTTTTCAATGCCTATGATGTTCGTTTCAGGAGTATTCTATCCAATTGAGACAATGCCGTGGATTTTACAAAAGCTGGCATACATTTTCCCATTGACATATCTTAATAATGCAATGAGGGGGATAATGCTTAAAGGTCAAACATTGGGAGATGTATGGTTGGACTTGGTAGTTTTACTAGGTTTTACTTTATTGTTTTTCATTATCGGTGTAAAACGATTTAACAGGGATGTATAGGAGGTTTTTAAATGTATAAAAAATTATTAGTTGGGTTTGTAATATGTCTTTTATGTTTATCTCCAATCGCAGCTGAAAATTGGGATTCATTTGCAGGAGGAGTTGATCATACAGCTTACAGGGATGACAGTTCAGGTTTTGTAACAAATCTTTGGACATTTAATGCAGAATCTCCTATCCATTCATCTCCTGCAATTTACAAAGATTATATTTATATTGTTTCAGCTGAGGGAATTTTAAAGGCAATTGATATGGAAACCGGCCAGGAAGAATGGGATTTGGATTTGGGAGCAAAAACCAATTCTTCACCTATTGTCAACTCTAACAGGTTGTACATTGGTTGTGAAGACGGTCTTAAAGCCATTAACATTAACAATCATAATATCGTGTGGGATTATGACTGCGACAGCGTTGAGTCAACTCCATTTTTCTATGATGATGTAGTTTACTTCGGCAGCGATGACGGCCATCTCTACGGTCTTGACAAGGACGGTAAGGTAGTTTTAAATAAAAAATTGGCTGGTGAACTGAAATCTTCTCCAATCGTTGTTGACGATTCAATTTATATAGGTTCCACAAACGGTAAACTGTACAGTGTCGGCACTGATAAGCAGACAAATTGGGATTTCACTACCGGCGATGAAGTGATTTCATCTCCAAGTTTTGTAAACGATACCGTAATTTTCGGTTCAAGTGACGGTAATATATACTGTTTAAATGAATCCGATGGAAACTTGAATTGGAAAGTTGACCTGAACAATAAGGTCATTTCTTCTCCGACTGTAGACGAATATGACAACAGCGTCTATATAGGCTCAGATGAAGGCAACCTGACATGCCTTGACATTAGGGACGGAACCATTAAATGGAGTCATTCCGTAGGAGATAAGGTGCAGACAACTTCCGCTTTAAAAGATAATCTTGTCGTATTCGGATCTAACAATGGAAATCTTTATGTTTTAAACAAATACACTGGAATTGAAGAGTTTACATATAATCCGGGCACAATTCTGTTTAACTCAGCGATAACCTCTTCACCTGTAATTAACGGAAACAGCCTCTTTTTCGGCGATGATTCAGGTCATGTATACTCATTGAACATTGATAAGCATGAAGTTCCGGGCTCAACACAGATGTATTATTCAATAGCTGTTTTAATAATAGTCATTGTCATAGCTATTGTTGCTGTGAGAAAATTTAAGGGTAGAAAATAATTTTACCCTTTCTTATTTTTTTAATTAAATTTATTAACTTTTAAACGATATTTAATTACATTAAGGAAGTAATACGATGACAATAAAAGATATTGAACTACTTAAAAAGGAGGATATGAATCTTTCGGATAAGATTTATATTTTTGATACAACCTTAAGGGACGGTGAGCAGACCCCCGGTGTTGCCCTTACTGTAGATGAAAAAATCCAGATTGCCCAAAAACTCAATAACCTGGGTGTTGATAAGATTGAAGTTGGGTTTCCGGCTTCATCTAAAGGTGAAATAGAATCAGCTAAAAGAATTCAGTCCAGGGGTTTGGATTCTACACTTGTCGGTTTGGCACGTTCTTTAAAAAACGATATTGATGCTATTCTTGAAGCGGATTTAGAATATGTTCATACTTTTATTGGTACTTCTCCTTTGCATCGTGATTATAAACTTAGAATGAGTAAGGAAAAAATTGTTGAAACTGCTGTAGGCGCTGTTGAATATGCAAAAGATCATGGTCTGACAGTTGAATTTTCCGCTGAAGATGCAACCAGAACTGAAAGGGATTTCTTGGTTGACGTGTTTAATAATGTAATTGATGCTGGAGCTGATTTTTTGGATGTTCCGGATACTGTAGGTGTATTGACTCCAGTTTTAACTCATGAATTGATTACAGATTTAAAAAATAATTTTAAAGCTCCCCTCAGCGTCCATTTCCACAATGATTTTGGTCTTGCCACTGCAAACACTCTGACTGCTATTGAATGCGGTGCAAATCAGGCTCACGTTACAGTCAACGGTTTGGGTGAAAGAACTGGTAACTGTTCACTTGAAGAATTGGTGGTCACCCTGAAAGTCGCTTACGGAATCGACCTTGGCCTTGACACCACAAGATTATACAGTCTGTCCAACCTGGTTGGTCGCTTTACTGGTGTAAAGATGCCTGTCAACAAGCCAATTGTAGGGGATAATGCATTTGCCCATGAGTCTGGAATTCACGTTCATGGAATCTTAAACAATTCTTCTACCTATGAACCTATCTCGCCTGAAATGGTAGGTCATTCTAGAAGAATCGTTTTGGGAAAACACACAGGTGCCAATGCTTTAAAGTCAAAGCTGAAGGAATATCATATTGACTTGGATGATAATCAGTTCTGCAAGGTTTTTGATGAAATAAAATCTTTAGGTGACAGCGGAAAATGTGTAACAGATGATGATTTGGTAGCTATTGCTATTACTGAGCTTTCTTCCGCTCGTGAAACTCCTATTGTCATTAAAGGTTTAAGCATTTCCATGGGTGCAAATGTTTCTCCAACAGCCACTGTAAAGCTTGAAATTGATGGTGAGGAAAGTGAAACTGCAAGTACTGGTGTGGGTCCTATTGATGCGGCTTTGAATGCTATCAGACAATTGATTCAAGGTAATATTGATGTTGAATTAGAAGAATACAACTTGGAAGCTATTACTGGTGGTACTGATGCATTGGCGGAGGTTTTTGTTATCAGTTCAGACTCTCATGGCAATAAATCTACGGGAAGGTCTACCAATCAGGACATTGTGATGGCAAGTATATTGGCGGTCCTTGATTCTATTAACAAATTATTGTTAATACAAAGGGCACAATAGCATATTTTTTTAATTTATTTTTAGAAATTTTCAATTTCTTTTAATGATTTTTATTTTTTTTAATTATATTTTTACCATGTTCAATTTATATATTTTAGTTTATATATTCATTATATAATATTCATTATTTTTAATTTTATTGTTTAGAAATAATATTCAAATTTATGTAAAATTTTATATACATCAATGACAAAAATTTAATATGGTGAGTTTAATATGGAAAATAGTACAATATTCGTAGGTAGCAAACCTGTTATGAATTATGTTTTAGCTGTAGTAACACAATTCAATGAAGGTTCAGATAGTGTTTTACTTAGAGCTAGAGGAAAAGCTATTAGTCGTGCAGTTGACGCTGCTGAAATAGTAAGAAATAGGTTTGTTCCTGATTCAGATGTTACTGATATTCGTATTTCAACTGAAGAAATCGAAAATTATAACAATGAAAAAACAAATGTTTCTATAATAGAAATTTTAATTGAAAAGAGTCAATAATCTCTTTTTAATCAAATTTCTTCAAAACATTTTTTTCAAAAAGATATTTTGAAAGTAATATATTCGAAGTCCCTTTTCCATGAGCCTCAATTTTACCTTTTTTAATGGCTTTAAAAATGCTTTCAATATCTTTTTCACAATCAACCAAACTGTAACAGTCACCAACAAATTTAAAATAATGTGCATCACTTGCTCCCAATCCTGGAATGCTTTCTTTTTTTGATAAGTTTTTTGCTTTGTTATTGCAGTATCCTGCAATGAATCTTGCATTTTTTGTTTCTATTGCATCAATTTTCAAGTTTTTATAGTCAGTTTTGTGAAGCAGTCCATGTCTGTAAAAACAGTATGGATGAGGTATTATTGCTAGACCACCTAAATCATGAATCCTGTCTATGGTATCTTCAGGTGTTAAGTCTCTAGGTATATTTTCCTCACACCCAAAACCAAGAATATGACCATCTGCCGAAGAAATCTCAATAGATGGGATGGCAAGTATATCTGTATTTCTTGTTTTTTGCAAAACTTCGCTTGTTCCGTCAACTGTATTGTGGTCACTTATTGCAATTATATCAATGTTTTCTCTTTTTGCAACTTTTAAAATATCATCGATTTTTGACAGTGAGTCCGGAGAATATTCACTGTGAATATGAGAGTCCATCTTAAGCATGCTATCTTCCCAAAGCTGTTTTGATCAAACCTACTGTTCCTGTCATCATAACGTCCCCTCCTGGAGCTGCATGGTGCCAGTCAAGATTTGTCTTTTCAATCAGTTCTCTTTTAGGTCCACTAACAATGACCTTTTCAATTTTTGATATTGGATTTAATACATGTGCACCGTGGCCGTAATCTTCGTGAACCTCTTCATGTGTAATTTCACCTGATGCCAAACGTTTGATATATCTTTCAAGTGATTCTCCTGTCAGGCTTGATGTGTGGTGTTCGAATACTCCCTGTATCAATCCGTTTTCTATTGATGCCGCTGTGGTATGGCCGTTTCCTATATCTATTACTACGTAACTGTTTAATTTTTCTGCAATTTCGTCAAAACACATTCCCGCTATTGATGCAAATTTAGTATCCATCACCAATGGGAGCTCTTCAATTCCTTCACTTTCAATCTGTCTTCTAACGGCCATCATCCTTGTGAAATAATCCGGTACTTCCCCATCAAATCCAAATTCCAGTGGAGATATTGGTTCTGGAAGTTTTTCTCTAATCTTTTCAAACCTGAAATCCCTGTCGCCCATATTTTCATTATATCCATGGTCCTGGACAGCTATTGCAATTTTGTCAAAGTCAAAATCCAAATCATATCCTAATAAAAATTCTGACAATTTTGTGATGTTTATATCTCCAAGTGTAATTTTTGTATAATCTTTATAGTCTTTAGAATCTTCAGCTATTTCAATTCCTAATGCCTTAACTTGTTCTAGATTATCTCTAATTGTTTTTGCACATGTTGGCTCCATAACTACTTTATAACCTTTTCCCATGTGTTCCAGGAGTGACTTTTTTATTTTTCCTCCACCCATTATTTCTCCATTGAAATATAAATCATTTTCAATTTCTTTTATTTGCTGTGAAATGTAGAGGTGTGGGGATGGTAAAACCAACTTTATGGAGTTTTCCAGTTCTTTCTCAGTGTCATAAATCATCATATCTTGTGTTCCGGTTCCTACATCAATAGCTAAAATTCTCATAACAATAACTTGTTTTTTATATTATATAATATTTTATAGAGTACATTTTTGTACAACAAAGCTTTAAATAGTACATTAAACAACTTATTATTATGAATTACAAAATTACATTATCATCAGATGAAGTGCCTAAACAATGGTATAATATTAATGCTGATTTGCCTGTTGAACTTCCTATGCCTAAAAACAGTGACGGAAAGGATCAGATTTCAGCCCTACAAAAAGCATTTACCAAAGCTGGTTTAGAACAGGAATTTGCAACTGAACGTTATATCAAAATACCTAATGAAGTAAGACAATTGTATATGCAAATGGGAAGGCCATCTCCTTTGTTTAGAGCTACAAAATTAGAGGAATATTTGAACACTCCTGCTAAAATTTATTATAAGCGTGAAGACACTTCCCCTACTGGTTCCCATAAGTTAAACTCTGCAATACCACAAGCATATTTTGCTAAAAAAGAAGGTGTAGAAAGATTAACCACAGAAACTGGAGCAGGTCAATGGGGTACAGCTTTATCCCTAGCATGTAACTTACTAGATTTGGAATGTACAGTTTATATGGTAAAGGTTTCTTTTAACCAAAAACCGGACAGAAAAAACATCATGAATATCTATAATGGAAATGTTTATGCTTCTCCAAGTCAAAACACTGAAATTGGCCGTAAGATTTTAGCTGAAAATCCAGACCATCCTGGTTCTCTAGGTGTAGCTATTTCAGAAGCTATGGAAGAGGCTTTGGCCAATGATGAGGTTAAATATACCCTAGGTAGTGTTTTAAATCATGTCATGCTGCACCAAACTATAATTGGTCAAGAACTCAAGACCCAATTAGAGATAGCTGAGGAAGAACCAGATGTTATGATAGCATGTGCTGGTGGTGGAAGTAACTTCGCAGGATCATTGTTCCCATTCATTAAGGACAAAATCGATGGTAACTCAGATACACAATTTATTGCTGTTGAACCTAGCGCTTGTCCTACATTGACTGAAGGAAGCTATGAATATGATTTTGGAGATGTAAATGGATTTACTCCAATGCTTAAGATGTTTACTTTAGGTCATGACTTTGTAGCTCCATCAGTTCATGCTGGAGGATTAAGATACCATGGAATGTCCCCGCAAGTTTCACTATTAACTAAAGAAGGATATATTGAACCAAGATCAGCTCATCAAAGGGATGTATTTGAGGCAGGTATTACATTTGCCCGTAATGAAGGTATTTTGCCTGCTCCTGAAACAACTCATGCTATTAAAGTTGCAATAGATGAAGCTATCAAATGTAAAGAGACAGGTGAAGAAAAAACTATTGTATTTAACTTCTCAGGTCATGGAATGTTGGACTTGAAAGGATATGCAAGCTATTTTGAAGGAACTATGCCAAACGCTAAATAATCCTTCTTTTTATTTTTTTAATTTTGTATTATTATAACTTATAAGTTATACTTTTTTATTTTTAGATTTTAATGTTTTTTTCTCTATATTTCTATTTATCTTTCTATTTTTTTATTAAATTATAATTTATGATAATTGTTAATTTATTTTTTATTTAATATTTCTTTGATTTATTTTTAAGGCTATTTTAAAATGCTTTCAAGTGTAACTTTTAAGTTTTTTATTCGAAGTTTTAATTTATTTACTTATAACTTATAACTTATTACAAATAACTTTTCAGTGTAACAGTGTTAAGTTATATGTGAAAACAAATAATTTATAAGGGAGAAGTTATAAAATATAACTTATTTGTTAAAAGTTAGTTATGATAAGTTATTTCTTAAAACTTATTTTTTATAACTTTGAAGTTTTAACTTAAAACTTAATTCCTATCCCTTAGAAGTTAAAACTTAGAAGTTATTTCCTTTAAGTTTTCAATTATAAGCGATAACTTAATCCTTTTAACTTATACTGGATAACTTATTTGTTATTCTTTAAACCTGAAACTTTTTAAGTTATAAATCATAACGAATAACTTAAAACTTATAATAGGAGAATTCTAATGAGTGAAGTAATTGCGGTGATGAATCAGAAAGGGGGTTGTGGTAAGACAACAACTGTTGTAAATACTGCAACATCCCTAGCGGTAATGGGAAAATCTGTTTTAGTTGTAGATATGGATCCACAAGCTAATGCGACAACTAGTTTTGGTATCGATAAGACTAAAGTAGAAAATTCAATATATGAAGCAATCATTGGGGATATAAGTGTAAAAAAAGCAACAATTCCTACGTTTATTAAAAATTTGTTTATTATCCCAAGTAATATATCCCTTAGTGGTGCTAGTATGGAGCTTTCCCAACGTGAAAACTATCACATTATCTTAAAGGAAACTCTTAAAGATGTCGTTCCATTATTCGACTACATATTCATTGATTTACCTCCTTCATTAGGTGTACTTACTGTCAATGCATTAGTAGCTTCCGATAGTGTTTTAATACCTATCCAAGCTGAGTATTATGCCTTGGAAGGGGTAGCTGATTTGATTAATACAATTAAATTAGTTGAAAAAAGACTCAGAAGCCCAACTCCAATCAAAGGAATTCTCCTCACACTCTATGATAAGAGGACTAGACTCAGTAAGGACGTTCACAAAGAACTTAAAAGCTATTTCAGTGAAAGTAATTTGCTGTTTAAGACCATCATTCCAAGAAATATCAGGTTAGCTGAAGCTCCAAGTTTTGGTAAACCTTGTTTAATTTATGATCCAGACAGTACGGGAACTAAAGCTTATTTAAAATTAGCGAAAGAAATCCTAAAAAGAGATGAGGAGGCTGAATAATGCCACGAAAAGGCCTTGGAAAAGGATTGGATTCATTAATTCCAAATTTTTATGATGAAGATTTCGATAGCAATTCAACTCAATCTCTAGAAGACATGTTAAATGAAATGGATGGGGACGCTCCTAAAGAAGAGGAAAAATCTGGTGAAGAAAAAAAGAACATTTTTGAAGAAATAGAGGAAGAAGAAAATGATAAAAAAACTGATGATGATTCCAGTGAAGAGGAAGAGAAACCAGAAGATGAACCAGATGAAATCCGAGAAGAAGAAGTGGATGAGGAGAATAGCACATCCGAAGACATACCTAGCGATAAAGACAGTGAAGACAGCGTACAAACTTCACAAGAAATACAAGTAGATACTACACATGTAGATGAAGTAAAAGAAATTGTTAATAAAAATCCAAGGATTACCTTATGGTCTGCAAGATCATCAGCTGTTTTTAGATATTTACGTAAAACTGAACCTGAATTCAGTATTTCCAAAGAAGCTTCCACATTGATTGATGAGGCTGTTTCTAAAAAATACCCTGAAATATGGGAACTATTTGATGATTTTTAATCAATCTACATTTTTCAATCATTACTTTTTGTATATTTTTTTAATCTATTTTACACTTGAAATTGTCTTGGTATATTTTTCAGTATTATATATTGTAAATATTTTTTATCTATTATAATTATTAATTCAAGGCATATTTTAATGTAAATTAAAGTACTGAATTTTAAATAAAATACTCAATAAAAACTAAAAATCAAAAGTTGTTTGATATTGACCACCTATTTTGATATATGGCTCAGCCCTATCGACTATAACACCTAATTTTTTCAATTGTTCTTTATTTGTAAAAGGCAATTTTTTTCGAATAGAAATTATTTTTTGTGCAGATTTTGTTCCGATACCTGGAACACGAATCAGTTCTACAAATGGTGCACTGTTGATTTCTATAGGAAATATATCCATATTTTTTGCAGCTAAAATCTTCGGGTCCTGTGTCAGTGACAGCTTGTCATCTTCATCAAACACCAACTCTTTGACTTTATAGTGATAATCATTAAGCAGACTATCTGCATTGTATAGCTTTGCTGTTCTATCGGTGGAGCAGGCGCTTTTATTTTCAAATTGTGTCTCTTCTATTGGTGTGAATGCTGAAAAATAAGTCCTCTTTAAATCTGATTTTTTGTATATTTTTTCCATTCTACTGAGTATTTCCTTGTCACTTTCATTGTTTGCACCGACAATCAGTTGAGTGGTGTGGGTAGAATTTGGATATGTTGTACTTTTATGCTGTAGACTATTGATCCATGACAACCTTTTTAAAATATCTTTATTGTAGTCTTTTGTTGATGAAAGTTCTGCAAGACCTGATGGTGTGGCAGCTTCAATGTTAATGCTAACCCTGTTAGCCAGTGCCATCGCTCTTCTTATTGAATCTTTGCTTGCTCCAGGCACAACCTTTAGATGAATATAATCATCATAACCGTATTTGTTTCTTAAAAGATGGACGGTTTCTATTTGTTTTTCCATTGTTTCATCCACATCACCAGCAATTCCGGAGCTTAGAAATAATCCGTTCACAAGGCCTCTGTTGTAATATCCAAGAAATGCCCTGGCAAGCTCTTCAGGTGACAGTTCCAGTCTTGTAAAGTTTCTTTTGGATTGGTTGATGCAGTACTTGCAATCATTTTTACACTTGTTTGTCTGAAGCGTTTTGAAAAGAGGAATTTTACACCCATTATGGCCTATTGCTTCATAAATTCCCGGTAAATTTATCTGTGAGCTCTTGTTATGACTAACATAATCACACAGGTCATATTGGGCGGAATCCGTTAGGATTTTCATCTTCTCTAAAGTACTCATAACTACTATTATATATGTTCTGTTAAATAATTATTAGTTTTACAATATACTTTCCGAATATATTTTCGATATTTTCCAAAAAATGAATATATTTCGGAATTTATCATGGTTTATTTTTTAATTTTGAAAAATTTCTATTAAAAATAGTAATTATCCATTTAATTCAAATTTATTTTAGATGTTGATTTATTCAACAAAAAATATCAAATAGATGTCTAACTGTATATTTTTAACAATTTTTGTTATTTATTTGTAAAGTATATATATGATAATAAATCAACATAGGTTTAGTTATTAATATCGATAATTTTTTATCTATTAATAACGGGAAGGAAAATATTGTTGTACAATATTAATATAATAAAATTGAATGAAATGAAAGGTGTCGACGATGAACTTTAAATCCAAAATATTAAAATTATCTATATTATTAATGTTAGTTTTGGTATTGATTCCTGTAGCTAGTGCTATGGATAGTGAAGAAGCTTTCTATCAGGAATATGATTGCGGGGATGATGAGGGATTTGTCGAAGAGTATAGCGACTTTGAAGTTGAATATGCTCAGGTAGATGTATCTTCAGAAGTTGAAGTTGAAAGTTATGAAGAACCCGACAATGATGATTATGATAATTATTATAATGGGTACGATCAAGAGCAAGTTGATGAAGATACAAGTGATATTCCAGAATTCAATATGGATTCTGTAGATGTAACTCCCTATATTGATGAACAGGTTATCCTAGAAGAACATGATATCTCTTCAGAAGTATATGATAACATAATGGAGGATATTGGGGAGACTAGTGATGAAGAATTAACATTTAATGATAAAATTAGTGTTAATCAAGGTTCAATTTTTATTTCAAAACATGATGCTACTTTAAATGTTGTAATTAATATTATTGTTGATACTGGAATGGAATCCTGTAAAACATCTAAGCTTAACAGCGATTTAATTAAATTGAAAAATGATCTTTTGATAAAACAGGACATTAAAACGATTCATTCCAATGACATTATCGTTGATGATTTATATAATATAATTATTAGTGTAGACAATACCAACAGTGATTTTGCATACAGCATAGACAATTCTATCGTAGGCGATGCAAATGCTATCTTTAGTGTTGGTACTCTTTCTTGTTTTTTAAATTTTTATCCTTGTTTTGATGCTTCTTTTTCTTGTGACTTTTTAATTGTAGAATATTATTTTTGTGGTGATTTTTACATGGTTGCTGCAGACTTTTTTGGAGATTTTGCTGTAGATTATAATTTGACATTCACAGATTATTCTGTAAAATAATATTGTAATTAAATAACTATAACCAATTCAATCGTTTTAATTGTTAAACTGATTATATGTGGTTGATTATAGGTATTTTTGATGAGCTTTTCATCAAGTCAGTTATTTCAAATCGCTAACATGGTTTTTATATGGCTGATTAAAGTTAGTTATTTTAATTAAATATATTATATTCGAAAATATATTTTTTACAATATATTTTTTATTCGTTCTTTTTTGATAGGCCTAGTCAATGTAAGGTTTGTTTAAATATTATTCTATTTTTCTATTCAGTTTGATAATTTTTTGGTAAAAAATGAAACATTTATATACTACTTTTGTTAATATATATTATTAGTGCAGAAATGTACTTCTTTCATAATTTTATTCTATTTTTATATATAATATGTAGCATGTTTTTCTTCATAGAGAAAGTTTAAATGTAATTTTAAACGAATGAGGTAAAAATATGAAAATTAAAGCGAAACTCTTAATCATTGCTTTGATCCTAGCCCTTTTCTCAATAGGTGCAGTTGCTGCAGCTACTGAAAATGCAACTTTGGGATCTGGTGATCTTAATTCAGTTTCTTATGAAACACCTGTTTCTTTAAGTTTAGAAACAGAAACGACTAATGTGGATTCATCTGCTTCGGATGGTAATCAGTTAAGTTCACAAATTACTGATGAAGAAAACAATATTGAAGATTACAAATCAAGTTCAGATGATGTAAATTTAAATGACACTATTGAAGTTAAAAGTTTAAATAAAAAATCATCATTATTGGGCGCTACCAATGATGATGTTTTGGGAGCGACTATAACTCCTGCTGGAAACACATTCCAACATATTCGTAATGCAATTGGTCAAGCACAAAATGGGGATATTATTGATTTGGGCGGTAGGACCTATACAGGATCTAATGCGAATTTCGATACAGGCGGAAAAAAAATTACAATTCAAAATGGTGTATTGGATGCAATTGATGCTCCTGCAATGGAAGTTAAATTAGGCGGTGCAAACATTAAAAATGTACACTTTACTAATTTTAACAGCAATGTTGGTAATAGGGTATTTACATTTTCAGGTTCAACTATAGAGAATTTGAAGATTACAAATTGTAACCATGACGTATTTAAAGGAATTTTCACTGGATTTTATGGTGGTCTTAATGCAGTAAATGTCACTTTTGATAATATAGTTTCCGGAACTTGTGTTCTTGATATGAACGGTGCTACTTTAACAAATGGAAACTTTACTAATTCAAGAGTCACTGACAATACTCATGACGAAGACACAGGTCAATTTACAGTTATGGTAAACAGTAAAATGGATAATTGTAATTTCATTAATACTTCTTCAAATCAACACTCCGGTGCAATCTGTATGGCAAAAGGAGAAAATACCGTAATCAACTCTAACTTTATTAACTGTACCGCATGGGTTGGTGGAGCAATTTATGCTCACGGTGATTTTGCAGAAGGTAATAAAAAATATACTATTGAAAACTGTAAATTCATCAACTGTTCTGCAGAAGAAGAAGGTGGAGCATTAGGTCTTTCTCACAACAATATGGATGTTAAAAATTGTGTATTTATAAATAACACTGCTACAAAAGGTGCAGGTATTATGGTTGGAGGTATTGACCATCCAAAAGGTATGGATGGTGATAATTCTCACGGACATAATATTACAATCGAAAACTGTTATTTTGAAAAGAATGTAGCAATTGAAGAAGGTGGTGCTGTTCACATCAGTGGGGACAATAACACTATCTTAAAATCAGAATTCTATGACAATGAAGCTCTTGAAGGCGGTGCTGTCCACATTACAGGTGACAATGCCGCTGCAAAAGATTCCATTTTTGATGATAACTTTGCACACGGAGGTAAAGGTGCTGCAATTTATGTAAAAGGTGATAACGCTTCTCTAGATAATTCAAAATTCACTCGTCATGATTCCGAAATGGGAACAGTTTACATTGAAGGAGATCATTTCAACTGTACAGACTCTGAATTCTCTGAAAACACTGCAAGTCATGGTGGTGCTGGAATTTATGTAGAAGGTGACTACACTTATATTTCACATTCCTCTTTCAGGAACAATAACGCTTCCATGCACGGTGGTGCAATTCATACTGTAGGTGATCATGCAAAAATTTTACATTCAAACTTCACTTACAACAATGCTATTCCGAGTATAAGAGAAAATCCTGAATACGGTTTAGGTGGTGCTATTTATATTGATGGTGACTATAATGAAGTTTCATTCTCCAAATTCAAACACAATACTGCACGTAACGGTTCAGCAATCTATAACAGAGGGGATGAATTTGTTTTAAATGATGATACATTTGAAAACAACCAGGCATGGAGTTATTTCCTCTTCACTGAAGCTAAACCTCCTGAAGCTTATTGGAGTGAAGATATGGAGTTTTTAGTAAATGTAACTCTTGTAGCAGGTGATAACCTTATCAATGCTATTTACAATGATTGGCATAAGCCAACTCCTCACGGTGTAATTGATGAGATTACTTTCCACAACGTTACATATACTCTTAAACCTAATGATCATTATCCAACAGGTATTAGAACTACCACTGATTTAGAAAAACATCCTGTACTTGGTGTTGAAAACAGTCAAGATGGTAAATATCTTTATCAGGATGCACGTGAAGACGATCAGGTAATTAAAGTTAATATAACCTATAAAGATGGAAAAGTCTTTGAATATGAAGGAAAAACTGACATGTTCGGTAATGTTTTGCTTGCACTTAAAAAGGAAAACATGTCTGATGGTCAATTCCATCCTGGTGTGTATGAGGTAACTGCTGCTCACCCTGACGATGACATTTACACAGCAATTGACAACTCCACCACTTTCAAAATCCTTCCTCATGTGGATTTAAGCGTTACAAAAACAAGTGACAAGGATGTTTACATTGTAGGGGAAAAAGCAATATTCACTATTAAGGTAAATGGTGTTGGAACTAATGCCACAAACGTTAAAGTTAAAGATATTCTTCCTGCTTCCCTGAAATATAGGGGACATACTGCAACCAAAGGCACATATGATTCCGTAAACAATGTATGGGATATCGGATTCCTGCCACATCTCGGATCTGAAACATTAAAATTAACAGTTCTGACTACCGAATTAGGTGCCTTTGACAATGTCGTAAATGTAACCTGTACTGAAAGGGACTGGAACTTATCCAACAATGTGGACAATAAAACCATTCATGTGGATTTATATTACACAAAAGAAGCTAATATGACCAATGTTTCCGCTGGTGAAAACCTCGAATACTACTTAAGAGTATTCAACGAAGGTGACACAGATTACAAAGATGAAATTCAGATTAGGGATACACTTCCTCAGGGAATCAAATATCTTGGAGAATATGAATTGCAAGGTGCAGACTTAGTTAGATACATTAACTACGGCGACCAGCAAATCTGGTATGTGACCAACATCAGTGCAGGAACTCGTGCAAAGATTACTATCAAGGCTCAGGCTTTAGAGGACGGTATCTGGAACAACACAATGATTGTATGGGATTTACCGGAAGTTAATGCTACCGTTAACGTAACTCATGTAGCTGATTTACAAATCATCAAAACCGTATCAGTTCCTCAGGTAAGTAAAGGAGATATCATTAACTGGACTATTGTTGTAATCAACCACGGTCCTAGTGTCGCATCTAATGTTGTTGTAAAAGATATCTTACCATTCGGATTAGAACAATATGCTACTGCTATTCCAGATTATCCAACAAGATTTGACAGAAGCACCGGAACATGGACAATTGGTACTTTGGAAGTTGAAAAGCCTGTAAAATTGGTTATTCCTACAAGAGTGACAATTTATGGCAGAAACATTACAAATACAGCTAATGTTACTTCCACCACTCCGGACCCTGACTTGACAAACAATGAAGACAATGAAACAGTTGAATTCTATCCTGATGTAAGCGTTGTAAAAACCGTATCCGCTAGAACCACTTCCCACGGATCTATTGTAACATGGACTATTAAGGTAACCAACAACGGACCTCATGATGCAACAGGTGTATATGTACTTGATAAATTGCCTGCTGGATTAAGATACATTAATTCAACAGCTGATATTGGCGAATATATGCCTAGTGGAAGATGGAACATTGGCGATTTGGCTGAAGGCAAATCCGTAGTCTTAACAATTAACACTGAAGTTACTGCATATGAAGGTTTCATTACAAACAATGTTACTGTATATGTTCCAAATGATGGTGACCCTTCTAACAACTATGATGAAGATTACACTGAAGTAATAACCAAAGCGGATGTCGGTGTAGTCAAATTGGTATCTAAACAAATCTCACACTACGGTGATGAGGTAACCTGGACTCTTGTCGTTACCAACTACGGTCCTAATGTCGCTGAAAATGTTGTTTTAATTGATTTCTTACCTATTGATGATTTGGATCAAATTAAACAGCCTTTCGTATCTAAAGGTCAAATTTCCCACCAGGGCATTACCGGAAGATGGGATATCGGAAACATGGCTGTAGGCGAAAAACAATACTGTGAAGTTTACACTAAAGTCAAATCAACAGACACTACTATTATTAACGTCGTAACTGTAACTTCAGATACAGAAGACCCTAATCTGTCCAATAACAGGGCTGAAAACGGTACCTATGTTCCTCCTGAATGTGATGTTGGTGTTATTAAAAAAGTAGATAAATTATCTCCAAACATTGGCGATACTGTTGTTTGGACTATCACAGTTGTTAACCACGGTCCTGATGTAGCTAAAAACGTTGTCGTTACCGATGTTTTACCTGCTGGATTGCAATACGTTTCCAACACTGTACCAACAATCGGTTCATACTCACACAACAGAAACACATGGACAATCGATGATTTGGCTGTAGATGCAAGACACGATTTAACAATTACCACTCGCGTTACCGCTACCGGCGAAATCACAAACGAAGTGAATGTAACCACTTCTACATATGAATACAACTTGGACAACAACTATGACAACGAGACCATTGATGTTCCAAACCTTGTGGACTTGGAAATTATCAAGCTTGTGTCTGATAAGAATCCTAAATACGGTGATTTGATCAACTGGACTATTATTGTAACCAATTACGGTCCTGACACTGCAAAAGATGTCATCGTTAATGATAAATTGCCTGCTGGATTGATTTATGTTGATGACAGCACTCATGGAGAAGACTACAACCCAATCGGCGGTAAATGGAATGTTGGTGATTTGAAAGCTAATGCTCAGGCTGTATTGGTAATCACTACAAGAGTTGATTTCACTAATGCAACCGTTACTAATGTTGCTGTTGTAACTACTAAATCCAACGATAACAACACTGAAAATGACAAGGCTAACAATACAACTCATGTTGACCCTGTTGCAGATCTGGCCATCGGTAAATTCGTATCCAATATGCACCCTGCATATAATGCTGAATTCACCTACATAATTGCTGTTACAAACAACGGTCCTGACACTGCTGCTAATGCATTCGTATATGACTTGTTGCCTAAAGGAGTAATTTACATTTCAGATGATTCAGAAGGTAAATACGATCCTGAAACTGGAATCTGGACTATTGGCGATTTGGCAAGCGGTGACGGAGCGATTCTTGAAATTCTAGTTAAAGTCGACGTATCCCAACCTACTGTAATTGTCAACTACGCTAATGTAACCAGTGAAACTTATGACCCTGACTTGACAAACAATGAGGATGATGTTCCTGTTGATGTTGGTCACAAGGCTGACTTGGAAGTCATTAAGGAAGTTTACAATGCCACATCCAAATATGGTGATGAAGTGCTCTGGATTATTTATGTAATTAACCACGGTCCTCACACTGCTGTTGAAGCATATGTGGAAGATAACTTGCCTGAAGGATTAATCTATTTAAGCCACTTTGCAACTGTCGGTGAATATGACCCTGAAACAGGTATCTGGACTATTGGAGACTTGGAAGCTAATGAAGATGCATATGAAACATTGTCCATCTGGACCAAAGTGGATGTAACAAGCGCTAATATTACAAACATCGCAATTGTTAATTCAACTACCGAAGATCCAAATCCAAACAACAATAAAGCTAACAACACAACTGATGTTGAAGCTGAAGCTGATTTGGAAGTTGTTAAAGTTGTATCCAATGCAAATCCTCATTATGGTGATGAAATAACCTGGACTGTTACTGTTACCAACCATGGTCCTAATGATGCAAAGGATGTCACTGTAACTGACAAGTTGCCTGCTGGTTTGGAATTTGTTTCTGCAAATGGTAATTATAATGAAAACACTGGTGTCTGGATAATTGGTGAGTTGGAAAATGGAGCAAGCAGGTCTTTAGTGATTAGAACAATTGTAACAATTACAAATGCTTCAATTACCAATGTTGCTGTTGTCAGTTCAACTACTCCTGATTCAAATGAATCCAACAATAAGGATAATGACACTTCAAATGTTGTGCCTGAAGCTGATTTAGAAATTGTCAAATTGGTATCAGCTAAAACCACAAACAAAGGTGATATAATAACCTGGACTATTGTAGTAACCAACAACGGTCCTGATGCAGCAGTAAACGTTTATGCAAAAGACACATTACCTGCTGAAGGATTGGTTTACAAAGCACACACTACTACAAAAGGTTTATTCGATTCAAATTCAATGCTTTGGTACATCAGCACATTATCCAAAGGTGAATCTGCAACATTAACTGTCGATACTTTAGTTACAGTTGCAAACACAGAATTGGTAAATAATGTGAATGTCACAAACGATGTATATGATCCAAATGAAAACAACAACAAAGCTGATAACTCAACAACTGTTAACAAAGAGAAAAAGGCTGATTTGGAAATAGTTAAAATTGTATCTGATTCAAATCCTCACAAAGGTGATGTTATTACTTGGACCATTACTGTAGTTAACAATGGTCCTGATGCTGCAACCGGCGTTACTGTAACTGATAAGTTGCCTTCTGGATTAATCTTTGTGGCTGCTGATGGCAATTACAATAAGGATACTGGTGTTTGGACTGTTGGAGATTTGGACAATGGTAAATCTGCAACCTTAGTAATTAGTACTATTGTAGACATTACCAATGCTGAAATTACAAACGTTGCTGTTGCAAATTCAACAACTGATGATCCAAATCCTAACAACAACAAGGACAACGACACTACAAATGTGGTTCCTGAAGCTGACGTAAAAGTTATTAAAACAGTTTCAAATCCAAATCCTCGCAATGGAGATGTAATCACCTGGACGGTTGTAGTTTCAAACTTAGGTCCTGATGCTGCTGAAAATGTAATCGTTGAAGAAGCATTGCCTGAAGGATTACAATTGCAATCCGCTAAAGGAAGCAAAGGTTCCTATGATGATGGTGTTTGGACTGTAGGAACATTAAACAACGGTGAAATTGCAACTTTGACATTAACTACAAAAGTTACCATTTCAAGCGGAACTATTGAAAATGTAGTTGTTGCAAAATCCTCCACTTACGATCCAAATCAAACTAACAATAGGGATAAGGAAGTTACAAATCCAAAAGCTAAAACCACTTCTGCTGATTTGGAATTAATCAAAAAAGCTAATGTGGATAAAGTAAAAGTAGGAGATAAGATTATTTGGACTATTACTGTAATTAACCATGGTCCTGATAAGGCTATTGGAGTTTATGTACAGGATATACTTGACGCTGGTGATGTTGAGTTTGTTTCAGCAGAGCCTGATGTCGGTGAGTTTGATGAAGAAACTGGAATGTGGGACATCGGTGATATGGAAGTTGGCCAAACTGCTAAATTAATAGTTATTTTCAACGCATTGTCTGAAGGAGATGCAATTAACTATGCAGAAGTAATCAGTGAAACACCTGATCCAAATCCTGACAACAATGATGACAGCTCAACTGTTGAGATTGTAGATGGCGGAGACAATCCTCCTGTTCCTGATGGACATAAGGTCCCAACCCCTTCCAAAAACAAAACTCCAACTATGCATGCTACAGGTAACCCTATTGTAATGGTTCTTTTAGCACTGTTTGCAATTGCAGGTGTAAGTCTAAGAAGAAAAATTTAAACACGATTGGGAAATTAATTTTCCCATACTTTTTTTTATTTTTTGCTCTAATTTTAACTTCAATTTAATGGAAGTTTTCAATAAAAATTCAATCATTTTCATGTTGAACTACTATTTTAATTAATCTTACATTTCATTATATTGATTTGTCAAAACTATTTTTCAAAAACAAATCGGGTAATCTACATCACTTAATCAAAGTTTTCAATTTAACTCATTTTCAAACATTATAAAATACATGAATGAGATAAATACTTATGATTAAATTAGATGTGTGATTAAATGAAAAGTGATAGTATTAAAAAAGGAATCCAAAGAGCCCCACACAGGTCTCTTTTAAGAGCTTGCGGTTTGGACGATGATGACTTTAAAAAGCCGTTCATAGGAATAGCTAACAGTTTTACAGATATTGTACCGGGCCATATTCATTTAAAAGAATTGGTTGAATTTGTAAAAGAGGGAATCATAGCTGCTGGAGGTATTCCATTCGAATTTGACACAATGGCGGTCTGTGATGGAATAAGCATGAACCATGAAGGAATGAAATATTCCCTTCCCTCACGAGAAATCATTGCTGCAACCGTAGAAAGTATGACCAAAGGACATGCATTTGACGGACTTGTATTGATTCCAAGCTGTGATAAGGTAGTTCCTGGAATGATAATGGGTGCAGCGCGTGTCAACGTCCCATCAATTGTCGTCACCGGCGGACCGATGCAGTCCGGTGAATATGATGGAAAACCTGCAGACTTAATAACTGTTTTTGAAGCTGTCGGTGCTCATTCTGCTGGTAAAATGTCTGATGAAGAAGTATATGAGCTTGAAAAATGCGCATGTCCTGGTGCTGGAAGCTGTTCAGGATTATTCACAGCAAATACAATGGCGTGCTTGACAGAAACATTCGGTCTATCACTTCCTACATGCGCCACCACCCATGCAAGGACTGAAGAGAACAACCAGATTGCATTTGAGTCAGGAAAACAAATCATCGAACTTGTGGAAAAGGATATCAAACCGTCCGACATAATGACTCAGGAAGCATTTAACAATGCAATCGCAGTTGATATGGCATTGGGAGGATCATCAAATACAGCGCTCCATATTCCAGCAATCGCAAGTGAAGTTGAAGGTGTTGAAGTTGACCTGGAACTCTTTGATGAGATATCAAGAAAGGTGCCTCACATAGCACTAATATCTCCTGCAGGTGATGATTCAATGATGGACTTGCACCTGGCCGGTGGAATTCAGGCAGTGCTTAAGACTTTAGGGGATAAAATTGACACCAATCAATTGACAGTAACCGGAAAGACAATTGCTGAGAATCTCAAAACAGTTGAAAACAAAAACACCGATGTCATTCATACTTTGGACAATCCTGTACATGAAGACGGTGGAATTGCTATTCTTAAAGGTAATCTTGCACCTAACGGCAGTGTTGTCAAAAAAGGTGCTGTTGCAGATAATTTAATGCATCTTAAAGGACCTGCAAAGGTATACGACTGTGAAGAGGATGTGACAAAAGCAATATTCGACCATGAAATCGAGGAAGGAGACATAGTCATAATCAGATATGAAGGCCCTAAAGGCGGTCCTGGAATACGTGAAATGCTAAACCCAACATCCGCACTTGCAGGAATGAACATTAAGGATGTGGGATTAATCACAGATGGAAGATTCTCCGGAGGAACTAGGGGACCATGCATAGGTCATGTATCTCCTGAAGCAAGAGAGGACGGCCCAATTGCAGCAATCCGAAATGGAGACATCATTGAAATTGACATTAACAACAGATTAATCAATGTAGAACTTTCAGATGATGAAATTGAAGCAAGGCTTAAAGAGGTCAAACACCCTGAAAGCGATGTATCCGGATGGCTGGCAATATATCAGAAATTAGTACACTCAGCAGATACTGGAGCCATTTTAAGGTAGTGTTAAAAATGGAAATACTTAAATATTATGAGATTGATTTATCTGAAACCATCAAAAGATCAGAAGAAGATGTAAATAAGGTATTAGACATAGTTTCAGATATTTTAAACAACGTTAAAGAAAATAAAGACCAAGCTATTAGAGAATATACTGAAAAGTTTGACGGTGTTACAATAGAAAATATGAAAGTATCCAAAGATGAAATTAGGCAAGCCTATGACACTTTGGATGACGAATTGCTTGCGGCATTAAAACAGGCTGCATCTAACATTGAAAAATTTCACAAAAAACAGATTCCATCAGAGTGGGAAATGGAAGTCAATCCAGGTATTGTTGCAGGTCAAATAGTAAGGCCAATCAACTCAGCGGGCTGCTACATACCTGGTGGAAGGGCAGCTTACCCCTCATCAATACTGATGACAGTAATTCCTGCAAAGATTGCAGGTGTTGAAAAGGTAGTCTGTGTAACTCCTCCTCAAAAGGACGGTAAGATTTTGGATGCCATTCTGGTTGCAGCAGACATTGCAGGTGCCGACGAGATTTATAAGGTCGGTGGTGCTCAGGCAATTGCGGGTCTTGCATACGGTACAGAATCAATCCCTCGAGTAGAAAAAATTGTAGGTCCAGGTAATATATTCGTTACAGCCGCAAAGAAACTTGTATATGGTCAAGTAGATATTGAGTTCCCGGCAGGTCCTTCAGAAGTGCTCATATTGGCTGACTCATCTGCAAATCCTGAATTTTTAGCAACTGACATTCTGGCACAGGCTGAACATGACCCTAATGCAAGTTGTTTTTTAGTTACAGACAATGAAGACTTAGCAACAAAAACTGATGAATTTGTAGCCAAATTAACTGCAGAAGCGCCAAGGCGTGAAATCATTGAAGAATCATTGGCAAAAAGTGGAAAAATCATTATCACTGACACATTCGATGAAGCTATTCATGTTACAAATGAATATGCTCCAGAACATTTAATCATATCCACAAAAGACGATGATGAAACATTATCACACATCAATAATGCAGGTTCAATCTTTTTGGGAGCATACTCTCCTGTTGCAGCAGGTGATTACGGTTCAGGAACAAACCATGTGCTTCCGACAGGTGGGGGGGCCAAAATGTATTCCGGCCTTTCAACAGAGGCATTCATCAAAAAGCCTACTGTACAGAGAATAACCAAAGAAGGTTTGAAAGAATTGTCCAAGACTTCTGTTCCGATTGCAGAATATGAAGGATTCTTTGCACATGCAAACTCATTCAAGACAAGATTAAGAGATGATTAAATGGATTTTGAAAGGGTGGATATGGATCTTATGACTGAGGAGGAACTTCAGGAATCATTTCGCCAAAGTCAACTTCTCTTCAAGCTAAACCACACAATGCCAATGACTCCTGAATATGATGAAGTATTAAAAGAACTTATGGGAGATAATCTTGGTGAAAACTCAAGGATTATGGCACCGCTTTCAGGGGCTGCTCTGGACAAATTAGTGGTTGGCAATAATGTATTCATCAATTCTAACTGTCTTGCAATGGCTCGGGGTGGAATAACAATTGAGGATGATGTGATGCTCGCAGCAAACGTTCAATTACTCTCAAACAATCATGATGAATACAACAGAAACGTACTGCTCTGCAAACCAATTCACATCAAGAAAGGCGCATGGATTGGTGCTGGAGTGTCAATTCTTCCAGGTGTAACCATCGGAGAATATGCAATTATCGGTGCAGGAGCAATAGTCACAAAGGATGTCGGCGACTATGAGGTTGCAGTTGGCGTTCCTGCAAAAGTCGTTAAAACTTTGGATAAGGAAAAATTTTAATTTCCTTATAATTTTCTTTTTTTAAAACAATTCTCTAAATTAATTTTAATTTTACAAATTCACTTTCTGACTAGTTTAAATATTACTTAAATTAATTATATGACGTAATAGATAAATTAATAACTTAATCGATAGATTGGATGTAACAGTTATGAAAATTCTATTATGTCTTCTATTAATGGGGGTGAAGAATAATGAGCAATATAATGTTATTGCTCAAAGTGGTATTAATTGTAGCTGAAATAATAGATTTATACTTCTCAATCTGTTGTTAAAGCTATAATTTCTTAGACAGTCGAATTTAGTAAGGTTGGTTCGTGATATTTTCAAGACCCGCAAGCTGGAAGTTTCGCGTAACTCTTCCCAGCCTTATTTTATATTTTCCATGGTTCAGCATGGTTCTTTTTAAATAAACATTAAATATTGGGTTTAGTTAAGTTTATATATTATGTAATTTAATAGTTCAACAAGAATATGATTAGTTTCATATTCACACTTTCATTAATTGAAAGCAATCTATTGATTAAACAGTTGTCTAATCTGGTGGTAGTTTATAGGTTTCGGCCTATAAACTTAGACAACACTAAATTAACTCTTTTTTCCTTGAATTTTCCATTCATTGCTCTTTGAGTAGTTAAATTTATTTATTATTTTAATCTATATTATTTTGAATATGATTTGTTTCATATTCTAGTACTTTCTTTACAAAAGAAAAAATTAGGTAATAAAACAGTTGTCTAATCTGGTGGTAGTTTATAGGTTTCTGCCTATAAACTTAGACAACACTTATTTTAGAATTATTTTTCCTGGCATTCAAAATTCTTTTCAATTTTACATACGTTTATTAAACATTAAAACCAAACTAAAATCATAATGAAAATTTATCATTATCATTAATTTTTACAAACCTAGAGGTGAATAATTTGCAAGGTTTATTAAAAGACTGGAGAAGAACCAACTATGCTAACCAATGCAATCCTGAAATTGCAGGTAGTGACATTACCGTAATGGGTTGGGTACATGAAATCCGTGATTTCGGAGGAATCATGTTCGTCATCATCCGTGATGTCACCGGCAGGGTTCAAATAACAGCTCCAAGCAAAAAAGTAGATGAAAAAATAATGGAAGAATTAAGAGAATTCAGAAAGGAATCCGTTGTAGCTATTAAAGGTACCGTACAGGAAGCTCCAAAAGCTCCTAACGGCGTTGAAGTTTTACCAAAAGAAGTTAAAGTATTGAACTTGGCTAACCAACCTTTACCAATGGATCCAACAGAAAAAGTAAAAGCTGGAATCGATACAAGATTGGACTCAAGATTCATAGACATGAGAAAGGAAAACGTTTCAGCAATATTCAAGATTAAAGGTCAGATGTTCCATACCATAAGAGACTTCTTCTATGATAACGGATTTTATGAAATCAACACTCCTAAACTTGTAGCATCCGCTACAGAAGGAGGTACAGAACTCTTCCCTATCGCTTACTTTGACAGGGAAGCTTTCCTCGGCCAATCTCCACAATTATACAAACAGATGATGATGGCTGGAGGAATGGACAAGGTATTTGAAATCGGCCAGATTTTCAGGGCTGAAGAGCACGATACCTTAAGACACTTAAACGAAGCTGTCTCAATAGATGCAGAAGCATCATTTGCAGATGATGAGGACGTAATGCAGATATTAAACGACATGCTTGTACATGTAATCACAGACATCAACAACAAATGTGCTGACGAGCTTGAAATTTTAGGTCATGAACTTGAAGTTCCTGAAGAGAAATTCCCTCATGTAACTTATGATGAAGCTGTTGATATTGTAAACGCACATGGCGTTGAAATGCCATGGGGTGAAGACTTATCCCGTGAAGCTGAAAAAGCTTTAGGTGATGAGATGGGAGGATTCTACTTCTTAACCAGATGGCCTTCTGCAATCAAGCCGTTTTATGTAATGCCTGTTGACGGTGATGAAAAATACGCTCATGCATTCGACTTGATGTACAACAACTTAGAGTTATCTTCCGGTGCTACTCGTGTACACCAGCATGACTTGCTCGTAAAACAAATCCAGGAAAGAGGATTAAACCCTGAAGGATTC
>JAFUIW010000069.1 GCA_017473945.1 Methanobrevibacter sp. | reverse complement strand
TTCTTTCATTCATGGTATCACTTTTTGGTGAGATTTCTAGAAATCAAATATTAATTTTGTATGCGCAGTTATTTATTTGGTGGGGCAAATATATAAATTTATTCTTTTTTTAAAGTCAATTTATCCGTTATTTTACAATTTAACGAGTTTAAATCAATATTTACTTTGGAATATGGGATTGATTTTCCCCAATATTTGTAATATATTTTTTACAAAACTTTACATTTATATTGTATGAGTGAGTAATATTAACATGACTAATTAACAAGTCGTGAAAAATCTTATTCGAAGTTGCACTGCCGTAGCTTCGAATTTTTTTATACAACATTGATTGTTGCAACTATCAACATTTAGGTGATGTCATGTCTGATTTTGATAATGAAAACATATTTGAAAAAGGAGAACCGAACGACGCATTTGCTGAATACTTCATAGGACAGTCCTATCTCAATCCTCTTGTGGATATGGAGGACTTCATGGTGTTTTTAGCCAACGTCACATTCGAACCTGGGTGCAGAAACAACTGGCACATACATCATGCATCGTCCGGTGGTGGTCAGATTCTGCTGTGTGTTGCCGGCAAAGGGTGGTATCAGGAAGAGGGATGTGACGCCGTAGAGCTCAAACCGGGCAGTGTGGTTGAAATCAAGCCTGGTGTAAAGCATTGGCACGGGGCTCAAAAGGACTCATGGTTCAGCCATGTTGCAATCGAAGTTCCGGGCGAGGACACTTCATCAGAATGGCTGGAGGAAGTGGATGATGAGCATTACAACTCATTATAATTTTCTTTCTTTTTTTATAAAAATTGTTTTAATTATGTAAAATTGTCTAAAACCATAAAATTGTTCTCAAATCAAAGATTAAGCTTATATAATTTCGTATTTAATATAATTACTGCATGTAAAATTTTTTAAGTCTCCGGAGACATAAAGGAGGAGATAATGTGTAGTAAAAAAACTACGAAAAGAATGGACAATCCTGACGATACACTTCTAAAAAGAC
Source organism: Methanobrevibacter sp. (assembly GCA_017473945.1). Taxonomy (GTDB): domain Archaea; phylum Methanobacteriota; class Methanobacteria; order Methanobacteriales; family Methanobacteriaceae; genus Methanocatella. The sequence goes on along the minus strand of JAFUIW010000069.1, from coordinate 4,304 downwards.
AAATTGCATATGCTGGCGATGTCCTGCATGAATTTCATGAACTGCCTGGGAAATACATTGGCCCTTTGGTAAATGAGTACCCTAATGCTGATGGAGGAATTCCTCGAGTCGATGCAGCATATAGAATCAAGCTTGACGGTGAAACATACATTGTCAATCTTGAAGATGAATCAGTTCGCATAGACAAATCAGTGCTTGTCAAAATAGATAACTATCGTTTGATTTTGGAATATTTCAATGGGGAAGCAGTAATATCAGCAATAAGGACTCCATTACCTTTGGAAAAATGCCAAAGCGTTTTTGAAAAGTCCCCAACTCTATGTCTGCGTCCATGGATTATAAGCTACATCAATTTGGACGGTACTAAAAGATTAAGTACTATCACATCCATAATTAAACGTAAAGAGACTTTGACCAGAGTTCAGGCAATAAATCTGGTCATGATTCCGAAAATGTTTTCAAAAAATCAGGATCAGATTCTTGAAATGGTCTGTGTATTGTTAAGGGATTGCACAGTTGAGGACTCAGATTTCAAACTGGAACTGACACTTCAGATGAGGTGCGTAATCCACAAGTATGCAAGAACAATTGAAGATATTATCCGACTTGAAGGAGTGATTGGTTTGCAGAAGGCGATGACTGCGATGGAATTTCAGCATCAATCTTTGATTAAACAAGGTTTTGATCAAGGTAAATTTGAAATGGCACTTGAGATTAAGGAAAAACATGGTATTGAAGAAGCTGTTTTGTTAAGCGGTTTTTCAAGAGAGGAATTGGAACGTGGAAAAATGAATGATAGATGATTTTTCTATCATTCTTATATTTTTAATTTAGTGTTTTTGCAGACATTATCTGACTTGAAGGAGTGATTGGTTTGCAGAAGGCGATGACTGCGATGGAATTTCAGCGTCAGCTTTAATTAAACAAGGTATTGAGCAAGGTAAATTTGAAATGGCTCTTAAGATTATGGAAACTGATGGCATTGAAGAGGCAGTTTTCATAAGCGGTTTTTCAAAAGAAGAATTTGGAAAGGGGCAAATTAAATGAGATTACTCCAGAATCTCATTTATGAGCTCGCAGGCTTTAACGCCGTCAGCCCAATCCACAATAAGGACGATTGCGGTCAGTGATGAGTTAATCTCTATTATTTTTATATTGTTTTTTCTAAGCTGCTCTGTTATTGCAGCTATTATTCCCGGCTTTTCGACAACATCAAGATTTACTATTGTGATGTGTGCTGTGTCCTTTCCCACAGAAAGTGAATTGAATGTGTCGCTTTTAAGCACAAAGTCATGCAATATCTTGTATGCCCTTTGTGAGTCTGCCTTATCGACAAACACTGTAATTGAATTGTCTCCAACTGACACCTTGTAGATGTTGAGGTCATTGTCAGCCATGTAGTCTGTAAGCTCGGATAGGAGTCCTACTTTGCTTAGGAGACTGTCTCCAACGATTGCAATAATGGATAGTGGATCCTTGTAAAGTGAAGCCTTCTTTTCGGTGGTGTTTTCGAAAGGGCCGATAATGTCGGTTCCTTCTGATTTAAGATCGCAGTATTTGCAGTTGATAATTCTTGCATTCAGCTCTGGAGTTTTGTATTTGAAAGCATGAGGGTGAATGAGTCTTGTACCCTTTGCAGATATGTTTCTAAGCTCCTCCACTGAGATTTCCTTTAGGAGTTTTGCCTTTTTAATCTGGTTGGGGTCACTTGACATGACTCCGTCAACATCACTCACAATGATTATCTCATCTGCGTTCAGGCAGTTTCCAATCAGAAATGCTGTGATATCACTTCCTCCACGTCCTAAAGTGGTAATTTCACCGCTTCTCCCTTTTCCTAAAAATCCGCAGATGACTGGAATGATTCCTTGATTTAGGAGAATTTTCAATGTATTTATCTTCTGTTCACTTGCCTCAAGGTCTACTTTGGCTTCAAGGAAATTTGAATCGGTAACGATTGGCCAAAGGTCGCTGTAGGGGTCAATTACCTCTGCCTTAACGCCTTCTGCTTCAATGGATGATTTCAAGAGTCTTGCACTGGTTCTCTCACCCATTGCCATAATTTCAGCCTTTTGTGAATCTGTGAGGAAATGGCCAACAGCTTCATTGGAAAGCTTAATCAACTCATCAGTGGTGTTGCTTGTAGCTGAAGCGATAACCACTATTTTTGAGCCATTTTTGTGTTCTTTTACTATTGATTTGGCTGCATCTCTTATTTTTTTCCCATCAGCCAGTGCATTTCCGTCAAACTTTGCTACCATCAATTCCATTAAATTCACCTATTAATTTAATATTTGTTTGTGGATTTTAATAAAAGTTTTGTAGTTTGACATTTTATAAAAATTTAGTATCATTTGTCATTATTGCTTTGAAGGTGTAAAATTGATTTTATTTGCTAATATTGCTTTCAAATTTCTATAATTCTATTTTAACTATATTTACTTTTTTATTTTTGAATTTAGGATACATTTATATAGTTTTAAGTCTATAATAACTTTTAAGTAAATTAAAATTATGGAGGTTACGGTATGGGGGGAGTTAAAATCAATCCTGAAGCATTAATGTGGGCTAGAATTGATGCAGGTTATGATTATCATAATTTGCCAAATAAAATAAAACTGAAATTTAAAGAATGGGAATCTGGTCAAACAATGCCTACCTGGAAACAACTGTGTGATGTCAGTAACTATTTCAAAAGGCCAACTGCATTTTTCTTTAGGAAAAATTTTCCAGAACATTTTAATATGGATTTAGTGGAATATCGAAATTTAAATGATTCAAAATTTATTTGCCAATCTCCAAAATTAACATTGGCGATTCGTGAAGCAGTGAATAAAAGATTGATATTTTCAGGGTTGGCTGAAGAGATGCATTATTCAAAAATTGACTTTTCACAGTTTAAATTGAATTCTAAAAATGTTCCTGAATTGGCTAATCATATTAGAAACATCTTAAATGTTGATTTGGATGAACAAAAATCATGGTTGTATCATAATGATAGAAAAGACACTGCCCATTATAATTTCATTAATCACTGGAAAGAAAAAATAGGTGATGAATTGGGTGTTTTAATTTTTGAAGTCCCCAGAATTTCGTTGGATGAAATGAGGGCATTATGTATTTATTTTGATGAATGGCCGATAATTGTATTAAATAGTGCTGATTCTCCTAATGCAAGAATATTTTCACTGTTTCATGAGTTAACTCATTTAATTTTAGGTGAAAGTGCCATATGTGATGTCGATAGAAATAATGCTAAAGAATGGTTATGCAATTCTGTTGCAGCACAATTTTTAGTCCCGCAGGAGGATTTGTTAAAAAATACAGTAGTTAAATTAAATCATAGCGGCAGGTGGACTGCCTCTGAATTGATTGAATTGTCTAATGAGTATGGGGTAAGCAGACAATCACTTTTGTTAAGATTGATTCATTTAAATAAAGCTCCTCAAAAAAGTTATGATGAAATGAAGAGTCAGTGGATAGGTGAATATAAAAAGAAATCCTCGGGAGGGGGTTCACCCGTATTAAATCAAATAAAATACAATGGTAAGTTGTATTCTTTTTTAATGCTGGCGGCATATGAAAATGATGTTATTTCAAGCGTTGATTTTTCACAGGATATGGGTTTAAGAATCAAGCATGTTGATGAATTGTCTGAAAAATTATTAGGGTGATTTGATGGATTGTTTGTTTTTGATACTAATGTGTAAATCGATTTGAAAATGTTCAATCCAATGGTTTTCAAATCCCTCTGGAATAATATAAATGAAATGATTCAATCAAACAATATATGTTCTGTTTTGGAAGTGCAATCTGAACTTTCAAAAACTGAAGACTTGTTGTATGAAAAATGGTCCCAAATTGATAAAGATTATGGATTTTTCATAGATTTGTCTGAAAAAGAAAATTCCAATGAATATTGGGAAGCAATGGGTAATTTAGAATCATTTGAAGTTTTTCAAAGGCATGGTGAAAACAAATTGTTTTGGGCGGACCCATATCTTATTGCTATGGGAATTGTAGATAATATTACTGTAGTGACTAATGAAACAATGCATAGGAATAAGGAGCGTTCTATTCCATATGTTTGCCGGAGTCTGAATGTTTCATGCATGACTTTTGATGAATTCATGATTCACAACGGATGGTCATGGTAAATCAATTTATAGTTAGTTACCAAACTTTTATTATAGATGAATGACAAATAGTTAATTATGTCAGGGAAATCTAATATTAATGTTTTGGAAAAAGTTAAAAAAACAAGACTTGATGAAGAAATAGCGAACTATGTTTCTTATTACAGA
>JAFUIW010000068.1 GCA_017473945.1 Methanobrevibacter sp. | reverse complement strand
TCTTCTTCCTCTTCTTCCTCTTCTTCTTCGACAACTTCTTCAACTACTGGAGCAGCTGCTACAGCAACATTAGCAAGTTTGTCTGCTAATTCGTCATCGATTGCACCTTCAGTACCAGCTACTTCGGATGCTAAAGCTAACATTTTAGCTTGTGCTAAACCGATGATTGGTTCTGAAGTTTCAGAAGTCATTATTGCCGCTTCTACACCAACATTGATTGCTCTGGTGTATGCAAGAGTAATGATAGTAGAAATAGTTTCATCAGTAGGTATAGCTGCGTTTACAGATAAGTTGAATGCATTTCTGAATGCATTTTGTACGTCAGCTAATGTTTGTTCTTCGTCGATTGCAAGTACATCGGAAGTGTAAATAGATCCTTCTTCGTATACTGCTTTTAAGTCAATTCCTACTTCCATTGGATTAATATCCATTCTTGATAAGGTAGCTGCTACTTGTTTGGATACTTCTTCACCAGCTTTTACGACAACAGTTTCTTTTTGTACGCAAATTTTACCTTTATCGATTTTAGCAGGAATTCCAACTTGTTGTAATTCACCTAAGAATGGACCAGGTTCAAATCCGGTGTCCCCTTCAGGCACAACAATATCATCAGGCGCAATAGTTCCTGGTTTTGCAGGAGCTGAAGTTTTGCTGTCTTCCAATATTTTGTACAATTTGAAAGGATTCATTTCGGTTGCAATAACTGCAATCTGACCTTCCATATGTTCTGATAAATCAACAATGTTGGTTTTTTCAGCATTACAATCTTCAAGAGCTAAATTAATAAGATTAATTTTAGACATTCTGATTACAGCTTTACCGTTTAATGATTTTCTCATTTCTTGGAGCTGTTTTGCAGGAATGTTTTCTAAATCAACAAGACCTACAACATCATATTTATTAATAATGTCTGTGAGCTCTTTAACTTCTTCCTTTTTCCATTCAGCAACATGAGCCATTAGATCACCCTCACTACTGGTCCCATAGTTGTTTTTATAAACATGGACTTAATTTGACTTCTTCCTTTTTCTAAGTTGCGGTCTAAGACTGTAAGAACAGTTTCTACATTTTCAGCAATAGCTTCGTCTGACATGTCTTGGCTTCCAACAACAACTCGAATACTTGCTTGTTGTTTTACACCAACTTTAACAGTGTTCTGTAATCTTTGTAAAAGAGGATCTAATTTGATACTTGCAGGCACAGGTTTTGGCATTTTTCCACGAGGACCTAAAACAGGACCTAAGAATCTACCAACGAGTGGCATCATATCAGCTTGAGCTACTAAGAAATCAACAGAGTTTGCCATTTTTTTAGCGGATTTTCTGTCTTTTCCGAACTCTTCTAAATCTCCTTTATTAATTACAGTGTCAAGACCAGCATCTTTAGCTTGAACAATGAGTTCCCCGTCAGCAATGACTCCGATTTTAACATCTTTGCCACGGCCGTTAGGAAGAGTAACTTCCTCATTAAACCTATTTTCTGGCTTTCTGACATCTAAGTCACGGATATTAATAATAATATCTACGGACTCAGTGAAGTTTCTCGGCTTAGATTGTTCTTTTGCCTCCTTCACCGCGTTAATTACATCTTGTGTCATATTCATCCCCCATGAACATAAGTTCATTGGATTTTTTTGGTTTCATGAGAATCGATTACAAGAAAAAAATTCTTAAACGATTGCATGAATTAAAAACAGTATATCAATTATAACCTTAATTATAACGTCATATACACTGTATTATTAACTTAAATTAAATTTTAAATATTTAATATCTATTCTGATAAGATATCGTCATATTCTCCAGCATCAACATCTTTTTGTGCTTGTCTTGGATCTTTACCGTCAACGGATAATCCCATACTTACACAAGTTCCCATAACTTCTTTGACACCTGCTTTGTAATCGTTTGCGAGTAATGAATCGAATTTCATTCTTGCAATTTTTAAAGCAGTTTCAATTGGTAAGTCATTAACGATGTCTAAACCTGGTTCATGAGAACCTTTGTCGATGCCTAATTCTTCTTTGATAAGTGCTGTAGTTGGTGGAGTACCGATTTCAATATCTACTTCTTTAGTATCCCTATCAATCATGATTTTAACAGGTACTTTCATTCCAGCAAAGTCAGCAGTTTTTTGATTGATTTCATCAACCACTTGCATCATGTTAACACCGAAAGGTCCTAATGCTGGGCCGATTGGAGGTCCTGCAGTTGCGCTTCCACCTTCGATGAGAACTTCGACTGTATCTTTAGCCATCAGTCAGCCTCCTTTTGAATTATTCTAATTTGATCAGCTTTAACAGTAACCGGAATTGGTACTGCAGCCTCTATTAACTCAAGGACGACTTCTTCACGTGATTCATCAATACGAACCACTTTCGCCCTTTCACCCTTGAATGGTCCAGAAATAAGCTCAACAATACTTCCTTTTTGAATAGAGGAAATAATTGGCTCTGGTTTCAAGAATCTTTTTGCTTCTTCGAAAGTAATACCCACACTACCTTCAACAACCCCTCTTAAATGTTGTACTTTTAAGTCAGGGTTTCTAAGATCTATTTTTGTTGAAGATTCAACTAAAATATACCCTTTTAAAGATTCCGGAACAAGAATTGAAGAAATGCCTACACCATCAATGGTTCTAGCTTTACGAGCTAAAAGCCTGGCCACATTCCTTTCTTGACCTGCAGAGGTCTTAAGAGCATATATGGAACTATTAGATTCTTCCATGAAAAATTCACCTATTTTAATATTTGACTAAATAATTGAAGCTCCACAAAACAATGTGGATTCTTAGGTAATTCACTAATGTGAAAATTTACTAAGCGATCCCCTACCTTCAATAGGTTCAAAAATATCATCTATTTGATTAATAAAACTAAATTAATTCTTAGTTTGAATAATCCAATAAGATAAATTCATACATTAAGTTAAAAGTTATTATAAAAGCCATAATTATTCAAGAAAAATAATGTCTTGAAAATCAGATTTCTATAATATTAAAATATATCTATGTAATGATATATAAAACTTTTCAAAAAAGTATAATTTAAAAGTAAAAAAGTTGATTACAAAAATTTTATTATAATAATAAATTGAGATCAAAAAAATGAAAAAATTGGTTTATAAACCAATTAAAGAACCTAATAACACTATAATAAATCCAATAGCCCCAATGATTAGAACACCAATGGAAACTACTTTAGCAAGTTCCATGTATTCTTTAGCGTCAGGTTTTCTTGATACTTTCAATACTCTTTTACTGTCTTTAATAAATTTGTTAAAATCTTCTTGCACGTTCATTTGAATACCCAAAATAAAAAAACTATGAAAAAATCATAATTTAATGAATTATAATAAAATAGTAATAAAATAATTTATAACTTAAACATTAATAAATGTTTGCATTTTAAAAAAATAATTAAAAATGGAATTAGAAAATTCCATCAATAAAGCTGTCTAGTTGATCGCTTGCGGAATCTGCTTCTGAAACATCATCATCAGCATTGATTTCAGGTTCTACATTAGGATTGAAGTCATTTTTAATACCTGAAACGACCACAGTTGTCCTGACAGTATTTTGGAGAGTTTCATCAATTTGAGTACCCCAAATAATATTTGCTTCAGGATCTAATTTATCAGCTACAACTTGAACAATCTTTTCTGCTTCATGTAATGTTAAATCTGAACTACCAGATATGTTTACTAAAGCACCAGTTGCATTAGAAATATCAATGTCTAATAATGGGCTGCTTAAAGCTTCATGTACAGATTCTAAAGCTCTGTCGCCAGAGTCAGATTCTCCCATACCAATCATAGCCATTCCAGAACCGCTCATAATGCTTCTGATATCAGCGAAGTCTAAACTTACAAGACCTTTCTTAGTAATCAATTCTGTAATTCCTTTAACAGCTCTTCCCAAGATTTCATCTGAAACCATGAATGCTTTGTTTAAAGGTAAGTTTGGTGCAACTTCCAATAATTTATCATTAGGGATTACAATTACTGTATCAGCAGATTCTTGGAGTTTTTCTAAACCTTGTTCCGCATTTTCTCTTCTTTTAATTCCTTCTGCGGAAAATGGCATAGTAGCAACAGCAACAGTTAAAGCTCCTAATTTTTTAGCGATTTTAGCAATAATTGGAGCTGAACCAGTACCTGTTCCACCACCAAGACCACAGGTGACAAATACCATGTCTGCGCCTTCTAATTCATCCCTTATTTCATCTTCACTTTCTTCAGCGCATTCTTCACCGACAGTTGGTTCTCCACCTGCACCTAATCCTTTGGAAGTTTGTCTTCCTAAAAGAATCTTTTTACTGGATTGACAATAAAATAAATCTTGAGCATCAGTATTTACTGCAATTGTTGTTGCCCCTTCAATACCCATTTCATTTAATCTAGTAATGGTGTTGTTTCCTGCGCCTCCGGCACCAACAACGAATATATTAGTTTTAACGCCTTGAATAATATTAATAAGATCTTCATCTATGTCTGAAGAGATTTTTTCTGGCACTTTCTCTTCCATTCTTTGTTCAGATTCTTTGATTGCATCATCTATAAATTTCACAAATTAACCCCACATACTCTGCTATTTAAAATTAATTGTTAAATATTTCTATCGTAACTAATATTTAAATGCAACTATATTTAAATATATTACGGAAATTTCAGAAAATGGAAAATATTTTTAATCTCTTGGCATTGCAATGATTTCATGGAATTTCATGTTAAATAAATTTTTAGAATTTACGGGAGTTAAAATAACTGCAGTGTCCACTCCATGTGCTCTTCCGCCGATAGCAATAATCTCTTCACCGACAGGAATTAAACCTGCATCAGCAGCCATCAATGAAATTTCGGCAGCTACCTTTACGCCATGGGAAAACATTCTGAATGTGTCTGCTACAACATCCAATGGAGAGTATCCCCCGTATTTGTTTGTGACACCTCTTGCAGCGCCGCTGAAAGCATGCAATCCCTGATAGGTTTTGATTCCTTCGCCTTCCAGTTTTTTAATCATTTCTTCAGAAATGTCAGACTCATTGTCACCGCTGAATCCCACATTATGGGAAACATTGATTATTGTAATGTCATCATTATCTATGACATCTGCAAGTTTCAATGCGGACTCGCCTGATGTGGAAGCGATTAAAACATATTTAATATTTTCAGAGATATCCAATTTATCTTTAACAGCCAAAATAAGTTCATCAGTATAATCGTTGCCTTCCTTGTCAAAATATGTTATGAATTTTCTTGCCATAAATTACACGACCCAATAGATAATTATTATAAAGTCAATTATGTTAATATATCTATATAATTGATTTATTAAAGATTGTTATGACAGATTTAGAAAATATAAAACATGTTACCAATGGAGATTTTATTGTAATTCCAATTGAAACAGGTTATATAAAGCCCAATGAAGATTTAAGTGCAATAATTGAACCTGCAAAAAGACTGATGGAAGATGATGATTATCTGGTAATAGCCGAAACGCCGATTTCAGTTTCACAAAACAGGTTAGTTGACGAGTCAAAATATACCCCATCTCTGATGGCCAAATTCTTAACTACAGTTTGGAGCAAATACTTATGGGGCTATGTTTTGGGACCACTTCTTGGAATCAAAAAAAGAACCATCAAAAACTTAAGGAAATTACCTGAAGAGACAAAAGCTCACAAGGAAGTCGTTCTCCAATTGTATGGCTTAAAACATGCACTTAAACCAGCTTCAGAAGCAGGCATTGATTTAAGTAATGCCCCTGGAACATTCGTATCGCTGCTTCCGGATAACCCTGAAAGGGTTGCAAAGGAAATCAGAGATGAAATCGGGAAGGATGTTTGCGTGATGATTATCGACACCGATGCGACATACATGAAAAACGGTAAATATTTTACTGGTCTTCCAATAGCCATTGACGGAATTGATGCAGACAATGGATTTTTCGGATACCTGAAGGGACAGCTGTCTGAAAATATGGGATCAACCCCTCTCGGATGTAGTGAGGAAATGGATGTTGAAACTGCATTAAAGATTGCAAACATTGCTGAAGATTATCAAAAATCATTATCAACAGAAATGAAAACCATCCACAGCGTTAAAGCAGTGTTAGGCACTGAAATTGATGAAGTTACCGTTGAAGCCCTGGATTCAATCACACATACCCCTGCAGTAATTATTAGAAAAAGATAATATTTTTATAATAAAAAAAACAAAACTAAACATTAATTTATCATAATTTTATTAATTTTTTATTTTCACTTCCGGAAAAATATGATAATATAAAACCAGTAAAATGCAATTTAGGGGAAATTAAATGATAGATGATCCATTAGTAAAGACCTTATTAACCAATGTTGTTGAAGATGAAAGTAATTTGCCAATTGTTGAAGCATTAATCGATGGTGTTGAAACTGATGAAGAAATTGCTAACAAAACAGGAATTAAATTAAATATCGTTAGAAAAATACTTTATAAACTTTACGATATGGGATTAGCTAGTTATAAAAGAAGTAAAGACCCTGAAACCCAATGGTTTACTTATACCTGGAAATTTGAAAAAGAAGAAGTCATAAACCACATCAAAAAAGATTCCGAACAATACATAAAAATGCTCAATGAGGAACTGGAACGTGAAGAAAACAACATGTTTTTCATTTGCCCACAAGGCCATGTGAGATTTGATTTTGATGATGCATCAGATTATGAATTCCTTTGTCCTGTTTGTATGGAAGAGCTGGAATTCCAAGACAACACCGCCAACATCAAGCAAATCAAGGAAGATTTAAAAATGGTTGAAAGTAATTTTAATTCCTTTAATGAAAAAAACAAATAGATAAAATGGAAAAAGAATTACTGAAAAAAGAAAAAACCCCTGAAAACGTTATTTCACACTGTGAAGCAGTATATGAAAAAGCTATGAAAATAGCTTCTAATTTTGAGGATGCTGACACTGATTTAATCCGTAAAGGCGCTCTTTTGCATGACATTGGAAGATCCAAAACTCATGACATCAACCATGCAATCGTGGGAGTTGAGATTGCAAAAAAATACGGATATGACCAAGATGTTTTAAATATTATCGAAAGGCATATCGGTGCAGGCATCACCGAAGAGGAATCAAAAAAATTAGGGCTTCCTGAAAAGTCATATGTTCCTCAAACACTTGAAGAAAAGATTGTCGCTCATGCAGACAACCTTGTAAGCGGCAGCAAAGAAGTTGACGTAGAATATGTTATTAAAAAATGGAAGCGCAGAATTGATGAGCCTGATGATAATATCGAACGACTTATCGAATTGGATAATGAATTAATTAAATCTTTTGAGGAATAAAAATGAAAGTAATATGTTCAAGCGAAGAATCACTTTACCGTCCGGAGGCAGTCAGATGGAGGCAAAGAATGGAAATGATGGAACCTCTAGGAGATACTGTGGTATTGTTGCCGTGCAGTATGAAAAAACCTTACTCCAATTCAAAATCCCATCAGAAATTCAGAAAGCTGACAAGGTCTTATCAGGAACTAATTGTTACTTCCCCTTTTGGAATATGTCCAAGGGAACTTGAAAATACTTTTCCAATCCAATCATATGATGTAAGCACTACTGGCAAATGGTCAGAAGATGAAATCGAAGAAAGCGGAAAACTAATAGCAAAGTACACCAAAGGAAAACAGGTTGTTGCAAACCTTGCCGGAGGATACCTGCAATCAGCAGAGGCATATCTGGATGATTTTGTCAATGTCTGTGTTGACGGGCGACCAACATCACCAGAATCATTATATAATTTGAGAATGGAACTTAAAAATCATAATAAGGTCAACAGAAGAGAAAAGACCCTGCATGAATTACGCTCCATTGCAAAATACCAGTTCGGTGAAAATGGAGACAAGTTCATTCCGGACAATGTTAAAACCAAAGGGATGTATCACAAAAGAATTTTATCTGACGGAAAGCAACTGGCATTATTCAATAAAGATCACGGATTGTACAGATTGAATTTGCCTGGTGGTGAAATATTGAAGGATTTGGGAATTAATATTGTGGAAATTGATTTCGACCTCACCACAAATACTGTTTTTGCACCAGGAATCGATAAGGCAGACCATAACATCATTCCAAACGATGAAGTTGTTGTAGTTAAGGATGATACCGTTGTAGGTGTCGGAAAAGCTGTAATGACCGGTCGTGAGATGGAAGAATGTGACAATGGTATTGGCGTGAAACTAAAGCACAGATTAAAGTAACTTTTCATAACTAAAACAAATCATTTATATACCATAAGTTTAAAAGTTATAAATACAAAAAATTAGGAGACACTAAAATGTCAGAAGATTTAGTAAATGATATTAAAGATGCTGTTTCTGTAATTAACGACCCACATATGGGAATCAGTATTGTAGAAATGGGCATTGTACAAAACATTACCGTAGACGGAGATCAAGCTGAAATTATCCTCAAACCAACCAATCCAGGTTGTATGAGTATCACACGTATTGCAGCTGATGCTAAAATTAGAGCTGAAAACGTTGAAGGTATTGAAAAAGCAAAAATTATCGTTGAAGGACATGCTATGGCAGACTCCATTAACGAAATGATTAACAGATAAATTTTTCAAAATCTTATTTAATTCTATAGTATCTGTAAATTTGTTAGTTGGTAATTTGATTTTGTGATTTTTTCGCAGAAATTTTTCAATTTTTTCTTTTTTGCGAAAATTTTTTCGAAAAATATAT
>JAFUIW010000067.1 GCA_017473945.1 Methanobrevibacter sp. | reverse complement strand
GGTTAGAATTTGATGGTATTTGCTTTAGGTAAACAATATGCTTGAGCGGCTTGTCGGGAAACTGACACGAGCCGTTCTGAGGAGAGGAGGAGTGAGTAATCACTCCGACTTATCCGACATATCATATCTTAATTAACTTTTTTTAAAGTATCCTTGAGTATTTATATTATTTCTGACATATAGTTAAATGATATAAATGAATGGAGGATAAATTTTGTTGAGGCGAAAAAATTTATTAGTTTTATTGGTTTCATTAGTCTTTTTGACAATATTGATTCCATCTGTTTGTGCAAATGATAATGAAACAGTATTATTAAGTGATGGTAGTTTGGATATGGCTCCAATTTCCATTTCAGGCAATGGCGGCGATATTCTAAACGTATCAGATGATTATTATTCTGTTGAAAATGATGATGCATACAATAAGAATGCATTAGCTGTTAGCGAGGACGAGGTTTCATCTGATTCTGCTAAAGAAGAATCTAACGCTACTGTTATTGTCCCTAGTGATGCTAAAGCAGGTGAATCTGCAATAATATCTGTTGAGATTCCTAATGCAACAGGCAATGTGTCTGTTCTTGTGGATGGTAAAGAAACCATAGCTGATTTTGTTAATGGAAAAGCGGTTGTTGGTTTGGAAAACTTAACTGCCGGTGACCACAGTGTTGTTGTAATCTATTATGGGGATGAAACACATGATTCCACCCATACCATTTCCAGTTTCCATGTATCTGAGAAAATAGTCGTTAAAAGGGCTGTGAGTGAATTTGTTGATGTTGTTGTATTTGATGACTGTAATGTTTCTGCAGCTTTAGTTGATGAAGAGGGTAAGGGCATTATTGATGCAAAAATTAATTATGCCATTGGTGGCAGGTCAGGTTCTGTTGTGACTGATTCCAATGGTATTTTCAAAATTAAAGGTGAAAACGGTCTTTTAATGACAGTGACCTATGAAGGAGATTCTAAATACCTTCCGGCTAACACTACTATCCAGTTTGAAAATAATGTTCCAGCTGTAATTGAAAGTACCAGCATTTTAAGTGAGGATTTCACTCAGTATGCCTGTGATTTCTATGAAGGCGAAAGGGGCGGACACTTCACTTTCAGGCTTGTTGACTCTAAAGGCAAACCTATTGCAAAGAAAACAATTTTCATTGGTTATAATGGTGTTACATTGAACCGTACAACCGATGCCAATGGATATGCGTCTGTACAAATCAACCTTAAGAATGCAGGTTTATACACTTTTGTAATTGTATTTTTAGGTGATGACGACTACGATGCATCCATGGCTGTGCATAAAGTTACCATCAACAAAAAACCTGTTACAATTTCTGCAAGTGCTAAAACTTTCAAGGCAAAAGCCAAAACCAAGAAATATACTGTTACATTCAAAACCATTCAAGGTTCATCCGCCGACGGTAAAACTTACTTTGCTTCCGGTAAAAAGGTAACACTTGACGTTGCAGGCAAAACATATTCTGCTAAGATTGCCGATAATGGAAAAGCAACTTTTAATCTTAAATTAACTAAAAAAGGCAAGTACACCGCTAAGGTTAATTTTGCTGAAGATGTAACTTACAAATCAGCCAGCAAGTCCGTAAAAATAACAATCAAATAAGTGGGATTGATATCTCACAAATTTTCTTTTTTTCAGTATTCTGTAGTATATTTTATACATTTAAATTTTATTTTTTTTAAACTGTCCTTGACTATTTATATTATTTCAAACATAAATTAAAATAATGTAAATGAATGGAGGATAAATTTTGTTGAGGCGAAAAAACAGATTGATGATGCTGATTTCATTAATCTTTTTATTGATTTTAATTCCTACTGTTTGTGCAGTAGATAATGAAACTGCATTATTGGTGGATGAAACTTCGGACAATGCTCCGGTTTCCATCTTAGATAATGGCAGTGATATTTTAAAAGCATCAAATGATTATTATTTTGATGCATCTGTAGAAAACGATGGTGACGGATCTCAGGCAAATCCATACAAGTATTTGACTGCCGATAGAATCAAGTCAAATGCCAATGTCTATTTGGCAAACGGAGTATACAATCTTGATACTTCAAAATCAATCCAGCAGGTCAATATTTATGGTAGTGATGTTGAAAAGACAGTCATTAACTATGATGGGATTGCCTTTACCGTAAGCAATTATCTGAATGTAAAGAATGTGACTTTCATTGGTTCTTCCATAACCAATTACAAGCAGTTTACAGCAGTAAACACTATATTTACTGATGGTTATGGGTCTAAAGCCGATTCCTATACAAATAATTATGGTGGGGCAATTTATACTGCATCCAATATGGAAAATGCATATGTGAGTGTTGATAACTGTACCTTTAAAAATAATTACGCCCAGTATGGCGGAGCAATCTACATGGGTTCCGGAGTATTGGAGGTAACAGATTCACTGTTTTATGACAATTACGCATACAATTACGGGGGTGCAATAGCCTGTGACTATGCGTCTAATGTAACTGTCAAAAAATCTAAATTTTACAATTCAGTTTCACAGGATGACGCCGGTGGAAGTATTTACATCAGGGATTCTTCAAAATTCAAGGGTGAACAAATAACTGTAGTAAATTCCTCTGCAACATTTGGAGGCGCCATAACAACTTTAAACACTGATGTTTCATTAACTGGGTTGTCAATGAGCAATAACTCTGCTAAATATGATGGTGGGGCAATTTATCATATGTATGGTGACTTTTCACTGTTCAATTCTAATTTTAACAACAATTCCGCAACCAATGGCGGAGCGTTATTCATAGACAATTCTACAAATTCATACATAAGGGCGAATACTTTCTCAAACAATCATGCAGAAAACGCTGCAGGAGCAATATTTTCTCTTTTCAATAAATATGTAATGCCTTTTGAAAGATATAATAATTATAACGGAAACACCGCAGATTTTCAAAACGACATCTATTATGTAAATGAGCTTAATTTGACAATCGGAAACAGAAACTACACCATGTATAATGTGAAGGTTAATCCAATCACTCATTTGCCTAATAAATACAGCCTAATAACTGATGGGTTCACAACTGCTGTAAAAGACCAGCAGGCAAGCGGTAACTGTTGGGCATTCACTGCCATTGCAGTTCTTGAATCATGCATTCTAAAGGCATCAGGTGATAATCTTGACCTGTCAGAAGAAAACATGAAAAACGTGATAGAACTGTATTCTGATTACGGCTGGAAAATGGATACCAATGAAGGGGGATATGATTACATGCCTTGGGGATATCTTGCAAGCTGGCTTGGCCCGATCAGTGAGGCGGATGATTATTTCGATGATCATTCAACTTTATCTCCTGTAATCAACAGTGTAATGCATGTTCAAAACATCAAGTTCCTCAATCGTGCATCCTATACTGACAATGATGAAATCAAAAGGGCTATTTTACAGTATGGTGCTGTGGGAACTGGTATTTATTTCGATTCATATTACTTGAATTCCGACAAATATGCATATTATAACTGGGTAAGCTCAGCCGGAAACCATGCCGTTACAATTGTCGGATGGGATGACACCTTTTCAAAAAGTAATTTCAAATGGGCCAGTAATATAGAAGGAGATGGTGCATGGATTGTAAGAAACAGTTGGGGTCCTAACTGGGGAAACAATGGATATTTCTATGTATCTTACTATGATGCAACATTCGCAAGGCCTAATGTTGAAAACAGCGCATACACCATTGTCTTAAACGATACAATGAAATATGATAAAAACTATCAGTATGACGTTGCCGGAATGACAGACTACTTTTTGAACTCCTCTTCACAGGTATGGTATAAAAACAGGTTTACCGTAACTTCAGATGAGTATCTCGCCGCAGTTTCAACCTACTTCGAAAAGATGTCCGATTGGATGGCATCAGTTTATGTAAACGGTGAGCTCAGGGATGTATTGTCTGGAAAAACAAGTCCTGGATACTATACCTTCAACTTGAACAAACTGATTTCCTTGGATGCTGGTGACGTGTTTGAAGTTGTCTTCAACATAACAACTGATGGTGTTGCAGGATTTCCGATTTCAGAAGAGCTTTCACTTAATAAATTAACATACTCTCCAGGAATTTCCTATGTGAGCTGGGACGGTGAAAACTGGAAGGACTTATATAACTTGCCTTGGAGTTATGCAACACATACATATAAATCTCAGGTTGCCTGTATCAAGGCATTCACAATCACTTCTCCTATAATCACACAAACTGATTTGAATGTTGACTTTTTGGAAGGTCAGCCATTGAATATCACTGCAACAGTTAAGGACGAATACGGAAATCTTTTAAGATACGGAAACGTGACATTCAATGTCAACGGTGCTGATCAAATCGTTGCTGTGAACAATGGAATTGCAAATTTATTATACGATTTGGACGCTAAAGTATTCACTATCAAGGCAACCTTCAATGCTGAAGGTTACAATCAATCCTCAATCATTTCCTATTATTCAATTCCAAAAATCCCAATTGAATTGAGATTGAAAGTCGTGCAGAATTTTAATGATGTTGATGTTCTTGTCAGGGCAAACAGGACAATCAATGAAAACGTGATTGTAAACATCAACGGAAATGAAACATTGCTGAGACTGATTAACGGTACAAATACATTATATTTAAAGAATTTAACCAATGGGTTCTATCAGCTTGCAGTTATTCTTATGGATGAATCTGACTATATTGCAGAAGCGGCAACTGATGAATTTACAATCAATATGCACAGGACATACATATTGTCTGATAATATTACAGTAACAGATGAAGGCAGCTTCATTTATAACATTACAATGTTGGATGAAAATGACGGTCCTGTTGCGGGTCGTGAAATAGCATTTGCAATTAACAATGTCACTTATAAAAATGTCACTGATGAAAACGGCCAGTCTTTAATCAGTATTGCTTTAAATAAAGGCCTTTATGATGTAAATATTGCTTTTGATGGGGATAATAACTATTTCAAGACAAATTCTTCCAATGAAATTAAAGTCAAAGGCAAGCTCTGGATCAATTTGGATGTGGTTTTATATAACAACAATGCCATTTTAAACATTTATGCATCAAAGCGCATAAACGAAACATTTACAGTACTAATCAATGACAGGCCACAAAGCGTTGCAGGCAAGGATGGTATTGCCACTTTGAAATTATTCGGCATGACAGATGGGGATTATGATGTCAGGGTGTTATTGGATGAGGATGAATATGAATTCAATGACGCAAATTCACAATTCACAATTCAGTATGGCAAATCCGCAAACATAACATCTCATGTTGAAAGTGTTGGCGATGATGCACAAATCAATATAACTGTTGAAAATGCTACAGGTTACGTTAAAGTGATTGTTGACGGCGTTAGTGATATTTTAGAGCTAAACAATAGCCAGGCGGTTTATGTGGTTAAAGATATAGCTCCTGGAAATCACTCTTTAGTTGTGATATACGAAGGTGATGACTTCAAACAATCAATCAAATCTGAAATCTTCAGCATCGCTAAAAAGGAATCTCAAATCAGCCTGATTATTGACGGTCCTATTGGTGGAGTATCCACTATAACAGCTAATGTAACACCTAATGTGACAGGATTTGTAAGTGTCAATGTTAATGGAACTGAATATTTAATCAACCTGTCAAAAACAAACAAATTATCTTTGGTCTTTGATGGTGCTGGAGAATATTCTGTTGTTGCCACATATTTTGGTGATGAAAAATATAACTCTTCAAAATCAGAGGAATATAAAATCATGATACATGACAAATCAGTGGTAAATGTAACAGTTCAAATGCCTGATGTCATTAGGGTAGGAAGCGACGTGGAGATTAACGTTTCCAGTGATGTGCCAGTTGAATTTAAGGTTTATGTTGACGGTGAACTTAGCGAAATTGTCAATGGAAAAATACAATTAACAGCTTTTAAAGCCGGTTTGCACACTGTTCAAATTGTATCTGATGAAAATGAGGATTATTATGGAGTTAATAAAACAGTTCAATTTAATGTTGTAAAAAATGATGCAAACATTTTCATTGACATACCTCAAACAGTATTTGTTGGTGAAAATATTACAATCAATCCATTAACTGAAAGTGACGGTAAATTAAACATTACAATTAATGGACAAGTTATAAATTCCAGCTATGTAATTCCATTTAAAGGCACCTTTGTAATTGAAGTGAAAAGTGCTGAAACAGAAATGTACAATCCTGCTGTAAATTCCACAACATTCACCTCACAAAAACAGTCAAGTGAAATTTCATTAAATGTCACTCCTGCAAAATCCGGAGAAAAAACAAAAATATCTGTTGAAGTAACAGACCAAGCCACAGGAATTGTTATAGTGAATGTTAACTCAACAAGCTATTCCATCAACCTTGAAAATGGAAATGAACTTGAAATTGTGTTGAATAAAGGCAGCTACCTTATTGAAGCTTCCTACGTTGGTGATGAAAAGTATGAAAGCAGTGTTTCTGATAAATTGAACATAGGCATCGAAGATAAACTGGCAGCCAATGTCAAAGTTGAAATTCCAAGTGATGTTAAAGTGGGAGATAGGATTATAATCAATGTCAGTGCCGACACTACCTCCGATTTAATCGTAGCAATCAATGGTGTGCCTCAGGAAATTGTCTCAGGCAACGGTATTTTAGGATTGTCATTGGAAAATCTTTTAAGGGCAATTGAAAACGGTAAAATTGTCTACACTGTCCCTAGTGCTGGTGTTTACAATGTCACTGTAACTGCTATGGAAAACGGAGAATATCTTGGTGAAAGCGTTACTGAAATATTTGAAGTGACTAAAAAGGATGCTTCTTTAGACATTACTCCAATCGTTGATGCAAAAATTGGAGATACTTTAACTATTTCTGTTGTTAATGAAACTGATGGTGCTATAACTGTCAAAGTCAACGGCGAAGAGGTGTCTGGTGCTTACAAAATCATTAAAGATGGAACTTACACCATAACTGCTGTGAGTGCTGCAAGTGATGCTTACAATGCAGGATTTGCAACCTACACATTCACTGTTGAAGAAGAACCTGTGGAACCTAAACAAGAAGCTAACGCTACAATTAGTGTTCCTGGTGATGTTAAAGCAGGTGAAGATGCTAGTGTAGATGTTGCTATTCCTAATGCTACTGGTAATGTGTCTGTTATTGTTGACGGTAAAGAGACTGTTGTGGCTTTAGTAAATGGCAGTGCTAGTGTTCCTTTAGAAAATGTTACTTCTGGAGATCACAGTGTTGTTGTGATTTACTCTGGTGATGAAACTCACGCTCCTACTCACAGCGCTTCCAGTTTCTCTGTAGCTGAAGAAGCTATTGTTCAACCTATCGCAACTGAATTTGTGGATATAGTAGTCTTTAATGATTCCAGTGTTTCAGCAACATTAGTTGATGAATCAGGAAATGCAATTGCTAATGCTACAGTATCATACACTGTTGGCGGTGTGTCAGGATCTGCTGTGACAGACGTTAATGGTTTATTCACCATTAAAGGTGAAAGCGGTGTTTTAGTTACCATGATTTATGCTGGTGATGACAAATACCTTGCAACAAATACCACTATCAAGTTTGATAACGCTGCTCCTGCTGTAAAAGAGAATACAAGCATTTTAGCTGAAGACTTCACACAGTACGCTTGTGATTTCTATGAAGGAGAACGTGGTGAAAACTTCACCTTCCAACTTGTCGATGCAAATGGCAACCCTGTTGCAAACAGAACCATTTATATCGGTTATAATGGTGTTACATTGAACAGAACCACTGATGCTAAAGGTTTTGCTTCTGTGCAAATCAACCTTAAAAACGCAGGACTCTACACCTTCGTAATAGTATTCCTAGGTGATGAGGACTACAATGCATCCATGGCAGT
>JAFUIW010000066.1 GCA_017473945.1 Methanobrevibacter sp. | reverse complement strand
ATCTCCGGGCTCTTGCTCTCACAACCCGTACCGATCAATGGCTTGGTAAGCCGTTACCTAACCAACTACCTAATCGGCCGCAGACCCATCCTTAGGCGAAAAAACATTTAAACAAAAAACCATTCCAGGAAAAATTGCCTATCTAGTATTATCCCCAGTTTCCCAGGGTTATCCCAGTCCTAAGGGTAGGTTATCCACGTGTTACTGAGCCGTACGCCACGAGCCTAAACTCGTTCGACTTGCATGGCTTAATCGAATCCCAATAGCAGTAGCATCTGCCAGGATCAAACAGAATTGAACACATAACAGACATAATAATAAGTATTATGAAGTACGCTAAAAATATAGACGAGTATACACAATAAATTTGAAACAAATTAATTTGTAACTAATTCACCACATCTACAAAACCAACATCATACTTGAAAAAACTCAAGTACTCACTAAAGTATAGCTACATGTGGAAAAGCAGTCATCATAGTCATAATTGTTAATACAATAAAACTTAGACCAACGCCATAAAAACATATAGCACATCTAATAGACAGACAAATTTTAGTAACAAAATCAATTAAAAAATATTGCAAAATATATTATTATAAGATAAATTAATTTTAAAATGCATTATTTGTCATATAACATGTAAAAATAAATTATTTTTGAAGAAAAAATAATTTAATTAAATATTGAAATAAAAATTTTTAAAATCGAAAAATCTCAAAATAAAAAAAGTATATTATCCAAATTATTAAATGAAGAAAAATAAGTAATTTTTATCTCAAATATGACCCAAATAAAAATAACTAGTATATAAATGTAACTATATTATTCTTGCTTTTTTCTAATAACGGAAATAATTCTTGTCAAACTTCTGTGCATCTTAATTCCATATTGCTCAACAATATCAAATCCAACCTCATCAGCAATCGGCTTCAGGTCAACATAATGTGGACTTGCCATACACAGATATGCATCATCCCTCATATTATTATATGCAGAAATGAAAAATTCCTTAAAAATGTCATTTCCTTCAATATCTCCAGTAGAAGTAGATATTCCATATGGAGGATCAGTGACTACACTAGATACTTTTTCATACATCTTAAGTTCACGAACATCAATATTGAATGTCCTATAATCTGTAATTCCAAAATAATCCAAGTTAATTGCAGCCCCATTTTTCATTTTCCAGTAAATATCAGAACCCAGCACCTTGCATCCTATCAGTCCAGCTTCAATCAGTATTCCACCAGTTCCGCAAAACGGATCAAGCAGCAGCTGGCCCGCTTTTACCCTTGATAGATTCACCATGCATCTTGCCAATTTTGGACTCATGGATCCTGGATAGAAAAAAGGCCTTTTATGAGGTTTACATTCAACAAAATGCTTTTTGTTCAATTTAATTTTTTCAATAGCTATATATAGAATATCTTCAAATGCAACGACACGTATTAAGGAGTTCGGTTCTTTCAGTTTTACCTTGACATCATCACAGTTGTCAAGTATCAGTGACCCGATTTTTCGCTCCGCTGCAACTGTATCGACATGTGAATTAAATCTTTTAACCCTTACGGCAAAGTTTTCATCTATATATTTCGGCCAGTCAATTAATGAAATGTCATTGCTTATACTTTCAACTGATGATTTCTTTATAAGTTCATGAACCTCATGGGTATATCCCAATCTTCTGGTTAGAATATTATAGTAATCATCAATTTCATCTTCAGGAATATCACTTAGAATAACCAAACCTTCACAGATTACATTTATTTCGGCATGAATATTTTCACATTCCATAACAGCTTTGAGTTCTGCCAATGGTAATTCCGGATGCTCCTGAGATTGTATGCATAATAATTCCATTATAATTCACCCAATATTGAAAAAAAATTATTTTTTGAATTTATCAAAATGTCTTCTGATAACAGTTTCACTAGAATCGTCTGTTTCATCTACTTGTTCAGGCCCACCATGATAATCATCTTCTGGACTTTCATCATATTGAATATTAGGTTCATTTTCCTGATAATAATCATCACTACCATTTGAATAATAGTCCCTTGCTTCATTATAATGAGTGTCATTTGAAAATGTCTTTGGCCCTCCTTCATATCTTATATTATCGCGGGAATTATTCACGACCCTATCCACATTATAGTCCAACTCATCCTCATAAGGCTCATACTCATATTTATTTACATTATGCTCAGGATAGCTGAACTCTTCAGGATAATATTCATATTCCCTTCTGGAGTATGAACTTCTCTCATGACTGATTGGAGTAATCGGTTCAAACTCATCGTAATAATCCTCTTGATAATTATTTTCAGGGAACTGTCTAGGCGCACCCCTCTCAACATAATTTTGAGGATATTCCGGAACGTTTCTATGATTCATCATGTTTGAAAAAATTATCTCTTCAACTTTTGACGGATTGGAAACATTTTCAATTTTCATCAAGTTATTATCATAAGCGCTGAAAACGGAAACCGTTCCTACATTGAACAACCTGGCAAAAATGCTTTGAGAAGAGTTGATATCCTGAATTGTAGTATAAGGCATGTAATTCTTTTTAGTGGATAACAATCCGGATTTAATGATAATTCTTGAATCTGTCAATGTATATTCAAGGGAATACCATTTAAGAAGTTGCCAAATTATATAAAGTATTATAATAAGAATGACTACAAAAAATGCTATTGCAGCATATCTGGTTAAAGGAAGTCTGATTTGAGAAATCAAATAAACTTGCATTTCCCCGATGAACTGAATTATACCCGGAGATATCATAAAAACAATAACCAATAAAACAACACCAAAAATAGCTTTTTTACAACCTAAAAACATGTTAGGCTTTGTTTTATAAAGAACCCTTTCACCGGCACTTTCATCATTTTTATTAAATAACATAATTATAATATTAGAATTTACTTTTAAATAAAGTTTTAGAAAAAAAAGATTAATAAAATAAGCCTCAGCTCGCCCATCATTCATCACGTATCAGAGCTCATAGGGTTCATCATAGGCTTATTTTTCAAAAGATTTATCCAAACATTACTCCGGCTTCGGTTTTGTATAAATCTTCTTCACTAGTTTTACTCATGACTTTTTCGATTGCATCCATGAAGTCATCTACAGTAATCTTATCACGTTCCTCACGAATAGCGAACATACCTGCTTCAGTACATACTGCCTTTAAATCAGCACCTGAAAGTCCGTCAGTTAAACTGGCAAGTAAATCGACATCCGCCTCTTCATCAAAGGACATGTTTTTAGTGTGGATTTTAAGAATTTCTCTTCTTCCTTCATCGTTAGGAAGTGGAACTTCTATAAATCTGTCAAAACGACCGGGACGCAGTAATGCAGGATCCAAGATATCCGGCCTATTGGTTGCTCCTATAATACCGATATCCCCTCTTGATTCAAATCCATCAAGTTCTGCTAAAAGTTGCATTAAAGTTCTTTGAACTTCCCTGTCACCACTTGTGGAACTTTTAAGTCTTTTTGCAGCTACGGCATCAAGTTCATCTATGAAAATAATGGCTGGTGCCTTTTCTTTTGCAAGCTCGAAGACTTCACGTACAAGTCTTGCACCTTCACCAATGTATTTTTTAACAAATTCAGATGCTACAATCTTTATGAAAGTTGCATTGGTTTCATTTGCTACAGCTTTTGCAAGTAAAGTTTTACCTGTTCCAGGAGGCCCATATAACAGTATACCTTTAGGAGGTTCAATACCAACTTTTTCAAATAATTCAGGATGGGTTAAAGGCAATTCAACAGTTTCTTTAACTTCAACAATTTGTTCCTCTAAACCACCGATTTTATCGTAAGTAATATCTGGTTTTGTTTCAATTTCCATTCCGGAAACATTTGCATCTTTCTCTGATGGCAATACTTCCACAATACCGAATGTTTGTTGATTTAGTGCTACTCTGGAACCCGGCACTAATAATTTTTCATCTAAGAATTTTGAGTAATTTACAAGGAAACTAGGTCCGGTGCTACTTTTTACAGTCATTCTGTGATCATCTAAAACTTCAGTAATAGTGGCCAAAACTAAAGGTGGAGACCTGAATCTGTCTACCTCTGAACGCAAGGATTTAGTTTCTCTTTCTAATCTTATTTTTTCATTTTCTATTAGGACTTTATCCTTTTCTAATTTCCTAACTTTCCACATCAAGTTACTTTTGGCTTTGGATTTTTCTTCTCTTAGGGAATCTATTTCTTCTCTTAAAGATTCAACTTTTTCTATCAATTGTTCTTTTGAAGAATTTTCCAAATCATCGAAATCATTCATGTGAATCATCTCCAGTTAGTTATTATAAATTTCATATACATTTTACTTTAATAACAATTTGTAATTTTAAAGTATTTAAATGTATTCATTTTAACTCATACTAACAAATATTAATGAGTAACATTATATAATATAATTAGAAAAACAAAAGGAACTGATTAATATGGAATGCGAAATATGTGGTAAACCAGTACCAGAACATAATCCAATAAGAGCAAAAATTGAAGGATCAGTTATGGTTGTTTGTAAAGAATGTTCCAAACTCGGAACAATCCAAAAAGCACCTCCAAAACCAAGATATGTGCAACAAAAAAACAAGCAACAAAAAAATGCACCAAGAAGGAATTATCCTAGAAAAGATGAACCTTCAGAAGAATTGATAGAAGATTTTGACATTCAAGTTAGAAAAGCAAGAGAATCTAAGAACTGGTCTAGAGAACAGTTAGGTAAAAAAATTAATGAAAGAGTTTCAGTCATAACCCGAATTGAAACCGGAAAAATGACCCCTGACGTGAAACTTACTAAAAAATTAGAAAAGGCATTGAATATTACATTACTCGAAGAAGTGAATAATGTAGATTTGAATCAGTTCATCAACAGTTCCTCAGGTGAACGTACACTCGGAAACATAATGAAAATTAAAAGGAAATAGCTATTTTTTAAGATAGCTATTCAATTTCTCATTTTTTATAGGCTTGTTGTTTCCTTGAATTTTATAATCAATCATCCCCTCATTTTTAGCCTTGTGTGAATGATAGCCCGGAAACAATTTTGCATCATCCAATAAATTCTCAAGGTCCTCATAACCACTGTATTCATCACTGACAACGACCACATGTGCGGGAGGATGTATCTTTTTTATTTGCATGATGCTTAAAGTAGTATCTTCCTTTACAAAAAAAGCAGTTGCGACATTTGATTTTGTTCTGAGAGTGGAATTTAAAATACTTTCAACTAAAGAATCAGCAAATTTTGCATCGATTACTCTGGGTTTTGTTTCCAAATTTAAATTCCCATGCCTTTCCATGTCTGCAATTGCACTAAGTAATTTTGAATTATTTTCTCCTCTAACTAAAATTAAAGCCATGATAATCACTATTTAAAAAAAATAAAAAAAAAGGTAAAGTTACCTCTCCTGGAAAGATTTTAACAGTCTGCTTCTGAATACAACCAGCAGTATCAGAATAATACCCACTGCCGTTTGAATACTGCCCAGAATATTTAAAATATTTCCGTCAATCGGTAAATCCCAAGCTGGAGAAGACCTATCACCAGGCAGAGCATTATAATAAACACCAACAGCCTTAGATCCTTGTTTTACATTTATGTCTTTAGGTTCAACATGATCAACACCCATCAAAAGACCATTATTGATAGCCCTGTTAATTGAACCAGCAATAGCAGATGCATCATAACCGTATTTGGAAACGGATGCCTCTACAATTTCTTTTGTGGTTGCCGCCAAACCTTGCTTGTCACTTCCATAAACCGAAACACTAACGGCATTCGGACTGACGGTCAATGCATTACCTAAAGCCTCATATGCATAAACAACTCTTAATTCCCCATCACATACTGGACATCTGTCATACCCTTCAGATGCAGGATATCCTACACTCCAACCACAGTCATCACATATCTTTGAATATTGTTCATCCATAGGATAACCGGATTCATTCATGTCTTTAGGAGTAAACATGTCCCCTGTGGAAATTCCGGAAACTAAATTTACTCCACCACCACCGTATTTTTCACCTGAATCATTAGCCACTTCACCCATAGCTTCTGATAAAATTGTGGTTGCTGGATAACCATCACGAATCATTTTTCCAATATTCATAGCGGTTTCTTTTCTAACTGTATCTGCAGTACCATACATTGGGTTTCCATCAGTATTTCTCAAGTGAATAATAGCTCCTTTCTGACCAGGCTGTAAAGTAGCTATACCACTGTTATATGGAGTTACCTTAATTGTATTTGTTGCATCTTCAACAGTGATAACATATGCATCATAAGACCCACCAATTGCAGCACCCATATTCGGACCACCTACAAGAAGACGAGCTCCCTGATATCTTGATGCGATTGATGCAGCAGACGCTGCGGAAACATTGTTTTCAAGGTTTGCAACAGCATCAACAATGGAATCCAACCTTGTATCGGAACTACCGGTACCCCCTGAGAGTACAGCAAACTGATTGTTTTTAGACATCAGAAATGTGGATTGGAACATGTTATCCGCAAAGGACATACTTCCTGCAGCAGCACCATTCGGATCTTGGCCAGTAGGATCAGTAATGACGATAATGTTACAAGTAGCCGCAACACTACTCATGGTCAAGAAAAATATAAATAATAGAGCAATTGATACCTTAAATTTATTCACTTAATCACCTACTTCTCGTATCATTTTCTAATTCTACAGAAGAAAAGTCTTCTATGACTGTAACTGTTACAACACCAGTATTTTTATCAACTTGAACATCAGCAGCAGTAATCGGAGTCACTGATGTACCTGGAACTGTCGACTCCGTTGCAAATTCCTGAGCCGTCTGCAGCGCATCCTGGAGAGACACCTCTCTTTTAGAAGTTTTTAAAACATCTCCATAAATTACACTTCCATCCCTAAAACCAGCTTGCATCACATTTGCTCTAATGGTATCAACAGGAACTATGTCATTACCTTTTACAATGATTCCTGAAATTGGAATTCCATCATTAATCTCATTAGATGATGCAAAAGCCACATAAGTAATTAAACGGCCACAAAGAATTAAAATAAACGCAAGTAATAAAATAATCAATGTGTCTCTTCTAATCTTTATAAACATGTTTATATCCTCTTACTATTATTCCATGACAGAATAATTCATACATTTATTATATTAATTAAATATGATATTTAAATTATGTCTTTCAAAAGTGACTCGGCAGGGTCCATCCCCTGAGCACCAATCAATAATATAATATCATGTTCACCCACTTTACCATAAGTTTCAATCAGACATTCATTTAAATTGTCATAATGAATAAAATCAACATTGTTTTCATTTAATGTGTTGAAAAATACATTCCGTTCATCATGAGTTACAAAATTTAAATCATTGACAACATCATTGCTTGAAGACAATACCAGTTCAATGTCATCATCCATAGACTCGACAAGGGCTTCAACATTCAACTGATTGATTTCAATACCTCTTGAACCCCGGATTGCACAGACAACATATAATTTTTGATTGTC
This sequence comes from Methanobrevibacter sp., assembly GCA_017473945.1. GTDB lineage: Archaea > Methanobacteriota > Methanobacteria > Methanobacteriales > Methanobacteriaceae > Methanocatella. The sequence continues at coordinate 40,797 of JAFUIW010000066.1, read as the reverse complement.
CTTGAGCAATTTTTTTGTCTCTGAAATTGTCGCTTTAATCCCATCGGGATTGTGGGCAAAATCATCATATATCAAAGGTGCATCATTTAGCTTAGCAAAACGCCTATTTAATGCCTTATAAGATTTGACTCCTTCAGCAATTATTTCAATGTCCAAACCTAATGAAATTGCCGCGCCAATGGCAGACAATATGTTTTGTATGAAATGATAACCACTGAACGGCAGTTCTTCAGTTTTTAAAATGGTTTTGTTATCATGAACAATTTCACTGCCATTATAGAAAACCGCATTCTGATTGTCGATTTCAGACATTGAAAAATAAAACGGATTTTCTGCATCCAGTTTCATTACCAAATCATCATCATGATTAAGTATGCACACACCATCACCGATAGCCTTTGGAACGGTGGAAATTTCTTCAAAAACATCCTCAATTGAATTTACAAGGCCAATGTGGTCCATAGCAATATTGGTTATGACACCAATTTTAGGATTTACTGCCGCACACATCAGTGCCGCATGATTTTCCATTAAACTGCCTAACCATCCCTGAACTTCAGACACTTCTATAACCAAATAATCGAGTTCCCCATTTTCCAATACCTCATCGGATATCAATTTTGATACCATCGGGTCGATTAAAGTGTTGAATTCAGATTCACTGTCGGTATTTGTAAGTACATGATAACCTGCTGTTTTCAATATATGATAAATTAAATGTGAAGTGGTGGATTTTCCGTTTGTTCCTGTAATTACAATATTAGTTGAATTTGGGGAAAATTTGTCAATTGTATGTGAAAGGGCATATGCATTGGCCAATTCTATTTTATCAGTCACGATTAACGGGAAGTTAAGCTTTTCTGCTTCCTCGATTGCGCCATCCTTGGGAGTTTGAGTTATTAGGCATGCAATATTTTTATTGAATGCCATCTCTATTCCTTTTGCATTTATCCAATGTCTGATTACAATATCTCCAGTATGTGCATCATTTAAAAAAGTGAATTTTCCTGTAAATCCATCTATTGAAAAGAAATCAACATTACCATATAGTTTTCCACCAACAGACTCTGCCAAATCTTGTATTTCCATAATATCCCCTAATTAAATAGATACATTTTAGCTAAAATTCCTATTATACATAATAATGCGGTACATCCCCAATAACTGAATACAATTTTTGTTTCTGACATTCCGTAATGATTTAAAGTGTGATGTAGAGGTTCCACCGGCAATTTTATGATATGTGCTCGGTGGAGCAAGCTAACAACAACTGAAATGATTGGAACTCCCAATGCCAAAACACCAAAGTAAGGAATATCGCAAACCATAACCGCTGCAGCGTATCCTGTACCCAATACAAATGATCCAGTATCACCCATAAATATTGAAGCGGGATATTTGTTGAAAACTAAAAATCCTGCACATAATGCAGTCAATATCAGGAATGGAGGAATAATTGTTGCAGGTCCAAATAAATAACCATAAACACAACATGCAAGAGATGCGATACCTACAATTCCAGCAGCAAGGCCATCCATACCATCAATCAGGTTAACTGAGTTAATTGAACCTAAAACACCGATAACAACAACAGGTATTGCTAAAATACCTAATTCAAAGCCACCCAATGTAGTTACAACACCAGTTAATCCTAAAAAGATACCTAAAACAATTTGACATATAATCTTTTCAAGTTCTTCAGGTTCCGTCTTGATAGGAACTTCACCTATAACTTCAACTTTTCCATCGTTAAGTAAATCGTCCACTTCCGCCTTTGCTTTTGGAGTAGCAACACGGACCTCTTCTCCAGGTTCAACATCCAATCTGCCTAAAGTAATTATTTCATCAGAAGTGTTTACAACGATTTTTTGAACCTCTTTAACTTTAAGACCAATCAAATCATCCACTAAACCTACAATTCCTCCTGCAAGCATTATATATGAGACAATTAAGATTGGAGTATTTTGATAATATAGTGCAATTATCAAAGAAATAGTAAATAAGAATGCAATACCACCCATTGTTGGAGTACCGCTCTTATGTCTATGTTCACTTACTATAGGATTATCAGCAATCCTTGCTTTGAGCAATATCCTTTTAACATACCATGTAAAGAATATTGTAGCACATAATGTTATTAAAAAAAGAATTAACAAATCTGTATTAGTCATCTTACCACACAATAAATCTTTTAAACTATTAAAATATCTATTGGTAATACTATATAATTATAACTTATAACACAGATTTATATCAATTTTTCAACTAATTTTTCAAGATTTTCTTTTGAACTAGCCCTGGCAGTGACTCTTTGATAACCTTTTGGACCGTGAACAACAAAGTCATTGACGTCAAAAGACTTGACCGGCTCTTCAGGAGATGGTCCTTCATAATCACCAACTGGAATTTCTGTTGAATAATAATATTCCAACTTATCTGAAATATTTGGCAATGAAAATTCACCGATAGCCATATTGACCAATTCACATAGGGAATTGACACCGCAAGTTGCTGTAGTCAAATATCTGGTACCGTTTGGCCTTGTATTAACTTCAATAGCATATAATTGATTGTCCTTTTTGGAATACATGAAATCCATTTCAAATATTCCATCAGAACCCAAATTTTTGGCAACATTATAGGCAGTATGCTGAACCAGATTATTGTCAAGACCATCAACCATACAAGGTCCAGTTTTGACCTTGTTTAAAGGATGAGTACCTTCCAAAGTTGTTTCACCTTTATAAATCGGAGGCAGTGCAACATATTCCCCATTGAAACCCAACACCTCAATAGATATTTCAGACCCTTCAATAAACCTTTCACAAAGCGCCTGGTCAAAATCATTGAAATATTCTCTGACATCTTCAATTGTCCTTGCTACCTTAATGTCCTTTCCACCCTGACCTTCACCCTGCTTTAAAACAACAGGCAAATCTAAAGTAAGCTCATCAGGACCATTCAATATCTGATAATCAGGAGTTACTACACCAATTTCTCGATAAAACTCTTTAGTTTTAATCTTATTCGAGGTTAACTCGACAGCCCTAACATTAGCGGCAATTACAGGAATGTTATATTCCTCTTCAACTTCCTCTTTCATATGTGCAACATCTATTAATGGAGGGTCAATCCCGATTAACGGAACAATAGCATCGACATTTTGCATTAATGCAACTTGTTTAGGACCATCCATTCCTCTTGGAACAATGAATACCTGATCCGACAAATCTAAATTAATAGCTTCCTCATTAGATTCCGTGAGGACACTTTCGATGCCTTTTTTTCGTACATACCAATCAATATCATCATATAATCTTGAACCAATAAATAAAATTTTCATAATATTATCTCTTTTAAAATAGTTACAAATTCATTTGCAGCATCCTCAACTTTTGGAGTTGGTTTATCTGCATAATCCATGGATTCAGGTTCTATTCCAACAAATATTATCCTAAATTCAGTATCCTTTTCAAGATATCTTACAAAAAAAGATAATGACATGGAATGAGTTGAAATACCTATATTCGCAAAATCATACTTGTTTACTATTTTCATAGCTCCGGGTTCCTCATCCATTAAGCATGCATCTACAATGATTAAATGGGTTGGTTTTTCCTTTCTGATTTTGCCTGTGAAGTTTTCTGGAACTGTTTTTGCATCAATGAACAATAATTTTTTCTTATTTTCAATGTTTTCTTCTTTTAATTTTTTAATTATATATGGTCCGATACCATCATCGCATTTAAGCTCGTTTCCAACACCTAATACAATTAATTTTTCACAATCCTCTAAAAAATTGCTTAATTGTGATTTAAAAGACATTTTTTCACCTTTAAATTACCTTTGATTCAATACTTTCAATCCCATTTCCCATAATATACTTTAGATTTACAGTTATATATTCATTACTTTTTAGGGATTTTGCATCAAAGGGAATTAACAACGGCGGATTTAACATTGGAGTTGGGCCGCAAATAATATCATCAGTGAGCTTGGTGAATGTGGTGATTTTAATCCCATTTACAATTCCATCTTTTTTTGCCTTAAATGACAAGTTTGCTTCAAAACACACATCAACATCATCCAAAAAATCAAATTCGGAATATATTACCATGTCAGAATAAACATCATATTTAGCATTTTCATCCCAGTGAATGTATTCCCTTTCCATATTGACCAATTCAGCAGCATTGATTACTCCTTGAGGGATGATTTTACCTGTGGGCTTTAGGAATTTCTTGGCATGATTCAAAACTGGAACCTGTTCCTCATCAATCAGTGCAGTATCCATCATTTCGCAAAGTATTAAATCTGCTTTTTTATCAAATTCATATTCTAAAACATCCTCGTTGACAACATTAATGTTTTTAAGACTGGCCAAATTTTCCATTGCACATTTAGATGCACTTGAATCCACTTCAATGGCAATGATTTTACTGAATTTGGAGCTTAAAAAATAGGACAATATTCCGCTGCCGCACCCCAAGTCATAAGCCAATTCACAAAGTCCATCATATTCATTAATGGCTTGAAAGAAAGCAGATAACCTTTCATTATCCTTTATTAAATCAAAATGATATGGGGTGGTTTTAAATTTCATGAAAAAAAATAATAAAAAAAAGAATTTAATGATGGTGGTGTGTGTGGTCATGTGAGTGACCCGGTTCACTAAATTCTTCACCGTTAGCGGTACTTGTAAGTTTTACGTGTTCAACACCTTTAAGTCTCATGATTCTTTCAGTCAAATCACGAATTTCTGCAATATCCCCATTAACAACTACAATTTCCATACAATATTTATCAGTCATGTGAATGTGCATGCTTGTGTTTATTTCATTTCTGAAACTGTGTTGAATTTCTGCTAAGTTTTCCATAACACCAGTATAATGATGATCGTAGATGATTGTTACAATACCAATTCTTTGACCTTCCATAGAATTCATCCATTGGTATCTTACAATGTAATCCTGAAGAGCATCACGAATACCTTTTGAACGTGATTGGTATCCTCTCTCTTTCAATACTTCATCAAAATCGGCTAATAATTTTTTCGGTAATGACATACTTATTCTCATCATACAAAAACACATCAAAATAGTTATATTATTAGATATAATTATGTATTTTAAAGATATATAAATATTATGATTAAATTAAAAAAAAATATTACTATTGTATTAAAATAAATGGAAAAAATATTATTCAACGAGGAGATAATATTCCCCATCATCTTTAGTGATGGATTTTAAAAGACCTTTATTCTGAAGGGATAGAATAATATGATACATTCTAAAATTAGTGAGTTTTAATTCCCCATATAACAAATGGCCTTCCAAAGTATATTTGGAAATGAGATTTTTGTCGTCAACCAATTCCTGAATTAACTTATATGATTCCTTTTCTTTCATGTTTAATTCTAATTCTTCCAAATCCTTCTTGGAGTTAACAGTGTTGATTTCTTTTTCATGTTCAGACAAACTAGCCTTATTGTCTTTAAATAAAACTAAATCCTTAGCAGACAATTCCTCAAGAATTTCAACCAAATCATATTCATGAAATCCCAGTTCATTCCTTAAAACACTTACAGGAACCCCATCGGGATATTCTATGTTGAAAATCTTAATCTGGTCCAAAACAACCTGTTCGTTTTTAGTAATGGTAATCATATAATCAGTTAAATAAATTCAATTAATAATATTTAATAATTTAATATTACTTAAACATTTAGGTTAACTGCATTTCATTTTCCAATGCTCTTGCTTCCTGCCTGTTTTTTTCCGCATTTTCTTCGGGAGTCAAATCATAAGGTCTTGTGAAAAACAAATCAATATCATTAACAACCTGACATATTGACATGTGCAGCAACTCCTTAAGAGCCAAACTCTTTTGAACACGGTTTAATGACTCATCACCATATATTCTATCATAATCTTTTTGATAATCCTGGCGGATTTTAACAGGGTCTAAATCTTTATTGAGTTGCTCTTCATCATATTCTTCAGTCAAAACTAAAAAATTAATCAGTTCTTCTTTTTCTTCAGCAAAATCACTTTCATCATCTGCAATTACCTCATGGAAATATTGATAAACAGACTGGAAGACATCCCTTGAAACATTTCCGCCAATAATATTATCAATGAATAACTCAAAGGATTTTGAAATGTAATATTTGCCGTTTTCCTTTTTGGTTTTGAAAACCAATTCATTTTCCACGTTGGCAACATATTGAGTTATAGTAATATCCTGACCTTTTTCAAAAGTATTGGTGTTAAATTTAGTATTGTTTAGTTTATAGTCTGCATTGACTTTTAAAGCATTTTCTACATTTTCAATGTCTTCTTTAGAAATTTCAATAAATTCATCTTCCATAGTTACTCCCCATTAATTTGTTAGATTTTCATGAATATTAAAAGTATTTATCTATTGAACTTAAAAATAAAATCATGAAACCTAAAGACATACTGGTCGAACTTAAAGGAATATCCACACAAGAAAAAATTACCAAAAAGGATTTGATGGGGATTCTTAAAAAATATGCTGCTATCATATCTGTGCATGATTTAATGATGGCTTCAGCATATATAAGAAAGGATGGAGAGTATGTTCAATCCCAGTACCGTGAAAAATACCTGGAAATATATATAAAGTATTTTATCTTACGCATGAAGGAAGTTCTGGGAAATGACAGCTATGACAAAGACAGCTTAATCGACAAGACATCCTTTAACGAGTCATTTCCACTGCTTAAAAGAACATTTGAAAAAGAAAGAATATCCCAATCCGATGATGATAAATTCCCTTTGATTTATGTGATTACATCACTTTACACCACATTCATATTGGAAGAGCCAATTCATCCAGTTGGAAGCGAGTTTCCAGGAAGTTTAAAAGTGGAAGAGAGAAATGGAACATTTTTATGCCCAGTTAAAGATAATCAGAAAGACAATGACGATGCAATTTGCCATTTATGTCTTGCAGAACAAACCCCATATATTTAGAGTGATTTTATGAGAATATGCCTTTACGGATCAGGAAGCAGGAAAATAGATGAAAATACACTAATGAAGCATATAATCTAGGTTGCGCTATAGCTGAAAATGGTCACACCCTTGTTTTTGGCGGCGGAGATACCGGAATGATGGGAGCATGTGCAAGGGGAGTTCATGACAATGATGGAAAATCCATCGGAATTGCACCAGAATGGATTGGAGGATTTGAACCTTTATGTGAAAAATGCAGTGAATTTATTTATGTGGACTCAATGGATGAGAGAAAGAATAAATTCGTTGAAAATTCAGATGCATTTATCATAGCTCCAGGAGGAATCGGAACTCTCGACGAATTTTTTGAAATCATTACACTTAAAAAATTAAAACAGCACAACAAGGATATTATAGTTTTTAACATTGATGGATTTTTCAACAAAATGTTTGAAATGATTGATGAGATGGGAGAAAAGGGATTCTTATACAAACAGGAAGAACTTTTCAAAATAGCCAATGACATTGAATCAATACAGAAATGCCTGAAAAAGTGATGATATGGAATATATTCATGAATTTGAAAAACCTCCAAGAGTAACGCTGAAAAGAAGTTTGATAATATTAATCGGAAATGTCTTAGGTATATACATAATCAGCTTTTTCGGCATGGGCGTCGAAGTAAACTACTTTGATGACATATTCTTTTTCGTGATATTTATTGCAATAATCAATGCGATTTTATGGCCAATCTTAACAAGAGTTTTCATGCCATTTTTGGTTTTTACATTTGGTGTGGGATCTCTTGTTTTGAATGGAATTTTGCTTGAACTATTCGGACCATTATTTGGAATAAACATTAACGGATGGGGCATAATTCTTGTACCTCTTTCAATGGCAATCGTAACAACCATACTGTCAACATTAGCCACCATTGAAGATGATGGTTCATATTACAGGTCAGTTTTCAGAGACGCTGAAAAGAAAAGAAAAGGAGATGTAAAAAACTATCCTGGATTAATCGTCATTGAAATTGACGGACTTGCTTACGACGTTTTATGTGAAGCCATTGATAAAGGTTTAATGCCTAGTGTAAAATCAATGATTGATACAAAAACACACACTCTTAAACCATGGGAAACGGATTTATCATCCCAAACAGGTGCTAGCCAGGCAGGAATCCTGCATGGGAACAATGAAAATATTACTGCATTCAGATGGATAGAAAAAGAAAACGGAAATCAAATGATGCAGTGTTCAGGTCCAGTAAAAGTCAAGGAACTGGAAGAAAGAATATCTGATGGCAACGGACTGCTGGTTGAAAATGGTGCAAGCAGATCAAATCTGTTTTCAGGAGACACTGACAATGTGATTTTTACATTGAGTAAAATTTTAAACCTGAAAAAATTATACAACAATGCATGGTATTCAGTATTTTCAAATCCAAGTAATTTTGCACGTATTGTCTCATTATTCCTAGCTGAAATGATACTTGAAATTTACTCCCAAATAAAACATAAGTTACTGAATATGCAACCAAGAATAAAAAGAGGAATAACATACATTGCCGTAAGAGCCGGAACAAATGTGTTTATGAGAGAAATCAACACATCAACACTAATCGGGGACATGATGGTCGGAGACATTGATATTGCATACTCCACATATTTAGGCTACGATGAAATAGCTCACCACTCCGGGGTTCGTGATGATGACTCATGGTATGCCCTTAAAGGAATGGACAAGCAAATAAGAAGACTTGTTAAAGCAACAAAATACACTCCAAGAGAATACCAATTTGTAATACAGTCAGACCATGGGCAAACAAATGGAGCAACATTTAAACAGAGATATGGTGAGTCCTTTGAAGAGTTCATTAAGTCATTGTTACCTCAAGACATGACAATGTTTGCTAAAATGTCTTCAAATGAAGACCATTATGGTGAAACATTCATCCCATTTTCCGAACAGATTGACAAAATAAAAAATAGGTCAAAAGAAGATGAAAAAAATGAACTGAACGATTCAGAAGTAATCGTACTTGCTTCAGGAAATCTTGCAATGATTTATTTGACTCAATGGAACCATAGACTTACATATGAAGAGTTAAATGAGTTATTCCCAGAATTGATACCTGGAATAATTAAAAACAAGTACATCGGATTTATAGTTGTGAAGTCTTCCGAAAAAGGAGACTTAACTATCGGTAAAGATGGAATTTATTATCTTGACAGCGGAGAAATTGAAGGTGAAAATCCTCTTGAAGGCTTTGGAGACAATATTGCAAGACATATCAAAAGAAATAGCTCATTTAAGCATACCCCAGACATTCTAGTCAACAGTTTTTATGATAGTGAGACCGATGAGGTCTGTGCTTTTGAAGAGTTGGTAGGAAGCCATGGTGGAGCGGGAGGAAGCCAATCCAAACCATTCATTTTATATCCTTCAAGCTGGAATCTGCCTGATGAAGAAATTATCGGAGCGGAAAGCATATACAAAATTCTAAAAGAAAATTCCCAAAAATTAAAAGAAATGTGATACTATGATAAGTGATGAAGAAGCTTTGAAAATAGCTGAAAAACTGGAAAATTCAGATATCGACATAAAACAAACCATCGAAAAAGCAGCAACTGCAGGTTATCTTGGTGAAGAACATTTTTACTGCACAGTTATTGAAGAGGGAGGTTCCACACATACCGTTCCTGAAATTTTAGGAGACAGATATAAATCACAACCTCTTGATAACCTTTATTTTGATATCATATCAAAAGCATTGGACCATGACGGCATTTACATTTCCCTTGCTTATTGCAATTCAAATATAATTCTACCGGATGAAAACTGCGACGAAATAATAGAATATGATGATTATGACCTTGATGATGATGAATACGAATATCTGGTGGAATATGGATTGATTTCTGCTGACAGCATTAAAAAATTCAAGGTTTATGCAGAGGAAGGAATTGCAGGACATCAGCCAACAGAAGACATTGGAATAATGACAAACATAATTGACGGAGAGTACAAGACTTACTTTGCACTCAGATCAACTGACAGATGCATGTCCAGCTTCATGATACTTCCATTAAGTACAAAATATCCTAAAGAACATCCACTATCCTTAAAAAATCCAATAAATAAAATATTAATCGAAATGATTGATAGTGCAATAATCCTAAAGTAAAAAAATTAATCTGCAGTTACATTAACTGCAGTTACATTATTTAATTTGTTGAATTCAACTAACCATTTATAAGTGCCTGAAAAATCATTTTTATCATTAATTGACTCATCTGAAAAATCAATGATGTATTTTCCTCCTTCAAATTCGATTATTTCAAAAGTTCCTTGTTCATTTACACTTTTTTCTATATAATTAAATGTATTATTTTTATAAGGAAATATGAAATAACCATCTGAAGAATCGTTAATTAAATAATCAGCCTTATAATAATCATCAAATGGAACTATTGTCAAAAATTGATCAGGCTTTCCAAATGATTGGGATATAAAAACACCACCCCCTAAATCATCAAAACCTGCAGGAACATCAACATTAGCCACATCTATAGCTGCAACTATAGTCATGGACATTAAACATATGAATAATATAATGAGAATTTTTTTAAACATTGTATTACTCCTAAAATTTTACTCAATATATTATTATATTAAGATTAGTTATATTTAATATATTTCTATAATCCATTACCCAATTGATATGCTTTTTTAGGATAATCTGAAAATTTAGTCATTGAGGGAGTTCCGCAACCATATCCTAAAATTCTTCCCTCATCTTCCAAATTAAGATATCTTATCAATGTATCATAGTGTGATTCCAAAGCGTCAAAAGTCCAATCATCAGAGTTATACGCTACAGTTAAAAGTACAGATTTGAAGTGCTTTTGCTGGATTGGAAAGTTTTTAGAGCAAAATCTGTCAATCAATATTTTTAGCTGCGCACTCATTCCATAATAATACAGTGGAGTTGCAAAAACGAGCATGTCTGCTTTAAGAATTGTTTGTCTGAAAATATCCATATCATCATGTAAAACACAGTCCCCCTCATATCCGCAATGTATGCAACCGATACATGGGGAAATATCTGCATGGGCTGCATCTATTTCATCAACTGTATGTCCTGCATCATTTGCACCTTTGACAAAATTTTCCACAAGCAAATTTGTTGACCCATTTTTGTTTGGACTGCCTTTCAATACAACTATTCTCACTTTTATCACCACTTTAAATTATTTAATGAGAATTATATAAATGTTGCACTTACCAACAATCATTAAAATTTTTTGCCTATTTCAAAAGCTTCCACAAACTTGTTTGGCTGATTTCTAACATCCCCCAAACTTCCTGCAACCAAAACATCGACAATATCCATTATAAACTTCTCTTTGCATTTCTTATTTTGGTTAATCTATTCCATATCAAAGTTATCAATGCCGTATTGCAAATCTTTTAAAATTCTTTCTTTATTATCATTGAAACTTCCATTATTCAAATCCATTGAAAAGGTATGATGTGTGATAAATCTGCCGTCATGGTCTAGATTTTCTAGGAATAATTTCAGCTCTTCCATCAATCCTTCTTCAGATAATGGATGGAACTTGCCTTTTTTATATAATGCCAGCAGCTGTTCCTTCAAACAACACCAACCCCCCAGTTCCAACAACTGTAGGATTGGCTTCACTGAATATTTTAGCAGAGTTAATTGCATGATTTTTTGTATAATCAGCACCACCGACACCATTTAAAAAAGTCAACCAGTATTCAATTCCCACTTCATCCAATTTAGCACATTGTTCCAGTATATCGTGGCCGGTATAACCTTTATTGACACTTTTAAGTGTTTCATCATCACCGCTTTCAGCACCGATATTTACCTCAACAATGCCTTTTTTCTTAAGGATTTTCAACTCCTCAACACTTTTATCGGCAATGTTATCCACCCGTGCTGCCATTGTCATTATTTCAATTTTCGGCAAATATTTATGAATCAAGTCACAGATGTCATTTAATTTCTCAAAACTTAAAACAAAAGGGTCTGCACTTAATAATTGCAATCATTTACATCCTGGATAAAATGTAGCAATCTCTTGCAAATCTTCCTCAATCCATTCCATTGGAGAATGTTGAAATTTTACTCCAGCATACATATTGCAAAATTTACATCTGTTGTGACTGCACCCCTGAGTAATTTCAAGCAGAGGAGAAGGTGGTTCATAAGGATTTCTATAAACTGTTCCAGTATAATGCATTTGATAACCTCATAATTGTTCTATTCTTTTAAGAATTTCTTCCTCTTGAGAAGAATCTGAAGAAATTCTAGCAATATAACCGTAATATTCATTAATGAGTGTTTTGGATTGTTTCCCCTTTTCTGTGAGTGAATATTCTGTTAGCTTTGGTTTTTCTTTAATGATTTTTTTGCTTATCAAACCCACATCCTCAAGTTCAGTTAATGTTTGATGAAGGACTTTTGTTGAGATATCCGGCAAATTTTTGTTGAAATCCTGAAAATGCTTACTTCCCAAATGAAGATCAGTTAAAATACATAATGTCCATTTTTTTCGAAAAAGAAAGTTCAATTCATCCATTGTTGGTTTTTTATTAACACTCATAAGATTCACTTAAAAATTTATATTATTTCTAACTTTTTAAAACATTAAATAAATAGTTGCTACTTACCTCAAGGTAATATGTAAATTTAATGGATTTTTATATACCCTATGAAAAAACATTTAAAAAAAATTTTTATTTAATAAAAATAAACTAATTATCATGACAATCAAGAATAAATTTTCCCTCATTATCATGGATACCGAAAAAATATCACAATTCAACCAAATCATATTAAAACATGCCAACACAATCAGACAAGCTTCATCAAATGTGCTTTTTAACACATATCCCATTGATATGGGAAATATTGTGCAAGACCTAACTTATTTCAATATAGAAGCTGAAGATGAAAAAGGATTGGAAGAAAATTTAAATAATCTTATTGAAGAATTAAATCAGATGAATTGTGATTATTGTCTTGTAAATGAGGATACACGAGAATTTATTGAATATGTTCAATTTGTTGGCTCAGTGGATATCAAATTTGACAACCTAACCGAAATACCGAAAGGAACTTATAAAAAAATTGATGAATTGAAATATCTTAAAACTGAATTTGGATACTGTAAAGGATACATGCCTACATTCAGACCATTAGAAGGTAAACCAATTAATAATAAAGAAATTAAAGATGAACACATTTATGTTTTCTCAAATTCAGACGAGAACATGGCAAAATTAAGAGAAGTTATATGTAAAAAAATTATGGAAATCAATGCAGACTTGATTGTAGAACATAGACAATTTACTTAATCATAATTGGCCGAATAAGTTGAAATTAGGGAATGATAATTCCCCAACTTACTCTTTTTGGATTGTTTCGGAATTCTGATTGTATGCTTTTGCAACCGCTTTCCATACACCATCCATTTTTAACATAAGCAAAACATCAGTAAAATCTATTCTTCCTCCCCAACCTTCTTCAAGAACACGTACTACCGCTAATGTTTCTTCCAAAAGCAATACGTCAATTCTTCCTTTAAATTCATCACCTGCAGCAACACTGTCCACATTATCATAGAACTGTTCAATTGAACCATGCTCCAAATCACCATCCAAGTATCCGAATAACACTGCTTCATCAACGAAAAGTTCTCTTGCATATTTACTGTTTCCTTCAGCTACACTTTTTACGAATTTTTCTGCTGCCTTTTCGACAGCTTCATATTCACTAATTTCAGATCTCATGAGTATTAGATTTAAAATATATCTTTAAAAAGAATCTGTAATTTTAGAATTACTTAATGGATTTATAGTTAGTGAAACAAAGTAGTATTATGAATTCTGAAGATATATGCCCAGTAAGCGATTCTCTTGATTTTTTTAACAGAAAATGGGTTTTATGTATTTTAATGGACATGTTTAGAGGAAAAAAACATTTTACAGAATTTCAAGAGTCAAACCCTACATTAAGCAATCATGTATTGTCCCAAACCTTGAAATATATGGAAGACGTTAAGTTGATTAAAAAAGAAACTGCTGCTGAAAAGACCAGAAACAAAACATCATATGTCCTGCTTGAAAAGGGATTAAAAACAAATAAGATTTTATTTGAATTGAGCGTTTATTCATTAAACGAATTAGAATGCAGCAAATTAAATGATAATGTAAAAAAAGAGATTTTTGAGGATTATAAAAACAGCTTATTTTTCAGTGATTGAATCAACATAATCCCCTAAATATTTTTTAAAAATCCTGACTATCGGACCAATAATTATTGCTGAGATTACAGTCCCTTCACGAACTCCTGCCAAATAGCCCAAAAATACAAGTGACAATATTGCAGCTATTATGACAAATGAAACATCACAATAGGGTTTGACTTTTCCAAATTCTTGTTTCAACACTTTTGCAATAGCTACGATAAACCCATCTCCTGAAATATATACAACTTCTGTTTTAACCTCAAGCAATACGCCAAAAGCCATCACTACACAACTAATAATAAGCAATACCACTTGAGACACATAACTTGCAGGATTTATGAAATTAATCAACATTAATGTGAAATCAACGAATACTGAAAATACAAGTCCAGTGATAATTTGCAGGTATTGTCTTTTTTCAAAATCTTTTCCTAAAGAATAACCTGTATTGCAATTAGTAAAATTGTAAATAAAAAACTAGTTGTTCCCACACTTAAATTTGATATCAAACTGGTGACATACGGAATGCAAATCAGAGGTGAAGTTCCAAGATTTGCCTTGATTGACAGAGATGCACCCAATTAAATAATGAATAATGAAATTAAATATATAATATATCTATTAAACTTTTTCACATTAACATTCATGAAAAGTACTCTAAATTTAGAAATATTTAAATGTTTCCTAGGAAATATTAAATTATAATGAAATTCAGAAACATATCAGATTTAACAGACAAAGACTTGCTAGAAACTCCATTTGAATTTTTAATAATGAAACTGAATGATATTTGCATTGTTAGCTTAAACAGAAAATTAAAAGAATTGGATTTGACAATAAATCAAGCAAACTTCTTAGTTGTCATTAACACAGAGGAATCCCTGCCACAATCCTATATTTCACAGCTCTTGAATATTCGCGGAGGAAGCGTCACAAAGGCATTGAAAAGACTTGAAGAAAAGGGCTTTGTTGAAATTAATCCGAATCCAGAAAATAAAAGTAAAAACATTGTAAAGATTACTCCTAAAGGAAGAAACGCCACTGAAGAATTTAGCAGAGCAATCACAGAAATTGAAAATGAAATTTTTAAGGATTATACTTCAGATGAACAGGAAAAATTAAAAATTATGCTAAGAGACATATCAAAAAAATATTTTGAGTTGAATTAGAAAAAACTATAAAAAAAGAAAAATAAGAAATGAAATTATTTCTTAATGGATGCTATTGCGCTTTGTGCACCTGATTTTACAAAACCGCTTTCATCGTCAAGCAATTTTTCAAGTGCAGGAATAGCTCTTTCATCACCTAAGTTACCAAGAGCCCAAGCAGCTGCTCCCCTTACTCTCCAATCTTCATCATCCAATGTTTCAATTAAAGGTTCAACAGCAGGTTCACCCATACGGGATAATGCAGTGGAAGCTTCTCTTCTTACCAATTTGTTATTGTCTTTTAAAGTTTCGATTAATGCAGGAATAGCTTTTGGGTCATTAATTGCACCAAGTAAAGTTGCTGCATTTAATCTAATTTGTTTTTTTCTATTTGACAATGCATCAATTAACGGATCAAGTGCTTCATCAGCCCTCAATTCTAATTCTCCGACTGCATCTTCTACAACAAAGTCATCTTTATCATTTAATAATTCAATTAATTCGTCAATACTTCTTTCCATTTCAATCCCTCACAAAATTCAATAAGGAAAACTAACCTTATTTATGTAATTACTTATTATTATAGTAATTGAGATATAAAAATATTTCGATAGTATACGAACAAATTTTAAAAATTATATACAATAAGACAAATATTAATAGTATACGAAAAAATTGTATTCAAGGTAAAATAATGTATAATATTGCAATTATAGCTGGAGACGGAATAGGTCAAGAAGTAATGAACGCTTGCGAATACTTACTTGACAAATTAGATTTGAAATTTAGTTTTGAATATGGTGAAGCTGGTTTTGACTGTTTTAACAAAAATGGAGTGACATTACCTGAAGAAACAATAAAAATAGCTGAAAAAAGTGATGCAGTTCTGTTTGGCGCATCAACATCCACTCCCGGACAACCCAGTCCAATAATAAACCTGAGAAAAGCATTGAACGTATATGCCAACATCAGACCAATCAAATCATACAAAGGCGTTAAGTGTTTGCGTGATGACATTGACTTTGTAATTGTCCGTGAAAACACTGAAGGACTTTATTCACAAATAGAATATGGTGACGATGAAAAAATGATAGCTGAAAGAGTCATCACAAGAAAAGCTTCAGAGAGAATCTCAAAAGTCGCATTCAACCTATGCGAAAAAAGAGCTCAAAGCAAGGTAACATGCGTTCACAAGAGCAATGTCCTGAAAAAGACAGACGGCGTTTTCAAGGAAAGCTTTTACAACATTGCCAAACAATATCCTCACATTAAAACTGAAGATTACTATGTGGATGCAATGGCAATGTATCTAGTAACACAGCCCCAAAATTTCAATGTTATTGTTTCAAGCAATCTGTTCGGAGATATTCTGTCTGATGAAAGTGCAGGCCTTGTCGGAGGACTTGGACTCGCACCATCCGGAAACATCGGGGATCACAACGGACTGTTCGAGCCTGTTCACGGATCAGCACCCGACATTGCAGGCAAACACATTGCAAATCCATGTTCCATGATATTGTCCGCTTCAATGATGCTTGATTATCTCGGAGAATGGGAAACCGCAAACGACATCAAAAATGCCGTTGAAAAAGTCATTGCAGAATGCAAAATAAGAACTCCAGACCTTGGAGGAAACGCAAGCACAATCGACATCACAAAAGCTATTGTCAAGGAGTTAATTTAAATGTTAAACATTACCACTTTTTTAGATGCAAATTCAAAACGTCTGGATAAAGACGTATTATACAATCCAACAACAGGCAATAAATATAATTCCCGAGAAATATTGTCAATAGTTTCTGAAATCGGACGTGAACTGAAAGAATTGAGAATAAGCAAAGGAGACAGAGTATTAATTTATTTGAAAAATTCAGAAGAATACCTGTTTTCACTTTTTGCAATATGGAGAATAGGTGCAATTGCAATTCCGACAAACAACGTGATGACCGCCAGCGAACTTGAATACATTGTAAGCGACTCACAAGCGGAATTAATGATTACAAATGAAAAATCAAAGGACATTATTGACATTAAAACATATGTTCCAAAAAACATTAACAGCTTTAAAGATTGTGAAATTTTACCTGCGGAAAATACCGATTGGGATGACTTGTGCCAACTTCAATATACCTCCGGAACCACAGGAAAACCTAAAGGTGCAATGCTCACACATGGCAACTATTTTACTGCAATTCACAACGAATGTGATGTGCTAACCCTAAAACAGGATGACGTTTATTTGGGAATATATCCAATGGCACATGTTGGACTTTCATGGTCAATATCCGCCCTAAGAGCCGCTGCATACTATATTTTAATGGAGCAGTTCAACCTGGACGAATACTTGAAGTTATGTGAAGAAGAAAAAGTAACCGTTTTAACCGGAATGCCCCCAGTAATACATTCTTTAACTACAATGGATGCTAGAAAACACTTAAAAACAGTCCGTGAAATCGTTTCCGGGGGAGGACCACTCCATAAAAAAATATGGAAAGATTTCCACCAAACCTATCAAATACCAATCATCAATGCTTATGGATTATCAGAAACCATCGTTATTGGAACAGGTACCGTAATTAGGCCTGAAGATTACTGGGAAGCGGACAGATTTGAAAGTGTCGGCCATCCAGTATGTTTTTCAGAAGTCAAAATCGTAGATGAGAATGATGCATCAATAATCCTTCCACAATATCAGCAAGGAGAAATAGCCCTCAGAGGCCCCGCAGTTGCAAAGGGATATTGGGGAAATGAGGAAAAAACCAAATCCTCATTTTTAGATGACGGATGGTTTTTAACAGGAGACGTCGGATATCTTGATGAGGACAACCGTTTATTCATTACAGACAGAAAAAAAGACATGATTGTAATGAGCGGATGGAAAATCTACCCTACAGAAGTGGAAGAAGTTCTGATAAAATATCCTGCAGTTAAGGAAATAGCCCTTTTCAGTATCAATGACTGTCACAGAGGTGAAATTCCTGTTGCAGCAGTTGTATGGAATGACAAAATTGATGATGAAGGACTAATCGAATATGCACGTGAAAACCTGTCAAGATACAAGGTTCCGAAAAAGATATTTGCACTTGATGAACTTCCAAGGGTGAACGGCTGGAAACTGCTTAGAAGGGAACTGCGACAAATGTTTAAAGAATGATACCATGGAAATAATTTACAAAAACACCCATAACTTTTCAAAAAGACAACTTAAAGAACTGTTTTTATCAGTGAAATGGTCTTCAGGAGAATATCCTGACAAACTGGTTATTGCAATGAGAAACTTCAATTGCGTCTACTCCGCATGGGACGGCGATGAACTGGTCGGATTGATTTCGGCCATGGATGATGGCATCATGAATGCCTACATCAACTACCTGCTTGTAAAACCGGAGTATCAACTAAAGGGAATCGGGAAAAATCTGGTTGAAAAGGTTAAACAACACTACACAGATTACCAGAGACTAGCTGTGATTACAATGATGATGGAATCAAGATTCTACGAGTATTGCGGATTTGAAAAAAGAGAAGATAAAGTTCCATTATTCATAACTACATTAAATGATTAAAAAAAAAGTTAAAAAAGATAGAATCAAAAGAAGCTATTCATAAATCATTGTTCCAATACCATAATTGGTAAAGATTTCTAAAAGCAATGAGTGTTTTTTACGTCCGTCAATGATATGGCAGGATTTTACACCTTTTTCAATTGCGTTTACACAGGTTTCAATTTTTGGAATCATACCTCCTGTGATAATACCTTCTTCCATTAACTCCGGAACTTCAGATATTCTTATTTTCTTGATTAATGAATCTGGATCTGAAGGGTCTCTTAAAACACCCGGAACATCAGTCAAAACAATTAATTTTTCAACATCCATAGCACTTGCAATTTCACCTGCAGCAGTATCTGCATTAAGGTTTAAACTTGTTCCATCATTTGCAATACCAATTGGAGATATTACTGGAATAATATCATTATCTACAAACATGTTAAGTAACTCAGTATTAATTTGGTCTACTTCCCCTACAAGACCTAAATCAATTACTTCACCATCGATTGTTCTTGTTTCTTTTTTATGAGCATAAATTAAGCTGGAATCTTTCCCGGACAAACTTATTGCATCACCATCATGAGTAATCAATTCAGATACAATATCAGTGGAAATTTTACCTGCAAGAACCATTTCAATGATTTCCATAGTTTCCTTATCAGTTACCCTTAAACCTTTGATGAATTTTGATTCTTTTCCGAGTTTTTCCATAGATCTTGAAATCTCCGGACCTCCACCATGTACAATGAGAGGTTTCATTCCAACATATTTAAGCAATACTGTGTCACGTGCAGTGGATGACTTTGCTTCATCATCAATCATTGCATGTCCACCATATTTGATTAAAATTTTTTTACCATAAAACTCTTTGATATATGGCAAAGCTTCAATTAAAACATCAATATCTTTCATTTTATCACTACATTTTATATTACATTTACTTATTTATAAGTGTTAAAGTTGAACTAAACACATAATGTTAAAAATAGTTTTCAAAATAATTTATATGTTCAAAAAATATAACTGTTATTATGTCTGAGATGAATGAACTTAAAGATTACTTGATAAGTTTGGGTGCAAGCAAAGTTGGATTTGCTGATGTCAATGGTCTTGCAAGTGAATTTATTGACCTTCCAAATGGAATAAGCCTTGTTTTGAAATTGCCTAAAGAAGCTATGGATTATCTTTATGATGAAGATTATACAAGTTATTGGAAACTGTTTCACAGACAGATTGGTGAGCTGACTAAAATTTCACACAAAGGCGAAAGATATATCAAAAATCTTGGATACAATGCATTTGCACTTACAATGAAGAGAAACGAATGCGATATGGAAAAACTATTAAGCATTCTTCCCTACAAAACCCTAGCTACAAAATCTGGGCTGGGATGGATTGGACGCTCAGCACTTTTTGTTACACCGGAATACGGTTCAGCAGTTGCACTTGGAGGAATATTAACTGACATGCCTTTGGAATTTGGAGTTCCAATCACCGATTCAGAGTGTGATGACTGCACAAACTGTCAGGATGCATGTCCGGTTGATGCAATAAACCCACAAAAATGGAATGACCGACTTAACCGTTCAGACATAATTGACATTGAGGTATGTGCAGAATACATAATTGACCAATATAAGGCAGGCCTTGGCTGTACAAAATGCATGAGCGAGTGCAAGCTCACACAGGAATATCTAAAAAAAAACAAGTAGAGGTTGAAAAACCCCTATAATCCACATTTGAATTTGAATCTGTACTCTTGATTAACAATTTCCATTCCTTCAAATGATCCTTTTAAAATATCTGCAACTTTTTGCAAGTCTTCTGCAGTTATCTGACTACCGTTAGCGATTGGTGAGAAAAATGTAATCTCATCATCAGTGATAAGGTAGTTTAAAAGTTTGGTATTTTCTTTTTGGTATTTTTCGACAATTGCCAAAATTTCTTCTTCTATAGTTTTATCTAAATTTGCCATAAATATCACCTTAATAGTTAGTTAATATAAGAAGTATATAAATCTTTATACTTGAATGTAGATGACAGTGACAGAAAAGTAACTTTATTGAAATAAAATTAAGTAAATTAAAATAACTACTAACCAAATAAATAGTTTAAATAAAAACTATTAAAATAATTAATCATTTTTTTGATTTCTGAAAAGATAAACTCCAGTGAGAAAACTCCACAGTATCAAAGTGTAAACTGAAAGCCTTTCAAAAACAGGCATATAAATACTGCCCATATTAAAGAACATTACCCAAAAAGCAATCAAACCTATAACTCCAAGAATCAAAGTGGATTTTTGATATCCTCCGAAATTATCCATTGATCTTGAAATTAAAACAAGCAGAACATTACCACCAAGTATTGCCATCACCGCACCCAATGTATGATAACCTGATGTTAGTGGATTGCCACCATGAATCAAACCAACAATAATAACTCCAAAACCTGTTATTAATGTCAATATGTAAAAAATAATTTTATTTTTAATTATATAACATTTAAATTTATAAAAATCCCCAAATATCAATGTCAAACCGATTAATATAAAAGCAGAATTCATTAACCAGAATAACGGAGAATTTCCATTAGGAATTCCAAGTTCAGAAATAGTATGCAAAATATAAGTATCAAAAAGAGAAGCATTGAAATAAGTTGCGGAAACAGCTTCAGCCAGAATATAATACAAACTGCCGAATATAAATACGATTCCAGCAACTTTACGCTTCATAATCTAAATTCCAAATTTTTTGTTAAAGTATTTTTCTTTTAAATCGAAGTTAAGCTCTTCGAGGTCTGCACCATCAATAGCCTTTAACAATACTTTATAAGCGACTTTTTTAGGTACAGTAGTATGTTTAATATGGGATTTAGCCCAGATTTTATCAAATCTTTTCTTTAAGCTGCCCATTTCCAATTTTTCCAATACGTTTCTCAAATTGACAATATTGGCTTCATTGATTACATCATAAGTTGCATATGTTTGAGGATCCATAACAATTGGATTCAATCCTAAGATATAGCGTTGCAAGTCATAGTCAAGGAATGAGTCATAATCTCCATCATATGCGTAGACATGTGCCTTTGCAGATAAAGCATCTATAAATACCAGAAATTGATTGCCAACCAATGCTCTTGATAGAATTTCATCACAGAAATTTAATGCAGTTTCAATTTTACCTGCAGATGATCCTGCAACATATGTTTCGTAATCTTCAAATCTGAATGCAACAAGAGCAAACATGTATAAGTCTATCCAATCGTTTTCTTCTAAAAACTCTTGTGCTTTATCAGTTAAATGTAACTCTCCGGTTGTGCGTTCGTCAAATGCATCTAAACTTTCAGATATTTTTTGAGACAATACCGGCAAAGCTCTTTCTACCAACTCATGCTTTTTACCGGACACTTTTAAACCGTGTTCTTTCAATATTTCTTTTAACTCAGCCACAGTATGTTTTTTGGAAATTTCATCAGCGGTTAATTTCTCTCTGATTTTGGAAACAGGACTATCTCCTTCAAGATATCCTTCACTAACTAAATAATTAACACAATCCTCACCGGATTCAAAAGTTCCAAAATTTCCTTCATTTAAAATATCTTCAAGTGCATAACCATTGTTTAAAAAATTTAAAACATTAAACACTTCTAATTTTTGTTCACTCACTTAAACACCCTTTATATTTCTTCAGCAATACTAAGAAATTGCCGAATGTTATACATAAACTTCCAATTAGGAAAGCGTATAAATTTGAAATAAATATTGAAATAATAGCTATTCCTACCACGAAAACTATTATCATTTTTAATATATCATTTTTATTTAATTTAATATTTTGCCTATAATACTCTCGATTTGCCATTATTGAAACATAGAAAACGATCAATGAAAATATCATTAAAGCACTTACGAAGTAATGGTTTACTTCACCTGAATGAATCAATTCAAAAGCAACAGTGACAAGGTTAATGCTTATGATAATGAAATAATGGCTGAACATCAATCTCAATGCACGCTCGACTCTCATATGTTCCATCAACCTGTGAATCTGAATCACATATGCCCCGAACATTGTTAAAACTATGAAAAACACAAGAATTGGAATGAAATTGAAATTTGCCACATCAAAGAAATGTGTCAGGCCAACAATCGCTTCACCAAAAGTGATGATAGTCAGAAGTTCAAATCTTTCAACCAAGTGAGGGAAATTAATTATATTCTTATTGAAATTACCCCTTATGAAAAATGGCAGGAATGCTCCAGTCAACACTGCTAAAACGTTTAAAACTAATACATATTGATGCAAACCAAAGAAAGAACATAGAATTGCAATAACATAGATTACACAAACTATTGATAAAATTGTAATTGAATTGCCCGCAGCTCCTTTCAATGATTTTTCCTTGTATGCATGAACAGCATACATCGCTTCAACAGTCAAAAGAATTATCAGCATCGATATGTCGAATGTGAAATACATCGCATTCCAATCAAGTGAAATAGTATTTGCCATGTATATTACTGCAATCATGTTAATGCAGACAAATACATACTCATACCACCTCCACCTGCCATAACGATTCACATAATTGGTGAAATAAAGCCAAGCCTGCAGGATTACAAAACAAGTGATTAAATATGCAAAAAGATTATAAGGAGGGATTATTCCCCCTATCGGTTCATTAATGAGACCTGTCAATTGAGATATTGCATATACAAATATCAAATCATAGAACAATTCGATTAATTCTACAGGTTTTTTTGTAATTTCCATATCACATTTTATGGAATTTAATATATTTAACCTTAAGTGAAAATTACAGTCAAGAAGGTTGAAATGACAATTATGACAAACAACACAATTACAAATGGCTGATATTTCCATTTTCGATTTCTATAAATTAAAATTGCCAAAACAATGCATAATATTATGTTAATGATATCAATTACATCCATAATCAACATCACCTTTCAAGGAGTTTTGAGAGAACATTGAAAACATGACGTGACTGTCTTTTTTTGCTTGGATATGTTTTGGCAAATATCTTCATCAACTCGGAAATATTTTTTTCAGGATTTTGTCTAACTAATTCTTCAGCGATGTTTTGAAGGCTTTTTGGAGGAATTGTAGAATCCCAAACATCCATGAAAACATTTCTAATCCTCCGGTTTGTTCGTGGATCTTCAATCTGTTCAAAGCTAAACTCCTCTGACAATTGTTGCTTAACGTATTTTACATAATGAGTTTCATCAGCCTCATAAAGCTCAGGAACTTTAGATCCGAATTCATCGAAATATTTCTGAACCTCTTTTAGAATGAATCTTCTCGGAACATAATCAGGCTCTCTGGCTTCAGCTTCAATATCCACAGGTTTTATCTTCAGATACATTTGACCATTGCAAAAATGTTCTCCGTTAATGACAACACCTTCAATAACTCGTCTTCCATTCTGCTTGAAGTAATTTTCATTGATTTGCTTTAACAACTCTTTAACTTTTTGAATTGCATCATACAATGTTGGAAATGTATCATCACAGGTGACTTGATAGTTCTGAAGTTTATGGTTATTTGGACACCACCTTATTAAAAATGAATTTTCAAAGGGGTATTTTTCAATGGTGAAAATTGAGTCTGGAGTTTGGAAATTTTCCAAATCAGAATAACATTTAAGGGAAATATAATTTAGAAATGTACTATCAATAAAAGCCCCAATTAAACGAATATCAATGTATGTGTCCATATGAGCTATTCCATGCCTATTCAATATTCCATACAATTCAAACATTAATGTGTCCTCTGAATGGAAATTACCTTCAAAAAACTCCACAATAGCCTTTTTGTCAATTAAATTATACATATCAAGAATACGTTCATCAGCTACAGCCTGACCCCTGGTTTTTGGAACTATTTCGAGCAAATCTCCAAATTCATCATTTAAACTGTAAATTATCAAGCAAGTTCCGTCAAGCTTTTCCTGACAGTGATAAATAATACTTTCTTCATTTTCTTTTAGCCTGTGCCTATCATCCCAATAATGAATTTTTGGAAATGACTGTACAAACTGTTCTGTATCATAACATTTTCCACTTTTTTCCGCGATATGAGTTATGACAAGAGATCCCAAATACCTGTTTGCTTTTCTGCAGATATATCCACTAATTAAATTTCCCTGTGGTGTTTTAGCTTCAAAATTTCTGAGATGTTTAGGTTTTACATTATTTTCAAAATATTTTTCGCAAAATTTTTCTTTCATTCGCCAATCTCCTTAGTGATAATTGAAAAGTTAAAAAAGATTATTTTTTAAACTCAAAATAATTATAGATTTATATTATCAATAAAGTATTTAAAATAGTCAGTTTTAAATAATAACAATTTTACGAACTAAAAACAATTTTACAGGACCAGACAACATTTTGTTAAAAAAAGAATTAGATGTGTAAAATATAGCCTAACCTCTCATACATCCCAAAAAATTTGATGATTAAAAAAAGAGTCAATAAAAACTAGTTAAATCTAAAAAATAAAATTAAGGATTGCATGCCTCATCAGCAGCACCCATTACAACGCTAATCTCATCAGAAATGTTGATTTCGGAAATCTTTTTTGAAGATTCATTTTTAGCGTTGTAGTAAGCTTGTGCATAGTTCATTGTAACGAACATTACATCCTTAAAATCAATAATAAATTCATCTGCAGGCAATTTATCCAAAATTTCTATCAATTCCACTGCAATATCGCTAGATTCCAAATGCGTACCAAATTCCGCACCGACATTAATCATCATAATTTACACCTACAATTATATTTAAAGGTCATATGTTATATAAATTAAAGATATGAAAAGATGTCCAAAGTGCCAAAGGCAACTAAAAAAAGTATTTCATGACACAACAGACGAAATGGCCATTGAATCACTGAATGGTGAAGTAATACTTGGAAACTGCTGTGAAAGTGAATTTAACTATTTTTGCGAATACTGTGACGAATTTTTCCAATTATAATCCCAAAATATCTTTATCAGGATCTGCATTTTTGAACAGATTTATTTTGGTATCCATTTTCCATGTTGATTTCAAAAGCCCTGCATGGATTACTTTTAAATCATCATCAGAAAAACCATCCAGATAATAAATTTTACCTTTTTCACCCACATTTACCAAAAATCGGATTAAATGCCTGTAAACCATAACAGAATGAGGGTTATAAACCACTATATCATCAGCAATATATTCTGCCAACATTTCCAGTTCAAAGAAATCCGGTTTAATTACTTCTACATTACACTTTGGAAATTTTTCGCTGATGATTTTTTCATAATCCACACTATCACCTACTAAGAATTATTTCATTAATCTTATTAAAAATTATTCATATCATGAAAATTAGATAAAATAAAACTATTGTAGGTGCTTCTTAAAATTTATTTAAAGCCTTAAAATTGTTTAGATTTAAAACTTACTAATTTATTAATGATTAAAATAAAAATAACCAACACAAATTAAAAATTTGAGGTTATTATATGAATAAAAAAGACTTTGATATCAGAAAAAAAATTATTAATGAAACATTCGATGATGAAAGAAAAATAGTTGCATCAGTTACAGCGGAAGAATTGGACATTGATGATGAAATTCATCATGACGGAGATTTTTTCATCACTTCAAATGGAGAGATAATTGATTTGGAATTCCAAATTGAAGATTTTACCGAATATGAACTCGTGAAATACATTGAACTTGCAGAACACTTATACGAAAAATACGGCAAGAAAGTTTCAATTTACATTATTTGTCCTAAAGAAATAAACGTATATGTCAAAGAAGAAGAAATCCCATCTGAATCGGATTTTACCATCAAGCTTGCATGTTCACAAGTTGATTCCTGCGAAATCATATTGGAGGGTATAAAAGATAAAATTAGAAAAAAGGAATTATTGGATGAAACAGATTGGTATAATCTTCGTCAGCTTCCAGTAATGTGTGAAAAAAGTAAACGGAATTATTATCGATTGGAATACTTAAAAATAATTAATAGATATCATTATTAACTATTTATTCCATTTTAAAATTGTTTTGCCAAATTTTGAAATGGAATCTCTGTCAAATGCTTCTTTCAAATCATTTAACGAGTTTATTTCACAAACGTTTGTGATTAACTTTTCAAGGTATTCGAAAAGCTGAGGATTTTTTGTTAGGAGTTTAACAACACCAACAAAATCTTCCCTTTCGGACCTACTATTTCCCTGAACAGTCAATCCCTTTTCCAGAATCATTCGTGTATTGATTGGAAGCGGATACTCACTTACACCAAACAGGTTTATGGTTCCTTGTGGATTGATTAAATCGATAATCTGGTCAATAGCTGATTGTGAAGCACTTGATCCCACACATTCAAATCCCTGATCAATGGTTAAATCATCAGGAACATCATGTATCCTGTAGGTTTCATCGGCAAAGGAAAATAAGTTGAGGTTATCCTGATGTTTTCCAAATACGATGACTTTAGAATCAGGATACATTTCCTTTAAAAGCAAAGCTGTAATATATCCGAGATTTCCATCCCCCCAAACGCCTAAACTGTTTTTAGGAGTGATAGCTATTTCATTAAATTTTGAAATTCCCTGATAAGCAACACTGATCAGTTCAATAAATGCTGAAACATAGTTATTGAAATCTTCCGGAAGCTTTACAACCCTATCAGATTCCAATTTTATCAAATCGGAAGTGAACCCATCAAATCCACTTCCCCTGAATTTGGATTTATATGAATAGTTAGCCCTACACACATCATCTCCAAAAGGAGTGTTCGGAATCATCACCACATTGTCTCCAGATTTGAAATTACCTTGGCTGTCAAAAACAACTTCGCCGATTCCTTCATGAATCAAAGCCATCGGCAATTTCTTGTCCAATATCTCAGCAGGTCTTGAGCCCTGATAGTATCTCTGATCCGCTTGACAAATGGATAAATAGGTTGGTCTTACTACTACTCCATCCAACTCTATTTCATCAATGGACTCTTCAAAGAATTTCGGAGATTTTAACCTATAGACAATATTAATCATTTCTATCCTCAAGTATGGTATTTGCTAATTTCAAGTCATAAGGGTATGTAATTTTAATATTTGTCACTTCACCCTCAACCAGATATACATCCTCATCTTTAAGTATGAAAATCTTACAGGCATCTGTTAGAATATTACTTTCAGCTTCTGTTAAACCATTGATTAAATTGAAAAGTTTCTTTATATTGAAGCTCTGTGGAGTTTGGCCTTGGTAATAATAATCCCTCACAGGGATGCTTTCAATGGTCCTTGCATTGATACTTTCCACAATGGTGTCTGTGGCCGGTACGACAGTATCGCACGCACCATATCTTTTTGCAGCCTCAATATTATCTTCAATAATCCTATGGGTTACAAAAGGACGCACAGAATCGTGAGTGATGATAATTGAATCATCATCAATTCCAAAATGCTCATCAATATAATTGATACTGTTGATTAAAGTATCATTTCTGGTTTCTCCACCTTCAATAACTACAATATTCTCAGTTTCACCAATATATTCATTGATTAAGTGATTAGTATGATTTATGAAGTTTTGAGGTGTTAAAACAATTATCTTATCAATTTTATTGTTGATTACAAACTTTTCTATGGTATGAATGATTACAGGCTTATCCCCCAAATCCAAAAATTGTTTGGGAGTGTCCGTTCCGCCCATTCTGGAACCGATTCCACCTGCTAAAATAGCTGCAAAAATCATTTATTCTACTCCTTTTCAAATATTATTAAATAGTGGGACTTTTCTTCAAGACCTTCCTGACCCAAATCTTCATTTAAGTAAACTTTTTTAAATCCATGATTATTAAATATTTCTTCCAGCTCATCCGGAGCATATTTTATTTCCAATGGAGGTCCAAATGTCCACTCAATGGGCCTGAACTCAACAATTGCAATTTTGCCGTCAGTTTTAAGTATTCGCAATAATTTTTCAATAACATCATCCATATTTCCGGCAGCCTTAAATCCATGAACCACATTAAGCATGAAAATCATGTCAATTGCATCATCTTCGATTTGAGGAATGTCTTGTGTAATGTCTGCGAGAATATTAATTAAATTTTCAAGACCATTCTCCTGTTTATACTCTTCCAGCTCATTGATTGAAATATCATAGTTATCTACCGCATAGGCCATTCCATCAGGAAGATAATCTTTGAGTGCCTTGATTGCAATGTGACCATCACCGCAACCGGCATCCATGAAAACCTCATCACCATTAAGATCTAATTTTTCAAGAATTTCATCGGAATTCAGGAAATTTATGCTTGATTTTGCATGATGCTTATGTTCCATTGTCTCACCATATAGTCTTTAATATTAATCTTTAAAAAATAGTATTTAATGATTTTTAAAAAAAAATAGTTGAAAAATAGAAAAAAAATAAGAATAACTTAGTTATTCCTTTTGAAACATGATTAAATAATGAGATTTGCCTTCAGGAATGTCCTCACCGATGTCTTCATTTAAGTAAATCTTTTTAAGACCGTGTTTTGCAAAGAATTCTTCCAATTCATCAGGAGAACTTCTCACAGGTGTCGGAGGGCCTTTTGGAACATCCCATGCCTTATAATCCATAATGGCTATTTTACCATCCTGCTTGATTATTCTTGCAAATTCAGAGATTGCTTCATCCACCTTTCTTGATGCCTTAAATCCATGGAATACGTTAACCATCAAAACAACATCAATTGATTCATCATCAACACCAGGGATTCCTTCAGTTATGTCAGCTTCAATGTTAATGAGGTTTTCAACTTTGTTTTCCTTTTTATAGGTTTCCATGTCCTCAATTGATGCATCATAAATATCAACAGCATATACTGTGCCTTCCGGAAGATATTCTTCTACTACCTTTATGGCATTGTGACCGTCACCGCAGCCAGCATCCATGAAAACCTCGTTGCCCTTAAGATTTAATTCACCTAGGATTTCATCAGAATCCAAAAACATTGCACTTGAAAATCCGTGTGCTCTGTGACCATTCATAAAATTCACCTAGATAATAGTCTATCAAAAATAGTATATAATTATTGTCAAAATGAGGTTAGGTTAATATCGGTAAAACAATTAAAAATAATAAAAAAAAGTTATAAGAGGATTATTTTTTCCAAGTTTGTTTAACTCCTCTTCCTCTTTTACTACCAGGTTTAGTATAACTTCTTTTTTGTCTGGTTCTTCTGTTAGTTCCTTTAACTTTTGCCATATTTTCCCCTCCTTATATTTAATCATTACAAAATTAGAATTATTGTATAACAAAAAAATATATGTTTTAAAAGTATTTAAAGGTTTTCTTTAAGTGGTGTATTCTGCATTAATTTTAACATAATCATAAGTTAAATCACAACCCCATGCAGTTGCTTCACCATCACCTAAATCCATATCTATGTTAACAATTACATTTTTTGATTGCATGATTTTTTCTGCTCTTTCAAGATAAGGAGTGTCTTCAAATGCCAAGATTTCGCCATTTTTAACAAGGTCCACTTCATCAGCGTCATCAGCAATTGCAATAGTTACAATATCAGGATTTAAATCACAACCAGAATATCCTATTGCAGATACGATTCTTCCCCAGTTAGGATCTCCACCAAATACTGCAGATTTGAAAAGACTTGATGAAATAATAGATTTTGCTGCAAGTCTGGCATCGTTTAAATCTTTAGCACCGCAAACATTGGCTTCGATGAACTTGGTAGCTCCTTCACCATCACGGGCCATTTTTTTAGCCAATTCTATGCAAAGGTAATTTAATGCTTCCTGGAAATTAGAATCAACATTACCATCCTTAACGACTTCCACACCGGATGCACCATTTGCCATTAAAAGACAAGTATCATTTGTACTTTCATCACCATCAACGACAATCATATTGAAACTAATGTCAGCAGCCTGTTTCAATGCAGCGTTAATTTCTTCTGAAGGAATTACAGCATCAGTTACAATGAATGACAACATTGTACCCATATTTGGAGCAATCATACCACTTCCTTTGGTAATTCCTGCAATTTTAACTACTTCACCAGTTGTTAATGTTACTTCAACTGCACATTCCTTTGGAAAAGTGTCAGTAGTCATGATAGCTTTTGCAGCTGCAAGAGAATTTTCAGGTTTATTTCCCAAATTAGAAAGAGATTCATATGCAACTTTAGAAATAATGTCAATCGGCATTTCACGACCTATAACACCAGTTGAGGAAATTGCAATTTCCTCTTTAGGTATTTTTAAATCTTTTGAAACCAATTCAACTAAAGTTTCACAGTCTTTAAACCCTTGATCACCAGTAAAACAATTAGCATTACCACTGTTTACAAAAACAGCTGAAACTTTCCCATTCTTAAGTACATTTTTAGTATATTTAACAGGAGCTGCGGTAACTTTATTTGAAGTAAAAACCCCAGAAGCATTACTGTCAGGGCAGAGGATAATACTTACTCCATATTTACCTTCACGAGCACCAGATACCTTAAGATTTTCAATGACCGAAAATCCACCACCTATAGTTTTTATAAAATCCATAATATCACTGAAATTAATTAATGTCCCAAACCGTCGTCATAGTAATACGGATTTTTTTCAGCACCCAATATTTCTGAAGACCGGTTTTCATTAAAATCAACTGCATCTGACTCATCAAAGACGACTTCTTCAGTTTCGTTTAGATGAGTTGTCATTTCCACTGTAACATTTTCCACATGAGTTTCATTACTTTCAGTAGCATTATTTTCCTGATCAAAACTCATCATGACCCCGATTCCAGCACCGATAATGAATGCAACCAATACAAGAATCATCAAAAATACAGTTTTACGACTACGTTTTTTAGGTTTTCTGTTTCTATTTCTATTCCAATTATCATTTCTGCTACGATAAGTATTCCTATTTGGAGAATTATTATTGTTTCTTTTAATGAGTGCAGGTCTACGATGATTCTTTTTAGTATCTCGACCATTACCTCTTCTTAAAACTCGCTTATCGTCTTTTTTCCTTCTCATAATATTTTCTCTTTTATTTCATCATGCAATAAATGCATACACTAAAGCCAATATAATTCCAACAAATCCGAACATGCCCAATCCTAAAATGGACATGACATAAACAAATATAAATACAAAGGCAAAAACACCAATCAATTTAGCCTTTTCATTTTCGATTAGGTTGATTAATGTTCTTGAAAATTCAGATGGAATATTGTAAGCATATAATCCGTTGGCCAATTCAAAAACAACCAATGACAGTGGAGATGTTGATTCTAAACTATCAACAAGCTGCGCTCGCTCTCCAGCTTCACGTCTGCTTCTGCCAACACCAGCTCTTATCTTTGCACCATTATCAAGTGCAAACCATGCTGCATCAAGACCCGCACGGATAGCTAAATCTTTAGATGGGAATCTTGCAATGAAATCATCCCCTCCTTCTCGATAACCTTCCAATTCACCGTCACATTCTGTTTCGATGAAATTTTTAATTCCAGTCATGAGGTCAACAAGCTGATTTCTACCATTTTTATCAATGAATTTGGTGGAATCAATTAAGTCAATGAATAAATAATTTTCTAAGTTAACCGGACGGGATTCCTGCAGTAAAAATGGAGAATCAAATACCAATGCATATTCTCCCCCAAGTTTTGTAAATGCAATTCCAGGGAAACTTCCTACATTTTGAGTATAATGAATTGCCCTTTCAATTGAAGCAGCGCCAGTCATTCCTACAGCAGATACAACTTCAATACCTTCTGATAATCCGATACCAATCAATTCAATAGCTACACGAATTGCATCGTTTTTACTTAACATCCTTGCAACAAGTTCGGTGGCTGTTTTTTCCACAATTTCTCCTTTTTCATTTTGGATAATTTTAACAAAGACATTGATTAAATTAGAAGGTTGCTTAAGTTCTATGTAAAAATAACGGTCACTACCCATGATGATATTACTCACTAAAGCATATTCCTCAACCCTATTCTCCGCAGGAGTCAATTCATAAAAATCATAATCCTTAGGAATATTTTCTGCACCAACATCTCTGATAAGATTTTCTAAAATGGAATCTGAAGTGATTTCTGCCTTATCTAACTCAAATAATATTGTTTGAGTATAATTGAATAATTCCACATACTCAGTTTCAAGATTATTGGTTGGAAAAAATTTTGTCCCAACCGCAATCGGATTGAGTTTTGTGGTTAACTTAATATAAGACTTAGTTAAAAAACTAGTCATCAAACGCATCTCCTTTTTCGAGAACTATTTCAAAATCACCTGGTTTTTCCAAAAGCATATCCGGTTTGACTGATACGAAGGGGAACTTCCAGGATCCAAGCCTGCCTGCTATGGTACTTGCAATGTTTCTTGAATTTCTTTTAATGAACACTTCATCGTGTGCGCTAACGCGAACCAAAATATTATACGGTGCGTTTTCAGTCACTTCATCTGCAAGCAGTATATTCAGTTCAAAGTTACCTGGTTTTGTGAATAAATCATTACGAACTGCAATCAAAGGTTTTTTCTCAAGACCTAACCTGTCTGCAATTGTTACTGAAATGTTACCTGCATTTTTTACAGCCAATTTATAATCTTTAGGATGAACCAATACGAAAATAACATAAGGAGCGGCAATTTCAACATCATCAACCATTTCTACAATCTTGTTAAACATAGGTATTTTTGAGAATATGTTTTCAAGTTTTGATTCCGCATTATTCTCATTATCGATACGAATAATGGCCTGTTTTGCAATATTTAATGGAGAAATCTCCAATCCTTCTTTACCTGTATAAATTTCCCATTTTTTAAAGTTCAATTCTTTGATAATCTCTTCACAGATGTGTTGAAGAATATTCTTATCCTTTTTAGGTTTATTCGGTTTTCCAAATGTCAATCTGCCATTTTCTATTACAAATGGAATTCTAAATGAAGAAATATTTCTAAATTCAGCAGCATAATCTCTGAATTTATCATTAGATAATATTTTAGCTTTTTCATTGGTAGCTATATCTAAAATAAAATGATCAGCGTCGTTTCCTGCTGGAACTTCTTCAACGTTTTCACTTTCCAACAATTTCAAATACTTTTGTTTATCATCAATATCATGACGAAGTGAAGCATCTGCAATAATGACAAATTCATCTTCACCTTCTTCTAATGCTTTAACAGCAGCAATAATATTAGCCATTTGCGGTTGACCATTTTCATTTTTCACATAATAAGCTACATTAGAAGCATCAACGACAACTTTCATAATATCACCTAACTAATACAATTTAATTTCAGTATAGTATATTAATTTTTTTAATATTTAAATTTTTAATTTATAACGAATTTCTTGGATATTTTCCAAACAATAATTTTTCACCGCCGACAGTATTTAAAAATATTTCAATTTCACTATCAGTAATGTTATAAACATTATAAGAATTTTTATTTTTTCCTCTTAATTTACAGGAGCATAATGAACCTGCATTAACAACAACAGTATTGTTAATTTTCCAGATATTGGGAACATGCTTATGCCCTGACAATACCAAATCCACCTCATGGGTTGTTAAGGTTTTCAGTATATCGCCCGCATCAGATAAAACGTTGCGTTCCCTTCCGGTTTGAGGAATAGGTATAACATGATGATGCAGCGCAACAATTGCGAAATTTTCCTGAATTACACATTCATCAAGTTGATGTTCAAGCCACATGTGCTGAGGAGTTCCAATATGGCCTCTGCTTTCATCAGGGGAACTGCTGTCAAGACCTATGACTGTAAACTTTTCACCTAAAGTTAATTTCCAGCTTCTTTCACCTATCAGTTCTTCAAATGTCTGATATCCCAAATTACGTGAATCATGGTTGCCGGGAATTGCAAATAATGGCGCTTCAAAAAGAGACAGATATCTTGTTGCCTGTTCAAACTCGACATAATAACCGTTATTGGTAATGTCCCCAGTCAAAATAATCATGTCGGGCTGCAGTTGATTTATCTCAGCCACTGCCTGCATAAACACTTCTTCATCGAAATCGGCACGGCTTACGTGTAAATCAGATATGTGTGCAATAACTGTCATTTTATCTATTGATTTAACTTCATGATAGCTTCAGCTAAATCCCCTTTACATTCTTCAAGGGCAGCTCTTGCTTCATCTTGTGAAACGTTAGCGCTGTTAGCCACCATTTCAATATCTTCATCAGGAATTTCAACTTCATATTCAAGTTCCACTTCACGAGCTTGACCTTCAATCTGGTAGGTTTCCTGACCCATAACATTCATTAAACTTACACTAGGATTATCAATAACTAATTCTTTTTCATCAAAACGGATTATGACTTCACGGGCACCTTCCAATTCTTCCATTTTCATGCCCATTTTTTTCATTTGTCTTTCCATTTGTTTCATTTGTTTTTTATTCATACCAGGTATCATAATTTATCCTCAATAAAATAACTATTTATATTTATATTTTTAATTATTATTAAAAATTTGGTTGAACTTGAAAAAAAATAATAAAAATATGGATTAGTTTGTAAATCCATAACCTTCAGTTTCAAATACTTTAGCAACATCCTTTAGAACTTCAGGAATGTTGATTTGCTGAGGGCATTCCTCAATGCATGATTCACATTCAGAACAGTCTGAAGCTATTCCAACATCAGGAAGCCTTGAATAATTAAGATATGCATTACCAAACTGTGTCCAGTCATCCTTACCTAGCATCCTGTCCTTATTATACAAATCGAAAATCTTTGCAATGTCAATTTCTTCAGGACATGCATCAACGCAATATCTGCATTTTGTACAGTCAACAGTAATGTTACTGTTAATTATTTCTGAAACATCCTCAAGGAGTTTCAATTCATCATCACTTAACGGATCTGCATTTTTAAATTCCTGAATATTGTCTTCAAGCTGTTCCAGATTGCTTGCACCAGTTAGTACAACACAGATATCATCGAGATTTGCAACAAATCTCATAGCCCATGAAACAACAGATTTATCAGAGTCATGTTCCTTCATCAATTTTTCCGCTTGTTCAGGAACATCAGCTAAAAATCCACCTTTATAAGGTTCCATAACCATTACTTGCTTATTGTATTTTCTTGCAACTTCCCAGCATTTTCTGGATTCAATTCCTTCATCATCCCAGTCAAGATAGTTTATCTGAAGCAATACGAATTCGAGCTCAGGATGTTCAAATAATATTTCCTCTAAAAATTCCGCATTGCCGTGAGTTGATATTCCAATGTGTTTTATGTAGCCTTCTTCCTTTTTCTTTTGGATAAAAGAGTACAAATCAACGTTTTTCCATGCGGTTTCTGTAAATCCGCTTACATTATGGAGCATATAATAGTCAAAATAGTCAACACCACAATTTTTAAGCTGCTCGGCAAATATCGGTTCAAGCTGTGACTCTTCAATGATGACGAACAACGGCAGTTTAGTAGCTATTTTAAATGATTCACGAGGATATCTGTCCACAACGCATCTTTTGAATGCATCTTCACCAATACCTTCATGGTAAACGAATGCAGTGTCAAAATAATTGAAACCAGCATCCATAAATGCATCTACCATCCTATTGACCTGTTCGTAGTCTATACTTTTAAAGTTGTCTTCCTCCAAAATCGGAAGTCTCATCATTCCAAATCCTAAATTAGCCATATAATTCCCTCAAAATTCTTTTTTCATGTAATGAGTTTTTAACATGATTATTTTTAAACTAAAAACAAGATTTTAGCCCAAATCTTCATTCAATCAATTTTAATTGAAAAAAATAATCAAAGTTGAAAAGTTTTAACTATAAATATATTTAAGTGAAGCATCTAATAATTATTTCTATGAATAATAAACGATGCAATTGGGCAACTGATGTGGAAGAAATTTACGTGAAATATCATGATGAAGAATGGGGAGTTCCAACACATGATGAAAGAGAACTGTTCGAATTTTTAGTGTTGGAATCATTTCAGGCAGGTCTTTCATGGATTACTATCTTAAAAAAGCGTGAAAACTTCAAAGAGGCATTTGATAACTTTGATGTTGAAAAAGTTGCCAAATACGAGGATATTAAAGTTAATGAGCTTAGAGAAAATGCTGGAATCATACGCCATAAAGGTAAAATTGCGGCTGCAATCAACAATGCTCAGATATTTATTGAAATTCAAAAGGAGTTTGGAAGCTTTGATGAATACATCTGGGGATTTACTGATGGAAAAATAATAAAGGCAGAATATCTGACTGAATCCGATTTGTCAAAAAAGATTTCTAAAGATTTGAAAAAGAGAGGAATGAAATTCGTCGGCCCAACAATCATCTATTCATATCTTGAGGCTATCGGAATCATCGACAACCACCAAAAAGATTGCTTTAAATATTGAAATTAATTCAATTAATCTTCCAGTAAAATTATGTTTTTTGGGTCTACTTTTAAAAATTGTGGGATTTCAAAGTCGTGAGCTCGAATCGGCTTTTCAAATTTCCACCATATGCCATTTGCCAAAGTTATTTCCCATTCAAAAGGCATTTCCAATTTTGTTGCATTTATAGTGTCAAAAGAGTTTACCTCATCACTTTGAGCAGGAGTAAAGTCATGAGCCCTTATTCCTATATGAGTAATATTACTGGAAATTTTTTCTGATACTTCTAACGTAATTCCCCAATCTAGGGCTTTAACATGATATTCATCGACAATTTCTATTTTAGAGATATTTTTACAACCGGTGAGTCTTGCAACCTGAACCTTTTTTGGATTCTCAAATAATTCGTGTGTACTTCCTTTAGCAATGATTTTACCCTCATCCAATACTAGAAGCGCATCACAAAATTGAAACGCTTCATCACGATCATGAGTAACCAATATGGACAATCCATCAAAATCATTTAGTAGATTAACAAGTTCAATACGCAACTGTTCCTTCAAATAGGTGTCCATTGCACTGAACGGCTCATCAAATAAAATTACATCCGGACTATAGGCCAAGATACGAGCCAAAGCTACTCTTTGCTGCTGGCCACCAGATAATTGACGAGGATATCTTTTTTCCAATCCATTCAGATGAAAACGTTTAATCATTTCAGAGACAATTGTCATATCATCATCTTTTGATAATCCCACTGCAACATTTTCCTCAACAGTCATATTTGGAAATAATGCATAATTTTGAAATAAATAGCCTACGTTTCTTTTTTGAGGTTTTAAATTAGTTTTTTTACTAGAATCAAAATAGATTGTTTCATCACCGTTATTGAAACTTACAATGCCCTCATCTGGATCAACAATGCCAGCAATGGACTTTAATGTCATACTTTTACCGCAACCGGAAGGGCCTAGAATACCCAGACAACCTTTTCTTAATTCAAAATTAACATCCAAGTCAAATTCTTTAAGCTTTTTTTGAATATCCACTTTAAGTAGTTTACTCATAATAATTCTCCCGACTGCAATTATCTCCATTGCCTTTCTTTACGTATTGTAATAAAGTCCATGATGAAAATAGCTATGAACGATATGATAACAATAACAATTACATAATCAAATGCGCTTCCCATATTACCTGCAGCCACTTCCGAATAAACTGCCATAGGCAGAGTCCTGGTTTGTCCTGCAATATTTCCTGCAAGCATTGCTGTTGCACCAAATTCGCCTAAACCTCTGGCAAATGCAAGAATTCCACCACTTATAATACCAGGCAGTGCATTTGCAAATAAAATTTTCCAGAAAATTTTCCATTCAGACATCCCTAAAGTACGTCCAGCATCCAATAAGTTTGAATCCACCTGTTCAAATGCACCTCTTGCAGAACGGTACATCAAAGGAAAAGACATTACCACCGCAGCAATAACAGTTGCAGACCATGAAAAAGCAATTTTTGTACTGAAAAAATCTAGGAAAAAACTACCAATTGGTCCTCTAACACCAAAAATATATAACAAAAAGAACCCTACTACTGTTGGGGGCAAGACTATTGGAAGTGTGAAAATTCCATCAAGAACAATCTTTATTGAATCATTTTTAATCTTAATTAATCCCCAAGCAACAATTAAACCAACAAAAAAAGTTATAAAAATTGACAAGCTTGCTGTCTTCATTGAAATGAAAACCGGGGACCAATCCATCATATCATTATCTCCTATTAATATCTTATACTATTCATATGAACAATGTCATATTAAAATTTAATCATAAAAAAATAAAAAAAAGTATTCATGAATAGAAAAATCTATTCATGTATAGTAAAACCGTATTCAACAAATACGTCTTTAGCTTCTTTAGTTTGTAAGAAACTTAAGAATGCTTGAGTAGCTTCAGAATCAGTTGAATTTTTAAGAGCAGCTACAGGGTAAATAACTGGAGTTTTTAAAGCACTGTCCGGAGCTTCACAAACAACTTTTACTTTATCCGGCATGGATTTAGCGTCTGTAGCATAAACAATACCACATTCAGCAGATCCTTGTGCTACTTGGTTTAATACTGCAGTTACATCAGTACCTAATGATAATTTAGATTCAACATCACTCCAGATTCCAGTGTTGTTTAATACTTCTTTAGCGTATTGACCTGCAGGTACGGATTCAGGATCACCGATAGCAATGTTACCACTTACATTTTTCAAATCATCGAATGATTTGATAGTGGAATTAGAATCAGCAGGAACAATTAAAACAACTTTGTTTTCTAAGAATTGGAGATTAGTTTTATTGTCAACTAAATCTTCTTCAGCTAATTTATTCATTTGCTTATTAGCAGCAGACATGAACACATCAGCAGCCAAACCATTTTCAATTTGAGTTTGTAAATCCCCACTTGAAGCATAGGTAGGTGTTACTTTTACACCAGGATATTTTTGTTCAAACATTGGAATTAATTTTTCATCAAAAGCGTTTTTTAAACTAGCAGCAGCAGCCAAGTTTACTTCTTGTCCAGTTAAATTAGCATTAGCAGTGCTACTAGAGTCACCGCCTAAAAAGTCAAACCAACCTGCGGAA
This sequence comes from Methanobrevibacter sp., assembly GCA_017473945.1. GTDB lineage: Archaea > Methanobacteriota > Methanobacteria > Methanobacteriales > Methanobacteriaceae > Methanocatella. The sequence continues at coordinate 802 of JAFUIW010000066.1, read as the reverse complement.
ACTGTACCTGCACTAACAATAACTATTGCTGCTAAAATTGCAATCAGCATTAATTTTTTCATAGATTTCATAATTATCTCCTCGAATTAATTTATAGGAATAAACACTACCAGATAATCAAATTCTTGCAAAAATGGTAATAACGATGCATACATAAAGCAAAACCAACCCCAGAATGGTATCAAATTAAATCATTTTCACATTCAACAATTATATGATAATATTAGAGTAATTAAAAAATAACAGTTAATTGAATATTCACACAGCATTATATTCAATTTAACAATGTTTTTACAAATTCAATCACCAATCTTAACATATAATTTAATTATCATGATTAGTAATTATAAATCTATAACAAATGATATATAAATATTTTCATATCGATATAACGGAGTTCATATCGATGAAATGATTTAAAAAATATATTTATTATGTTCAACTAAATATCAATTAGAGGTATTATTATGTCAAACATTGAAAAAGTTAATGAAATTTTAACAAAAGCTGAAGTGTTCTACTTATCCACAGTAGACAGAGACAAACCAAAAGTAAGACCATTAGGATTCCACTTACTGGACGGTGACAAAATTTACTTTGGAGTTGGAACCTTCAAAGCAGTATACAAACAAATGGAAGCAAATCCAAATGTTGAAATTGCTGCATGGGATGGCGAACACTTCCTAAGATATTACGGTGTAGCAGATTTAAGCAAAAATGAAGAAATCGTTGAAAAAGCATTCGAACTAATGCCAGAAATTGCTGAAGCATACAAAGCAAACGGATGGGAAATGGGAATCTT